>JBOGSD010000089.1:0-4572 GCA_050695215.1 bacterium
GATTCAAGGAGAACTATTCGTCCCGCGCAGAATTTCTCCCCGACCAGCCGGCGCGCAGCTGACGACGGCAGGAGGAGGGGCGAGCGTGAAGCGCATCGTGTTGCTGGCCACAGGGGGGACCATCTCCACCCGCGACGTGGACGGCCGGGGAGCGCGGCCCTGGCTCCGTCCGGCCGATCTGCTCCGCGACGTCCCGGGGCTCGACCAGGTCGCCGACGTGGAGCCGCAGGAGTTCGACTTCATCCCGGGAGCTTGGATGACCCCTGAGCGGATGGCCGCCCTCAGCCGGCGGGTCACCGAGACGCTGGCGCGCCCGGACGTAGACGGGGTCGTGATCACCCACGGCACCGACACCCTCGAGGAGACCGCCTACCTCTTGCACCTCACCGTCGGCGGAGAGAAGCCGGTCGTGCTGACCGGGGCGATGCGCAACGCGTCGCAGGTCGGGTTCGACGGCTACCGGAACCTCTTCGACGCCGTGCGCACCGCGGCAGCCGGGGGGGCGCGGGGGCTGGGGCCGCTCGTGGTCCTGAACGAAGAGGTGCACGCGGCGCGCTGGGTGACCAAGACCAACGGCCAGAAAGAGGATGCCTTTCGCTCGCCGGCGGCGGGAGCGGTCGGCGTGGCCTACGGAGACAGGATCGCCTTCTTCATGCGCCCCGCGGCGCGGCGCGTGCTGGAGCCGCGGCTGGAGCCGGAGGTCGATCTGATCCGCCTCTGGGCGGGATGCCACGACCGCTTCATCCGGGCTAGCCTCGCTCACGGCGCGCGCGGCCTCGTGCTGGAGACCTTCGGGGGCGGCCGCGTCCCGCCCCCACTGCTGCCCGCCATCGACGACGCGATCGCCGCTGGGGTGACCGTGGCCGCCACGACGCGCTGTCTCACCGGCGGCATGTGGGACATGTACGGCTACGAGGGCGCCTTTCGCGACTTGCAGGGGCGCGGGGTGCTCTTCGCACAGGACTTCCCGGGGCACAAAGCCCGGCTGGCCCTCTCCGTGGCGCTGGGCAATGGGCTCCCGCGCAGCGAAATTCAGGACCTCCTGGAGGCCGGCTGACCCCTTCGCTGTTGATAGGCGAAGAAGGCGTCGGCGAGGGAGGGCAGCCACCGGCCCAGGGCCAGCGGGAGGCGGTACCATCCCGGGACGACGACCTCGGGACGAGGGTGGCGCAAGAGACCGACGAGCGCGTCGCCGATCACCGAGGGCGGCGCAGTCCAGCGCGGGCGCACGCGCTGGCGCAGCAACGGCGTGTCGATCCAGCCCGGCAGCACGGCGCTCACCGCGATGCCGTCGGCGGCCACGGCGCGCCGCAGCGCCTGGCAGAACGCCAGCACCGCCGCTTTGGTCACGCCATAGATCGACCCCGGCGCCATGACCCGCCCCGCCACCGACGAGATCGCGATGATGTGTCCTTCACCTCGCGCCGCCATTGGCGGCAGCACCGCCCGGGCGCAGCGGATGACGCCGAGCAGGTTCACCGCGACGACCTCGGCGACGGCCTCGTCGGGCAGGCGCAGGACCGAGCCCCCGCCGATGCCGGCGTTGGCCACGAGCAAGTCGATCCTCCCCCAGGCCGCGGTCGCGGCGGCGGCCATCCGCTCGATCGCGGCGGGGTCGCGCACGTCGGTCGGGGTGACCAGGGCCTCGCCGCCGGCGGCGCGCACGCGCGCCGCCACCTGCTCCAACAGATCGGCGCGCCGCGCGGCCAGGACCACCCGCATCCGCTCCCGGCCCAGCCGTTCCGCCACCGCGGCCCCGATGCCGCTGGAGGCGCCCGTGACGATGGCCACCCGCGAGCCCAGTTGGTCCCATCCGCTCATCGCATCTGCTGGTCCACCAGCCGGGCCGCGAGGGCCAGCGCTTCCCGCATCGGTCCCGGGTCGGCGACGCCGGTGCCCGCGATGTCGAAGGCGGTGCCGTGCGAGGGGGTGGTCAGGACGAACGGATACCCCATGCCCACCGAGACGCCGCGTTCGAAGCCCAGCAGTTTGGTGGCGATCTGGGCCTGATCATGATAGATCGCGACCACCGCGTCGAAGCGGCCGGCCCGGGCCAGGCGGAAGATGTGATCGGCGGGGTGCGGGCCTGAGACGTTCAACCCTTCCGCGGCGGCGGCCCGGATCGCGGGGACGATGACGCGGCTCTCCTCGTCCCCGAGGAGGCCGCCCTCGCTCCCGTGCGGGTTGAGCGCGCTGACTCCGATGTGAGGACCGCTCGGGCCGCGCGGTGGCCCGAGCGGTGCGCCTGCCGATGCGCGGGCCACCCGGTGGGCCAGCCGGATGGTCCGCAGGACGCGCTCTTCCGTGAGCAGCGCAGCGATCTCTCGAAAGGGCACGTGTCCGGTCACCCGCGCCACCCACAGGATGCCTCCTCCCCCGGGATGGGGGATGGCGTTCATCTCGTCGTAGTCGGTCACCCCGGCCAGGGATGCGCAGAAGTCATACTCGTCGCGGATGCGGTATCCGGCGCGGATGATCGCTTCCTTGTTGAGGGGGGCAAAGACGACCGCGTCGGCCCCCCCGTGGAGAGCCAGCCGCACCGCCCGCTCCAGCCAGCGTGCCGCCGTCCGTCCCGCGGCGGGGCTCATCCGTCCGGGCTCCCATCCCTCCTCCGGGGCGATCTGGAGGAACGGAATCTCCTCGGCCGTGACCGGCTCAGGGGCGCGAGCCGGACGCAGTGGGCCGGCCACACCGGCGATCTCCTGGGCCCGGTGCCACACCTCGCGGTCGCCGATGAGCAGGAGCTCCGCCCCCAGCAGTCCCGGCAGCGCCTTGACCAGCACCTCCGGACCGATTCCCGACGGATCGCCCATCGTCACGATCAGCCGCGCCACGCCTCACCCCGGCAGGAGTCTTCTTCCGAGCCGTCCAAAGCCCACGGGAGTCCATTGTCTACAACCCGCCCGATTCCCTGGGGGGCCACCGGCGTGTCGGTGACCGAGGCGGTCGTCCGTTTCGCGCTTGAAACGCGCGAGATCCCCGACGAGGTCCGCGACCTGGCCACGGACCATCTCGTGGACGGGATCGCCGTGATGCTGGCGGGCGCGACGGAGGAGAGCGGGAGGATCGCCCGCGCCCACCTGCGCGACCTGGGCGGCCGGCCGCAGGCCGCCGTCCTGGGGTCGGGGTTACGCGCCCCCGTCCAGTCCGCGGCCTGGGCCAACGGCACCGCCGGGCACGCCATGGATTACGATGACACGCAGCTGGCGACCGACCCGCGCAGCGTGTACGGGCTGCTGACTCACCCCACCGTACCGGTGCTGGCGGCGGCGCTGGCGGTGGGAGAGGAGTCGGGGGCCGCAGGCGCGGCGCTCCTCGACGCGTACGTCATCGGCGTGGAGGTGGCCTGCCGCATTGCCGACGCGATCAACCCGCGCCACTACGGGGACGGCTTTCACTCCACGGGCACGATGGGAGGATTCGGCTCGGCGGCCGCGGCCGCCCGGCTCTCCGGCTGCGATCTCGATGAGGCGCTCAGGGCCGTTGGTCTCGTCGCCAGCATGGGGGCGGGTCTCCGAGAGAACTTCGGCACGATGACGAAGCCGTTCCATGCGGGGCGCGCGGCGGAGCACGGGGTCCTGGCCGTGCGCCTGGCCCGGAGGGGATGGACCGCGGCGCCCAACATCCTGGAGGCGCCCCGCGGATTCTACCGCGCGGCCGCCGGCGGGTTCACCCCGGAGCGGATCGAGGGAAAATTGGGCCGGCCCTATTTCTTCCAGGAGCCCGGCATCTCGATCAAACCCTATCCCTCCGGCTCCCTCTCGCACCCTGCCCAGGACGTCCTGCTAGCGCTGGTCCGTGCGCACGACCTGCGCCCCGAAGACATCGACCGGATCGACGTCGGCACCAACTCGTACGTCCCCAACGCCCTCATCCACACGCATCCCCAGACCGCGCTGGAAGGGAAGTTCAGCCTGCAGTTCGGCATGGCCATCGGCGTCCTGGAGCGGCGGGCGGGGATCGCGCAGTTCGTCGACGCCAAGGTGCGCGACCCGCGGACGCAGGCGTTGATGGCACGGGTGCACGTGCACGTGGACCCGGAGATCGAGGCCCTCGGCTACAACGAGATGCGCATGACCGTCGCCATCACGCTCCGCGATGGGCGCCGGCTCTCCGGACGCGCGGACGCCGCGAAAGGGCATCCCCGCACACCGATGTCCCGGTCCGATCTGCGCGAGAAGTTCATGGACTGCGCCACTCTCGTCATGCCGGAAGCCCAGGCCACTTTGGCGCTGCAACGGCTGTGGGCGATCCGGACGCTGGCGCGCGTGTCTGACCTCGTCCCGCTGTTGGTGGGGAACGCGCCGTGACCCTCTCGCTGCTCGACCGCATGGTCCCCACCGCCCGGCGGATCATGACCCAGGTCCTGGCGGTGCGCCCGGGGGAGCGGCTCCTCGTCGTCACCGATTTCGAACGACCCCGATCGATCACCGACCTGCTCGTGGCGACAGCCGGAGAGTTTGGACTCTCGCCGGTCGTCGTCACGATGGAGGCGCGGGAGATGGGCGGGGAAGAGCCCCCGCCGGCGGTGGCGGCGGCGATGCGCGAAGCGGACGCCATCATCGTCCAGAC
>JBOGSD010000090.1:0-20347 GCA_050695215.1 bacterium
GGCGAGCAGCTTGGCCACGGGCAGGCGCAGCGCCGGAAGGACGGGCGCGCCATCGAGCATTTCATCCGGCGCGTATCGGGTCGCTCCGTTGCGGGTATGGACGGTCACCCTGTGAGAGTTCGGATCGACCACCCATACGGCCTGAGTTCCCGCGCGCAGGTAGTCTGTGACTTTTGCAGCCAGTTCGGCTGGGCTCTCATCCGGAGAGAGAACCTCAACGGCTAGATCCGGCGGTCCCTGAAAGAAACGGACAGGAGACGGTGACGGCACCCGGGCGGCAAGCACCACTGCCACGTCGGGGGCGCGTACAGTCGGCGGATCGCGCGAGAGCACGAATCCGGTCTCGGCGACGACGGCCCCAAGCCCCTCAACGGCAACGTGCTCATGCAGCAGCCGAGCGATGGTCACCACGATCGCTCCATGGCGGAACCCGGGAGGCGTCATCTCGACGATCTGCCCGCCGACCAGCTCGGCCCGTTCGAACCGGTGGGCCAGGTGCCAGAACTCTTCCACGGAGACCACAGCAAGCGCCTCAGGGACCATGGATCCAATATAGCACCGTCCACCCTGCCTCTCTGATGAGGCCGGTCTGCGGACTGCCGGGCCTCTTTCTCGAACATCGGCCACCGGGCTCGTCTTTCAGGAGCGACTACAGGAATCGGGGCATAAGACAGGAAGAGCCACTAAACGCAGCCCCTCTCGAGGGCGTTAGAGGGGGAGGAGGGATCCTTGGACCAGGAGGACGCCGTACTCGTTGCGGCCTTCAAGCGGGGCGAAGAGAGCGCCTTCACGGCCCTCGTGATTAAGTATCGCGAGACCGTTTACCGGATCGCGCGACGGATGGTGCAGAGTCACGAGGACGGCGCCGACGTCACCCAGGAGGTCTTCATCCGGGTGCACCGGGCGCTCCCCCGCTTTGACGGCCGCTCCCAGCTGCGAACCTGGCTCTACCGGATCACCGTGAACCTGTGCCTGGACTTCCAGGAGCGGCGCCGCCGGCAGGCCTGGGTCGATCTGGACGAGGTCGTGGAGGAGGCGCCGGCGGAGGCCGGTCCGGTGGCGCAGGCAGAGGCGGCGGCCGTGCGGCAGGCGGTGGCCCGGGCGGTGGACGCCCTCCCGCCGCGGCAGCGCGCCATGGTGGCGCTGCGGCTCTATCAGGATCTGCCGTACGACGAGATCGCGCAGATCTGCGAATGCTCTGAGGGCACCGTGAAAGCGACGATGTTTGCTGCGCTGCGGAAGCTGCGCGGCATGCTGGCCGAGGAATGGAGCGAGGAACGATCGCGATGAACTGCGCTGAAACGCGCGAGACGCTGCTGGAGACGTCGACGGGGCGGACCCCGCCGGATCTCCGGCGGGCCCTGGCCGCTCATCTGGAGGCGTGCGCCGACTGCCGGGCGGAGGCGGCGCGTCTGGAAGAGACGGTGGGCCTTCTCCGTGCCGCCCCCGACCCCGGTCCGCCGGAAGGATTCTGGTCCGGCTTCATGGCCCGGCTGGAGGAGCGGATCGCCCGCGAGCCGGTGAGCCTGTGGATGAGACTGCGCCGCCGGGTCAGCGTGCCGCTCCTCGCCCCCACGGCGGCGACGGCCATCGTGGTGCTGGTTTTCGTCATCTCCACGCTCGTGCGGCCCACCGTGGCGCCGGAAGAGACGGCGAACCCGCTGGCGCCCTATCTCACCGACGCGATGCGCACCCTGCTCCCGTCGATGGAACAGACGGTCCAGCTCTGGCAGTCGGGGCTGAGCGGGACCGACGCCGACCCGCTGTATCTCAGCCAGCCGGAAGGCCCCTGATGCGCCGCCACGCCGCCCTCGCCGCCGTGGTCGTCGCCCTCCTGGCGCTCCCGGCGCTGGGGCAGGCTCCCACGCCGCTGCCCGACGAGCGCGTCGGCCGCATTATCGAGGCCCTGCTGATCTGGCGGCTCGTCGATGAGCTGGACCTTACCGACCAGCAGATCGCCCGCCTCTTTCCTCGCATCAAGACGCTGAAGGAGATCCGCCTGGAACTGGGGCGGCGCAAGCGGGCACTGGAGAATGATCTGCGGCAGCTGCTGCGCCAGCGTCCGCCGGATCAGGACGCCATCCGGCTGAAACTGGCCGAGCTCACCGATCTGCGCGTCGACATCGAACGACGCCGTCAGCTGGTGCTGCGACAGATCGCCGCCATCCTGACGCTGGAGCAGCAGGCCCGGTTCGCCCTCATCGTTGAACGGTTCGAGGCCGAGACGCTGCGCCTGCTGGAAGAGGTGCGCCGTCTGGCGGAGTCGGCGCCCCGTCAGTAACTTCCGTCAGCGCGGCCGCCGCGGCGCGCGCTCTTCTGTGAGCGCATAGTCGGCCTTCCGATAGGTCTCCCGAGTCCCGCAGTGGGGGCAAGTGTGGTAGTTTGCGGCGAGGGTCCCACGCTCGAACGAGGGGCGGTCCATCCGGCGTCCGGTGTCAAACTCCCGGCCGCAGCGTTTACAGCGCACCCGCAGCTGGAGTTTCCCCATGCCATCCGTGGTAGGCGTCGACGTCGCCGGCTCGCCAGATGCGTTTGTCTGCGCTGGCGAAGAGCGGCGCCGGGAAGTCCGGCCGCGCCGCGATCGTTTCCAGGAAGGCGCGGGGATTGACGCCGAAGCGCTCGGCGGCTTCCACCGCGCTGAGGACCGCTTCGCCGGCGGCGACCTGGCGGCAGATGGCGGCGATGAAGGAATCCGAGGCAGCCGGGCGGCGAAGCACGAAGTCCAACGCGGACATGCCGCGGGGGTGCGCTTGTTTGATCAGATTGCTATAGTGGCGCAGGTCCTCGGGATAGCCGCGCAGGTGGGCGAGGACCAGGGTGTCGCGCTGGTAGAGTTCGTCGGCCATTGTGCCTACAGAGAGGAAGAGCGCGAATGCCGTTCCTCAATCCCCAGGATGCTGAAACGATTCGCCGCCGCTTCGCCGCTGACCTGGAAGCCCCTGTGCGGCTGCTGCTCTTTCTCTCCGCCACCGGGGGTCTGGCGCTGCCCGGGGAGGACTGGGAGATCGCCGAATATACGCGGCGGATTCTCTCAGAAGTGTCCGCGCTCTCAGAGAAAGTGACCCTGGAAACCTACGGCCTCCTCTCCCACCCAGAAGAGGCGCAGCGGTTTGGCATTAGGCAGGTCCCGGCGATCGTCTTCCTGGGGCAGCAGGACTACGGCGTGCGGTACCTGGGCCTGCCCGCGGGCTATGAGTTCGTCACCCTGCTCGACGTGATCATCGCGGTCTCCCGGGGACGGGGCGAGTTGGCCGCGCCCACCCGCGAGGCGCTGGCAGCCCTCCCGGGGGAGACGCACCTGCAGGTCTTCGTCACGCCCACCTGACCACACTGCCCCCGCGCGGCCAGGCTGGCCGCCCACATGGCGATCGAGAGCCCGCGCGTGCGCGCCGACATCGTGGAGGCCACCGAGTTTCCCGACCTGGCCCGGCGCTTCAACGTGTACGCGGTGCCGAAGGTCGTCATCAATGAGACCCACGAATTCGTCGGCGCCCTGCCCGAACCCCACTTCGTGGCCGCGGTGGCCCGGGCCCTCGTCGGCAGCGGTGACGCCGGCCCCGCTGAGGCAACGGAAGAAGGAGAGACTACCCCGCTCGACCCGAGCATCGGCCCGCCCCGCGACGTCACTTCTTAAGCCACAAAGATCTGGGCGGCCCCCCGTTTGTGGCCTGCCCGTACAGGCTAAAAGTATTCCGACTCGATCCAGACGTGGGAGGTTTGCAGATGAATGATCCTGGACGAACGAGTGCCGTTGTCGTGACGATGGGCGTGGTCCTCTTGCTCGTGGGCGCGCCTCTGCTGTTCCTGGGCGGATCCGGTGCCGGGCTGGCGGCTCCAGCTCCTTCGCCTTCGCCCCTGCCGTCGCCGGTGCAGTCGCCGGTGCCAGTGCCTCCGGCTTCTCCCGCTCCGGCGTCACCCGCGCCCACCGCGACGCCGCCCTCCGCGCCGGCGGGAGCCCCCTCGCCGGGGACTCCGACCGTGGTGGTCGTCGACGTGACCCTCTCCCAGGAAGTGCCCGTCCCGCAGGCGCAGACACCGAGAACGGCTGCCGGCACCGGCGCCGTCGTGATCAACGCGGCGCGCACCGAGGTGGGCTTCGCCTTTACCTTCACCGGCTTGAGTGGGGCTCTGGCCGCGGCGCACTTCCACCGGGCGGCCCGAGGGGAGGCCGGTCCGGTCGTGCAGACGATCTGCGGCGCACCGGCACCGGCTCTCAGCGGCGCGTGCCCGGCCGCCGCCAGCGGGACGGTGGCGGGCGTCTGGCCGATCCCTGCCGCGATGGTGGCGGACCTGCAGGCCGGCCGCCTCTATGTCAACTTCCATACGGCCTTGAACCCGGGAGGGGAGATCAGGGGACAGATTATCCTGTTGCGCTAGGGACTAGTGAGGCTGGGGGAACTACGAGTCTGGCGTGCTGTTGGCCCGCTGCGAGCGAATGCGGCGGGCCAGCGCCGCTCCCAGCGGGGTGAGCGCGTAGCGGAACTGGCCCGTCCCGCGCTCAAACTGCAGCAGGCCGTGCAGACGGGCGTGCCAGCAGCCACGGGACACCTCGTCTTCGGACAGGCCGGTCAGCGAACGAATCTCCTGGTGGGTCAGAGCCTGCCGGTACCAGGCCTGCTGCTCCAACAGCGCGGTGGCGATGGAGCCGGCCCACTCCTCGATCTCGGCGTTGGGGGTGTGCTGCAGGGCCATCGTCGGGGTCTGCTGCATGTCGGGGTGCGGATCAAGGCCGTCGGAGAGGGCATGCCCGTTCCGCGCGGGCCCTAGACCCCGGACGAGGTCCGGCGGCCGGATGCGGGGGAGCAGGTTGCGCGCCACCGCCTCTCCTACCCTCTCCCTGCGAGAAAGAGTCCGGCCAGGACCCCGGCGATGAAGATGCCGAGGACCAGGTAATCGAGCCACGCCCCGAGCCCCCTCACCGGCGAGCGCCGCATGAGCCGGGTCATGACCCGCTCCGGAGGGACGAATGCCTCGTCCCCGCGGGTGAAGGCCGGGTAGGCCTCCATCCTGATCCCCCCTCGTGCCTCTCTTGAGTTGGAAAACGGTGAGCCGAACTATTTGGCCGCGGGGGAACCCTTTCCTGCCGGATTTCGCCGAATTTTGGGAATTTTCGGAGCACATCCTTGCTACCCGACTGTAGGGAACGCGGTCCCGCCTACCCTCGGGAAGAGCCGGGGAAGGTCTAGAGGAGTCCGGCTGGTGGGTACAACAGGGGTGGAGAGGAACCAGGACTCGACAAAGGCAAACCGCCCGCGAGGGCGGCACGCAAAGTCACGGGACTCAGAAGGAGTCGGAGAGTCGGCCGGGCCGCCGAAGGTCATGACACAGACTCACTCCTCAACCCATCTGCTCGCTGACCCCCCTTCACCTCTGTTCGCGGCATCGATCTTCCCTCGCGCATCCTGCTAGGTGCGCCGGCGGCCCGGAGTCTTCTTCCTGTAGGTGTTGAGCACGTTCACAGGCCGAAAACCCACCGATTCGTAGAGCCGGGTTGACGGCAGATGTGATGCCGGGTCCTCATACTCTCGATACGGATGCGGGGTCATCGGCGGTGGTGCGGAAGGGGGGATTCGAACCCCCACGGGGTTTCCCCCACAGGCTTCTGAGGCCTGCGCGTCTGCCAAGTTCCGCCACTTCCGCGCAGTGCGGGGACCGAAAGGACGGCGGCAGAACAACCGCCGCCGTCACTGCTCACGATACCCGTCCGCCTTTCGCATTGTCAATCGGCGGTCCTATACTGAGGACACCGTGGGCCGGCGCACCACCTTCGACATCCCCACCTTTCTCGCTCACCTTCAACGCGATCGCGGCTATGAGGATCAAATCGTGCACCGCCGCTCCCTCCCCGGAAGGGCCGCCCGCTACGCGCGCTTGGAGCCCCCGCTGTCCGGTGCGCTGCGGGCGCAGTTGGCGACACGGGGCGTCACCCGCCTCTACACGCACCAGGCCGCCGCCGTGGACGCGGTACGCCGGGGCGAGCACGTCGCCGTGGTCACCCCGACGGCCAGCGGCAAGACGCTCTGCTACAACCTGCCGGTGCTCGAGCATCTGGCCGGCGATCCCGACGCCCGGGCCATCTACCTCTTCCCCACCAAAGCGCTGGCGCAGGATCAGCGCGACGCGCTGAGCGCACTGGCGCCGGGGCAGGTGCGGGTGGCCACCTACGATGGGGACACCCCTGCCGCAGAGCGGCGGCGCATCCGCGACGAGTCCCACATCCTGCTCACCAACCCGGACATGCTGCACGTCGGCATCCTCCCCCAGCATCTCCGCTGGGCGGAGGTGCTGCGCCGGCTGCGCTTCGTGATCATCGACGACATGCACATCTACCGCGGCGTCTTCGGCAGCAACGTGGCCAACATCCTGAGACGGCTGCGGCGCCTCTGCGCCTTCTACGGCAGCCGCCCCCAGTTCATCTGCACCTCGGCGACGATCGCCAACCCGCAGGAGTTCACCGAGCGGCTGCTCGGGCTGACCGTGACGGTGATCGAAGACGGGGGCGCGCCGTCGGGCCCGCGGGAGTTCGTGTTGTGGAACCCGCCTTTTCTCGATGGGGCGCGTCTGACCCGCCGGAGCCCCTACTCGGAAGCCACCTGGCTCTTCACCGCGCTGGTCAAGCAAGGCGTGCGCACGATCGCCTTCACGAAGGCGCGAAAGGTGACCGAACTGATCTTCCGCTATGCGCGGCACCGGCTGGCCAACGACGCGCCCGAGGCGGCGGGACGGATCAGCCCCTACCGGGCCGGCTACCTGCCGGAGGACCGCCGGCGCATCGAGCAGCGCCTCTTCCGCGGGGATCTCGTCGGAGTCGTGTCGACCAGCGCCCTGGAACTGGGCATCGACGTGGGCGGGCTCGACGCGGCGCTGCTGGTGGGCTACCCGGGCACCATCGCCAGCACCTGGCAGCGCGCCGGCCGGGCGGGCCGGGGGCGCGATCCCTCGCTGGCCGTCCTGATCGCGCTGGACGACGCCCTCGACCAGTACCTGATGCGCCATCCCGACTACCTGTTCTCGCGTCCCTACGAACACGCGGTGATCGATCCAGAGAATCCCTACATCCTGGCCGGCCATCTGCGCTGCGCCGCGGCGGAGGGGCCGCTCGACGAGAGCGACGCCGCCCTCTTCGGAGCCCGCGCCGGGGGCGTGGCGGGGATCCTGGGCGAGCTGGGCGATCTGATCCGGCGGCGGGGACGATGGTACTGGTCGGCGCCCGCCCGCTATCCCGCCGGGGAAGTGGAGGTGCGCTCCGCCTCCGGAGACACCTACCGGATCATCGAGAGTGACAAGGGCCGCCTGCTTGGCACCGTCGACGCCGCGCGCGCCTTCGAGTCGGTGCACCCCGGGGCCATCTATCTCCATCAGGGGGAGGCATACCTGGTCTCGACCCTGGATCTCCAGACGAAAGTGGCGCTGGTCGCCTTGACCAGCGGCGACCATTACACTCAGCCGCGCGCCGATACCGACGCCACGATTCTCCGCCACCACCGCGAGCGCGCCTGGGGGCCGACCACCGCCTGGTTCGGCGACGTCGAGGTGACCACCCAGGTCCGCGGGTACGTGCGCAAGCAGCTCTTTACCGACGCCGTCCTGGGGAGCGAACCGCTGGACCTGCCGCCCCAGACGCTGAACACCACCGCGGCCTGGTTCACCGTCCCCGACGAGCTGGCGCGGGAGATCGCCGCGCGCGGGCAGGATCTGGCCGGGGGGATCCACGCCGCCGAGCACGCCGCCATCGGCCTGCTGCCCCTCTTTGCCATGTGCGACCGCTGGGACATCGGCGGGGTCTCCTACCCGTACCATCCGCAGACAGGGTCGGCGACCATCTTCATCTACGATGGGCATCCCGGCGGCGTCGGTATTACAGAGAAGGGGTTCTCGCTCCTCGAGGAGTGGATGGCGGCCACGCTCGACGCCATCGCCGCCTGTCCCTGCGAGGCGGGGTGTCCCTCCTGCATCCAGTCTCCGAAGTGCGGGAACCTGAACAACCCGCTGGACAAGGCGGCGGCCCTGCTCCTGCTGCAGGGGCTGCTGGCGGGACGACCGGCCGCAGCCGTCCGCGTCTGACGCACCCATGGGACAGCCGATCGAGCTGATCCTGATGCGCCAGCTCGCCGAGTATCTCGTCATGCCCATCTTCCTCGTCGACCCGGCCGGCGATCTGCTCTTTTACAACGAACCCGCCGAGGAGATGCTCGGCCGCCGGTTCGATGAGGCGGGGCCCATGCCCGCGGCGGAATGGTCCACGGCCTTTTCGCAACGGGACGACGACGGGGCGCCGATCGCGTCGGACCACCTGCCGCTCATGATCGCCCTCCGGCAGCATCGCCCCGCGCACCGTACCTTTTGGATTACCGGGCACGACGGGGTCGCCCGGCGCCTCGGCGTGACCGCCTTCCCGCTGGAGGGATCCGCCGGACGACATCTCGGCGCCGTCGCGCTCTTCTGGGGAGTGCATGATCCGGGAGGGCAGGCGGCCCCAGAGGCCCAGCCGGCACTGCGGAGCGACGGGGCCTCCCCCCGGCAGCACGCGATTGAAGTCATCATGATGCGGCACCTGGCCGGGTACCTGGCGATGCCCATCCTCCTCTTCGATCCCGAGGGCAACCTGCTCTATTACAACAAGCCGGCCGAAGCGATCTACGGGCGCCCGCTCGCGGAAAGCGAGATGCGATCGGAGGGCTGGGTCCGCACGATTCCTCTCTTTGATGAGGACGGGTCACCGATTCCGCCCCACGCCCGGCCGATGACCGTCGCCCTCAAAGAGCACCACCCAGTGCACCGCCGGCTGCGGATCAGCGACCTGGAGGGCGCCTCAAGGCGGATTGAGTCGACCGCGTTTCCTCTTGAGGGGCAGGGGCGCCGCGGACTGGGCGGTGTGGTGATCTTCTGGGAGCTGGAGCCGGCGTGAGGATTACGCTGTGGGGGACGCGGGGATCGCTAGCCAGCGCCGGCCCGGAGACGGTGCGATACGGCGGGAACACCTCCTGCGTGGAAGTGCTGGGGGCGGACGGCACGCTCCTCGTCCTGGATGCGGGCACCGGCATCCGCCGGTTGAGCGCGGCGGTCGGCGAGGCGCGCTCGATCGACGTCCTGCTGAGCCATCTGCACATGGATCACATTCAGGGGTTGGGGTTCTTCGCGCCGCTCTACCGTCCGGACGTTGACGTGCACGTCTGGGGGCCGCCGTCGACGACACAGGATCTGCGCAGCCGCCTGGCGCGCTATCTCTCCCCGCCTCTCTTTCCGATTTGGCTGCGTGACCTGCCGCGCCTGGTGCTGCTCGACGTGCCGCTGGGACCGTTCACGATCGGTGCGCTACGGATCGAGGCCGCCCTCGTCTCCCACCCCGGGCCGACGGTGGGCTACCGCATCTCCGATGGCCGCGTGACCCTCGCGTACATTCCTGACCATGAGCCCGCGCTGGGCGTGGGGAGATTTCCGGGAGATCCGGCCTGGACCTCGGGGTTTGATCTGGCCGCGGGAGTGGATCTGCTCATCCATGACGCGCAGTACGCCGATGAGGATTATCCCTTTTACGTCGGCTGGGGGCACAGTTCCATCGGCCAGGCCCTTGCCTTCGCCACCCTCGCCGGGGTGAAGCGGTTGGTGCCGTTTCACCACAGCCCCGCCTACGCCGACGAGGTGGTCGACCGCCTGATCGAGAACGCGCGAGCCCAACGCCCTCCCTTCGAGATCATCCCCGGCACGGAAGGCCTCGTCCTCAACCTGTAACCTCACCTCCGCCCGTCGAGCTCGCACCCGAAGAGGAGCCGATCCCGGAGCCGCCGTAGTCGTTGACGGACCCCACGGCCTCGTCGGGCCGGGTTCCAGGGAGGTGGAAGATGGCAGGGTTTCAGCGCAACGCTGGCACGGCAGGTCTGGTGGGCGGCGTCGCCCTCATCGTTCTCTTCGCGTTCTTCTTCACGCTCGGGGTGCCGTCCGCCGATCTCGGCAAGCCGGAAGCGCTGCTGGCCGCGACCAAAGCGAAGGGCGGGCAGATTGCGGCGATCGGCATCCTGGGCGCAATGACCTCGGCGCTGGGCATCCTCTTCGCGGGGGGGTTGGCCAGCCGCCTGCGGGAGAGGGCGCCCACGCGCGCGACCGCCCAGCTGTACTTTGCGGCGATCGGCCTCACCGCCTTTGCCCTGGACGGCATGATCCGCTGGCTCGGCGGCACCAAACTGGCGCAGGCCGCGGATGCGGTGGCGGCCAGCCACGCCTATGCCGCGATCGACGCCGTCGGGGTGGGGCTGACCGGGCTCGGGAACGGCTTCGCGGGGGCCTCGCTGCTCCTCGTCGGCTGGGCGATCGTCGGCACCGGGGCCCTGTCCGCCGCGGTAGGATGGGTGGCCGTCGTCACGGGGGTCGTGACGCTGATCGCCGCCTTCCTGCCGGCGACGTCGCCGGTCTTCATCGCCTCCGGCCTCCTCACGATCGTCTGGCTGTTGTGGGGTGGGTACGCCCTGCGGAAGGCCGCGATGTAACGCGGGGCATCTCTTCCTAGCGGCCGGCGCGCCCGCCGCTGCCTTCGGTGAGGCGGTGCGCCAACAGGATCGGCACGAGCGTGGCGGCGATGACGAAGATGGCGGCGATGTTGGTGACGGGCCGCTGCCGCGGCTTGGTCAACTGGTTGAAGATCCAGATCGGCAGGGTCTCCTGCTGCCCCGACGTGAACGTCGTGACGATGATCTCGTCGAAGGAGAGCGCGAAGGCCAGCATCCCTCCGGCCAGCAGGGCGGTCGCGATGCTGGGCAGCACGATGTAGCGGAAGGTCTCGAAGGGCGACGCCCCGAGGTCCATGGAGGCCTCCACCTGCGAGGCGGCGGTGCGGCGGAACCGCGCCAGGACGTTGTTGTAGACCACGACCACGCAGAAGGTAGCGTGGCCGATCACGATCGTCCAGAAGCTGAAGGGGATCTCCATGAGGCTGATCGCTGAGCGCAGGGCGATCCCGGTGATGATGCCGGGGAGGGCAATCGGCAGGATCACCAAGAACGAGATTGTCTCCCGGCCGAAGAACTTCGCCCGGTGCACGGCCGCCGCCGCCAGCGTCCCCAGGAAGAGCGCGACCGCGGTCGTGGCCCCCGCGACGCGCAGCGACAAGGAGAGCGCCGCCCAGATGTCGGCGCGCCGCCAGGCCACCCCGAACCATTCCAGCGTCAGGCCGGGCGGAGGAAACGTGAAGGACGCCTCCTCGGTGGTGAAGGCGTACAGGAAGATGATGGCCAGAGGCAGATGCAGGTAGAGCAAGACCGCCAGGGTGGCGGCCCGCAGACCCAGTGACGCCCGGGCCGGGCGCGCGGCACCGGCCTTAGAGAGCATCGAAGGCCCCGGTCCGCTTGACCGCCAACAGGTACACTCCCATGATCACCATCGGGACGACCGTGAAGGCCGCGGCGAGGGGGATGTTGCCCGCGGTGCCCTGGTGCGCCAGCACGGCCTGTCCGATAAAGAGGGCGGAGTTCCCCAAGGCATAGGGGACGATGAAGTCTCCCAGGGTGAGCGAGAAGGTGAAGATCGACCCGGCGATGACGCCCGGCAGCGCCAGGGGGAGGAGGACCTGGCGGAAGGTCTGGCCCGGACGCGCCCCCAGGTCGGCAGAGGCCTCCAGGAGCGAGTCGGGCACCCGCTCCAGCGCCGCCTCGATGGGGAGGATCATGTACGGCAACCACACGTACAGAAAGACGATGAACATCCCCAGAAGCGAGACGGACAGCGACGGCCCACCGATCCCCGGCAGGCCTAACAGCCACTCCAGGACCCCCCCGAGCCCGACTCGCTGGACGGTCCAGTTGAGAATACCTTCCTTGGCCAGGATCAGTTTCCAGGAGAAGACCCGCACCAGATAGGACGACCACAGCGGGAGCAGGACCGCCAGGTACAACGCCGCTTTCCCGCGTGGGGTGGCGAAGCGCGCCATGTAGTAGGCGAGGGGGAAGGCGGCCACCGCGGCCGTCACGGTCACCGCCGCGGCCATCCCCGCGGTGCGCATGACGATGTCCATGTTGGCCGGTGTGAACAGGTCGCGGTAGGTGGAGAGGGTGAAGCGCCGCACCACCTGCCCGGTGAACCCGTCCAGGGAGAAGAAGCTCTGGATCACTAGCGAGGTCAGCGAGCCCAGGTAGACCACCCCGAGCCAGAGCAGCGGCGGTCCCAACAGCAGCAGCAGCGCCACCCGGGGATGGCGGTAGAGCCAGACCGCGATCCGGCGGGACACGGACACGGCGGATTACGTCGTGGTCACGACCGGACGGTTGTGCGCGCGCGGCCAGACCAGCCGCACGCGGCGCCCCCGCGCCGCCGCCACGTCCAGGGAGGTGCTGTCCACGTTCTGCTGGGTCACCATCACCTCGCCGCCGGCGTCCAGGTCGACGCGATAACGGGTGAGCGCGCCCACGTAAACCACGTCCCGGATCTGCCCGTCGGCCCAGCAGGTCCCTTCGGCGACAGGGGTCCCCGGCTCACGGATCAGGATCTTCTCGGGGCGGATGGTAAAGGTCTCCGGCGACCCTGTAATCGCCCGGGCCGTCTCCCCCCCGACCAGATTGCTCACCCCGACGAAGTCGGCGACGAAGGCGGTGGCCGGGTGCTCGTAGACCTCCGCCGGAGCGCCCACCTGCTCGATCCGGCCGTTGTTGAAGACGGCCAGCCGGTCGGACATCGTGAGGGCCTCTTCTTGATCGTGCGTGACGTAGATGAAGGTGATCCCGACGTGCTGCTGGATGGCCTTCAGTTCGGTCTGCATCTGCTGGCGCAGTTTCAGATCGAGGGCGCCCAGCGGCTCGTCCAACAGCAGGACACGCGGGCGATTGATCAACGCCCGCCCCAGGGCGACGCGCTGCCGCTGCCCGCCGGAGAGTTGGGCCGGCCGGCGCGCCGCCAGCCCGCTCAGGCGGACCAGGTCGAGCATCTCCCGCACGCGGGCGTCGCGTTCGGCCCGGGCCACGCGCTTGATCATCAAGCCATAGGCGACGTTCTGCCCCACCGTCATGTGCGGGAAGAGGGCGTAGTCCTGAAAGACGGTATTGACGTCGCGCTCGTACGGTGGGGTGCGCGACACTTCGACGCCGTGCAGTTCAATCGACCCCGCCGTGGGATGGTCGAACCCGGCGATCAGCCGCAGGCAGGTCGTCTTCCCCGAACCGGAGGGACCGAGCAGCGAGAAGAACTCGCCGTCGCGGATCTCCAGACTGGCGTCGTCGACCGCCCGGACGTCGCCAAAGTGCCGGCTGACGTGGGAGAAACGGACCGCCGGCCCGATGGGACCCGGCGATCGAGCGGCGGCGGCCTCCCCGCGGCCCGTCGGGCTAGTCGACACCGGCGCCGCTCCGCCGGATCAGGGCGGCTGAGAGCGCCGAAGGCCCGGCCGCGGCGGGTCGGGCCTTCGAGACGCTCTGACGGAACGATGCGCCGCGCGGACGCGGACCGATCAGCGCCCCCCGATGACGGCGATGTAGTTGGTCACCCATTCGTGGTAGGGCACGCACTGCCGCCCGCCCCCGCAGTTGGCGACGGGAGTCTTCCAGTACCAGATCTTCTCGAAGTTTCTGAACCCGTTGTTGTTGCACCCCTCCGCGCCCAGCAGCGCGTTGCCCCGGCAGGCCCCCGGCACCGCCGGCACCGACCCGAACCAGGCCGCCAGGTCGCCCTGCAGCTTGGGCGAGATGGAGTGCTCCAGCCAGCGATAGGCGCAGTTGGGGTGTGGGGCGTTCGCGTGCAGCATCGTCGTGTCCGCCCATCCGGTCGCCCCTTCCTGAGGGATCGTGCTGGCGATGGGCCGCTTCTCGCTCTGCAGCAGGTTCACCTGGAAGGGCCAGGAACTGGACGCCACGACGCCCTCGTTCTTGAAGTCGTCGATCTGGATGAAGGCGTCGTGCCAGTAGCGGTGCACGATCTTGCGCTGGCCCCGCAGCAGGTCTAGGGCCGCCTTAAACTGTTTGGCGTCGAGCTCATAGGGGTTCTTAATCCCCAGCGCCTTGTTGTGGTACATCAAGTACATGGCCGCGTCGGCGACGTAGATCGGCCCGTCGTAGGCCTGCACCCGTCCCTTGTTGGTCTTCCCGTCCGGCAGCTTCTGCTCGACGAAGACCACGCTCCAGGATTTGGGGGCCGTCTTGAAGACCCGGGTGCTGTACATCAGCACGTTGGGCCCCCACTGGTAGGGCACGCCGTAGTGCTTGCCCCCCACCGTGTGCCAGGAGGCGTTCTGCAGTCGCGGATCGACGGTGGTCCAGCTCGGGATCAGACTGATGTTGACCTCCTGGACCCGGCCCCCCGAGATCAGGCGGTTGCTGGCGTCTCCGGAGGCGGTGACCAGATCGAAGCCGCCCTCGTTCATCAGGGCGACCATCTCGTCGGAGGTGGCGGCGGTCTTCACGCCCACCTTGCAGCCGGTGGCCCGCTCGAACCCGGTCACCCAGTCGAAGTTCTTGTCGGTTTCGCCCCGCTCGATGTACCCCGCCCACGCGATGATCGAGAGGGCGCCTTCCCCTTTGCCGATGGACTGGAGCGGCGCCATGCCGGCGCCCCGCACGGCGGCGGGCCACGCTCCGAGGGACGCGACCAGCAGCGCAATGCCGATGACCAGCAGCCAGACTCTGGACCTCATGCTCTCCCCCCCTTGTAGCGATGTTGCGATGCCTTCCCCCGTGTCGTGATGTTGCGATGCCTTCCCCCGTCTGGGACGCCGCGTGGTTCGCCCCCCTCCCGGGAAATCCCTCTCGCCGCGCCGCTCATGTACCGTCGCTTAAGTTTCCGCTATGATACTGCAGGAGCGCATGAGCCCCTGCACGCGCCGGCGCGCCCATCCTACGCCCGCCCGCCCCCTCCCGCTGGGGGAACGGCTGCGGCGGCGGCGGGTGGAACAGGGGATGACGATGAAAGCCCTCGCCGCGGGGGCGGACCTCACCGAATCCTTCATCAGCCAGCTCGAGCGCGGCCGTGTCAACCCCTCGGTGGCATCGCTGCAGCGGATCACCTCTGCCCTGGGGACCTCTCTGGGACGGTTCTTCGACGAAGGCGCTCCCGCGTCCGGCCGCGTCGTGCGCCGGCGGCAGCGGGCGCGGCTGACCTATCCGGGTCTGCGCGCCACCGATTACCTGCTTTCCCCCGATCTCAACGGCAGGCTGGAGATGATTTGGGCCGAGGCGGCGCCCGGCGGCGGCAGCGGTGAGCAGCCCTACGTGCACCAGGGTGACGAAGAGTGCGTGGTGGTCGTGCGCGGGGTGATGGAGATCTGGGTCGGGAAGGAACGGTACCTCCTCCGGGCGGGAGACGCGCTCACCTTCAGCAGCCGGGTGCCCCATCGATGGAAGAACGTCGGGCGCGGCCGCCTGGAGGCCCTCTGGGCGATCACCCCCCCCTCATACTAGGCCGGAGATCGGCCGCGACGCACGGGAGGCGGAGACGAATGGAGCAGCGCGTGATGTCCCGGACGGAAGAACTGGCGCGGCGGCGGGCGGCGGCAGTGCCGCGGGGCGTCTTCAACGTCGCTCCGATCTTTGTGCAGTCGGCGCAGGGCGCCCGTCTGCGCGACGTGGACGGCCGCGAGTTCATCGACTTCGCCGGCGGGCTCGGCGTGCTCAACGTGGGCCAGCGCCACCCCCGGGTGCTCGCCGCGCTGCGGGCGCAGCTGGACCGCTATCTGCACACCTGCTTCCACGTCGCCATGTACGAGCCGTACGTCGCGCTGGCCGAACGGATGAATGCGATCACCCCGGGGACCTTCCCCAAGAAGACGATGTTCGTCAGCAGCGGCGCGGAGGCGGTGGAGAACGCGGTCAAGATTGCCCGGGCCTCGACTGGGCGCAAAGCCATCCTCGCCTTTGAGCACGCCTTCCACGGGCGCACCCTGCTGGCGATGACGCTGACGAGCAAGGTGGCTCCGTACAAGGCGGGATTCGGTCCCTTCGCGCCGGAGGTCTACCGGGTCCCCTACCCGTACCCCTACCGCTGTGGGATGCGCCACGAAGGCACCTGCACCGGCCACGTGCTGGCGTCCATCGAAGAGGCCTTCCGCGTCACGGTCGACCCTGACGACGTCGCCGCCGTTATTGTCGAACCGGTGACGGGGGAGGGTGGGTTCATCGTGCCACCGGCCGACTTTCTGCCGGCCCTCAGCGCGCTCTGCACCCGCCACGGCATTTTGTTCATCGCCGATGAGATCCAGACGGGCTTTGGCCGCACCGGCCGGATGTTCGCCGTCGAGCACGGCGGCGTCGAACCGGATCTGCTGGTCGCCGGCAAATCGCTGGCGGCGGGACTGCCCCTGGCGTCGGTGACCGGCCGCGCGGACCTGATGGAGGCCCCGCAGGCCGGCGGGCTCGGGGGGACGTACGGCGGCAACCCCCTCGCCTGCGCGGCGGCCCTGGCGGTCATCGACATTCTGACCTCCGACGGACTGCTCGATCGGGCCGCGGCCATCGGCGAGACACTCCTGGGCCATTTCCAGGCTCTGCAGCGCCGCGCCGCCCTGATCGGGGACGTGCGCGGCCTGGGCGCGATGGTGGCGATGGAACTCGTCGAGGACCGCGCGACGAAGACCCCCGCCCGACGGTCCACCGCCGCGATTCTGGCGGCGTGCCTGACGCAGGGGCTGCTGCTGCTGAAGTCCGGGGTGTACGACAACGTGATCCGGGTCCTGGTGCCGCTGGTCGTCTCCGATCAGGACTTGCATCGCGGCCTGGCGATTCTCGACGAGGCCGTCGCCGGCGCGGCGGCGTAGGAGCAGAGGAGCGGACGCGATGGCCACGCGGCAGATGTTCATCGGGGGGGAGTGGGTGGATGCGCTCACCGGCGAGCGCGAGCGGATCATCAACCCGGCCAGCGGGGACGCGATCGCCGAGGTCCCCCGGGGGTCGGCGGAGGACGTCGACCGGGCGGTGGCGGCGGCGCAGCAGGCGTTCGCGTCGTGGTTTGACAGCACGCCCGCCGAGCGCATGGGAATGCTCCTGAAACTCGCCGACCGTCTGGATGAGCACGCCGAAGAACTGGCGCAGTTGGAATCGCAGAACGTCGGCAAGCCTATTACGGTCTCGCGGGCCGACCTGCCGTTCATCAGCGACAACCTGCGCTTCTTCGCCGGCGCCGCCCGGGTGTTGGAAGGGAAGGCCACCGGCGAGTACGTGCGTGGGATGACCAGTTGGATCCGGCGGGAGCCCATCGGCGTCGTCGGCCAGATCGTCCCCTGGAACTACCCCTTGATGATGGCGATCTGGAAGATTGGTCCCGCCCTCGCCGCCGGCAACTGCGTGGTGCTGAAACCGTCCGAATGGACCCCGCTGACCTCCCTGCGGCTGGCGGAACTGGCGGCGGACATCCTGCCCCCCGGCGTGCTCAACGTCGTCACCGGCGACGGCGTCCCCGTCGGGGCGCGGCTGGTGGCGCATCCGGGCGTGGGCATGGTCTCACTCACCGGCGACGTCTCCACCGGTAGGATCGTTGCCCGGGCCGCGGCGGACTCGCTGAAGAAAGTGCATCTGGAGCTGGGCGGCAAGGCGCCCGTGATCGTCTTCGACGACGCGCGGCTGGACGCCGTCGTGGGCATGCTCAAGTTCGCCGGCTACACGAACACGGGACAGGACTGCACCGCGGCCACACGCGTCCTCGCCGGGCCGGGGATCTATGAAGACCTCCTCCAGCAGCTCGTCAGCACCGTCGAGTCGCTCAAGGTGGGCGATCCCAGGGACGAGGCGATCGAGGTGGGGCCGCTGGTGTCGCGCCAGCAACTCGAGCGGGTGACCGGATTCGTGGCGCGGGCCCGCCAGGCGGGCGCCCGGGTGCTGGTCGGAGGCGAGCCGCTGCAGAGCCCCGGGTTCTTCTACGCGCCCAGCGTGGTCACGGACGTGGCGCAGGACGCCGAGATCATCCAGCGGGAAGTGTTCGGTCCGGTCGTGACCGTGCAGCGCTTCGACGGCGACGCGCAGGCCATCGCCTGGGCCAACGACGTCGACTATGGCCTCTCCGCGTCGGTGTGGACGCGGGACACGGGGCGGGCGCTGGGGGCGGCGCGGCGGCTGCAGTTCGGGACGGTGTGGATCAATACCCATTTTGGGATCACCGCGGAGATGCCGCACGGTGGGTATAAGCAGAGCGGCTTCGGGAAGGACATGTCGCTCTATGCGATCGAGGAGTACACGCGGATCAAGCACGTCATGGCCGCGCTGGACTGAGCCGCCCGGTCCGCGACCAGGCGGTCAGCGAGAGCAGAGCCAGGGCCACGGCCGCCCCGACCAGTCCCATAGCGCCGAAGCCCACCGCGGCGAAGACCAGGCCGCTGCCCAGGCTGCCGATGGCCGACGCCAGTCCGATCAACAGGTCGTTGAAGCCCTGCGTGCGCGCCCGCTCGCCGGGCGAGAGCTGGTCGGCCAGGAGCGAGGAGCCGCCGACGTAGCAGAAGTTCCAGCCCAACCCGATCAAGAAGAGCGAGACGGCCAGGGGGAGGAACCCTGGTGAGAGGCGGCTGGCCAAGGCGGCGGCCGCCAGCACGCTGGCGCCCGTGGCGATGACCGGGCCGCGCCCCCAGCGGTCGGCGAGGCGCCCCGAGAAGATGGAGAAGGCATACATGCCGACCACGTGGATGGAGATCACGTAGGAGATCGTCGTGAGCTGATGCTGGTGCTGCTGCATGTGCAGCGGTGTGATGACCATGAGCATGGCCATGACCAGCTGCGCGAAGACCATGGCCAGGACGGCCACCAGCGCGGCGCGGACACGGAGGATCTGGCCGATCGACCGGGCGGGGCCCGCCTTCGCGCCCGTACTCTCCCGACCGGCCAGGGCGGCGGCCAGGTCCTTTGGTTCCGGGCGGAGGCCGATGAAGATGGCGGCGGCGCCGATGAGAAAGAGGGCGAGGGTCGCGCCAAATGGCCCCGCCAGTTCGTCCAGGCCGGAACGGCGGGCCAGCGCACCCATCGGCCCCGCGAGCAGCGGTCCGGCGATGCCGCCGACGGTCCCGCCCAGCACGACGGTGGAGATGGCGCGCCCGCGCTGCGCCGAGGGGTGGACCTCGGCGGCAACGAAGCGCGACAGGGCGATCGCCGCCACGGCCACGCCCAGGAGGAGACCGCCGAGGAGGAACAGGGCAAATGATCCCGCCAGCACGGCCGCCCCGGACAGCGCCCCGCCCGCCACCCCGATGAGCATCCCGACGCCCAGCGTGGTGCGGCGGCCCCACCGGTCCATCAGCAGCCCCCACCCGAAGGCCGAGAAGGCCGACCCGAGCAGGTAGGCCATCGACGGCACGCCCGCCAGGGCGTCGCGTCCGCTCAGGCGGGCGCCCAGAATCGAGATGATCGGGAAGATGGCGACGACCGCCGCTCCGCTGAGGCTCTGCGCGGCAAAGAGCGTCTGCGTGATACGCTTGGCCTGCCCGGTCGGATGGGTCATGGGGCGATGATGCGTCTGGGTGATTCGGGCGCGCCTTCACCCGGCCCTGCCCGGCGGTGAGACTGCGCCGACCGGGCGCGGCGAGGTAGAGTGGAAGGCGGAAGGCGGAGGCAGAGCGCATGGCAGATCAGCCGGTCCGGCCGCTGGCGGGCATTCATCACGTCACCGCCATTGCGGCAGATCCGCAGCGAAACGTAGATTTCTATGTGGGAATCCTGGGGCTCCGTCTGGTCAAGCGCAGCATCAACCAGGACGACCCGGGGACCTACCATCTGTTCTACGCGGACGCCGTCGGCTCCCCCGGCACCGACCTCACCTTCTTTCCATACGCGAACGCCGTGCGCGGCGCGCGCGGGAACGGCCAGGCGGTCACCGTTGGCTTCGCCATCCCCGCGGGCGCGCTGGATTTCTGGACCACGCGCCTAGCCCGCGCCGGTGTGGACGCCGCCAGAGCGCCGGGACCATTCGGAGAAGAGGTGGTCGCCTTCTCCGATCCCGACGGCCTTCGCCTCCACCTCGCCGCCGGACCGGGCACCGGCGATCGGACGCCGTGGTCGCCCTGGCTCGATGGCCCGATCCCCGTGGATGCGGCCATCCGCGGCATTCACGGCGTCACCGTGCAGGAAGCAGGAGTCGACCCGACGGCCGCCTTCCTGACCGGGGTGCTGGGGTTTCGCCTTCTTGAAGAAGCCGGCGGGCGGATGCGCTTTGCCACCGGGGCGGGGACGTCGGGGGCGGTCCTCGATCTGACGCCGCGCCCAGGCCAGCAGCGCGGCCGCGTCGCGGGCGGCACGGTCCATCACGTGGCCTGGCGGACCGCCGGGGATGAGGAACAACGGCAGTGGCGGGATGTGATCGATCAGACCGGCGTCGGGGTCACTCCGATCATCGACCGCTTCTGGTTTCGTTCCATCTACTTCCGGGAGCCCGGCGGCGTGCTCTTCGAGATTGCCACGGACGG
>JBOGSD010000091.1:0-10914 GCA_050695215.1 bacterium
TAGATCGCGCCGCCGTGGTCGACGACGTAGAGTTCGCCGTCCTGGTCTTCCCCGAAGGAACTCACGCGCAGCCCGCTGTCGAGCAGCCGGCTCATCGTCCACCGCCCGGACGGCCCCTCGGTCAGCATCCACACGAGCCCGCTGCAGTAGTCGGCGAAGAGGTATCGGCCGGCGAGGTTGCGGATGCGGCTGCCGCGGTAGAGGTAGCCCCCCGTGACGGAGCACCCGCCCTCACGCCCGTACTCGGCGATGGGCAAGACCAGACCGGCGCGGTCGCAGCCGCTCTGGGCCCGGAAGCAGTGCGCCCCTTCCATGATCCGCCAGCCGTAGTTGCCGCCCCGCTCGATCAGATCGATCTCCTCCCAGGCGTTCTGTCCCACGTCGGCGAGGAAGAGCCGGCCGCCGGCGCGGTCGAACGAAAAACGCCAGGGGTTCCGCAGACCGTAGGCCCAGATCTCGCCCCGCGCGCCGGCGCGCCCCACGAAGGGGTTGTCGGAAGGCACGCGGTAGGGTGTGGCTCCGTCCACGTCGATGCGCAGCATCTTGCCCAGCAGCGTGTCCAGCCGCTGTCCGTTGTCGTGAGGATCACCGCCCGACCCGCCGTCGCCCATCCCGATATAGAGCATGCCGTCGGGGCCGAAGAGGTTGAGGCCGCCGTTGTGATTGCGATAGGGTTGGTCGATCTCCAGGAGCACCCGCTCCGTCCGCCCCGCTACGTTGGGATCGTCGGAGACGCGATACTCGGCGATGACCGTACGCAGGCGGGCCCCGTTGGCGGTGTAGTTGACGAAGAACCGCCCGTTGGCGGCGAAGCGGGGATGAAAGGCGACGCTGAGCAGACCCATCTCGCCGCCGGAGATGACGCGGGCCGAGATGTCCAGGAACGGCCGGACCAGCAGCCGCCCGTCACTGATGATGCGGATGCGGCCCGCCTGCTCCACGACGAAAAGACGGCCGGATCGATCGCCGGCATGCGTCACGTGCAGAGGGGCCTCCAGCCCGCCCACCACCCGGGCCAGTCGAATCTGGGGCAGGGGTTGGGCCCCCGCCCCGGCACCGCCGCACCCGGCCAGCAGCAGGACCAGCAGGATGAGGATCGGGGGGCGCGTGCTCACGGCTCGCCGCTCCCGCCGTCCTTCCCGGCGCGCTGGCTGATCGCCCGGCGCAGCAGTCGCGCGACCTTCGCGCTCCGGCCGCGAGCGGCAGCGGCGAGATCCTTGCGGCCGGTCAGCCCGCCCTCCAGCGCGGCTCGGACGGCGCGCCCAATCTCCTCGGCGGGAACGCCTGATTCCGCTACGTCGGCAATGGTGCGCGCGGGCGCGGTGACGGCCATGCCCTCCCAGGGCAGTACTTCTCCGGGACGCCAGCGCCGCTTGGCCGTGTGCACCGTGACCGACCGCAGGACCACCTCACTCCCGCCGCCGCCGCGCGGGATCGTCAGGTGGATCTCCCGGCCGGAGACCGCCAAGCCGTGCAGCCGCAGCGCCGTCTGATGGGAGACGACCACCCCGTCACCTCCGGCGGCCAGCCACGCCGCCATCACCTCTCCGTACGAGGGCGACGGATAGCGCACGAAGCGGTAGACGCCGGGCTGGGGACGCGTGAAAGTGCCTGATTTCTCATGGCTGCGGAGCTGGGGACGGTCGAAGCCACATTCCTGGGCCTGGGCCAGCGTAAAGTGCCCGGCCTGCTGGGCGGCGATGCGAAAGAGCCGGTCGCGGTCGGGTGCTCGCATGGTGTCGTCTGGATTTTACACCAGCGTCGGAAGCCCCGGGGAGACCGGAGCGCGGGCGGCGTCCGGGGTGGCGGACCGCGGATCGGCTAAGGACGTCGCAGTTCGGCCGTGGCGAACATGACGCTGAACCGCTTGCAGTAGATCGCCACCGAGCGAAACTTCGACAGGTCCAGCTCGGCGCCCAGCTCATAGTTCTGATTGCCCACGTTGCCCTTGAGGCGGGCCACTTCTAGGGCGGCACCCTCGTGGAGCTGCGAGCGGGTGCGCGGCGCCGGATGGCCGGAGAGGTAGACGAAGAGGTCGGGGCCATTGGTGACCCGGAAATCCTCAAACCGGATGAACCGCCGCCCGTCGGCCAGCCTGATCAACATAGCCTTGCCCTCGCCGCGATGGAAGGAGTCGGTGCCGACGAAGGTCCCCGCGGCCAGAATGACCGTATCCCCCTGGGCGCTGACCAGCGCGGCCGGCTGCACAGCCCCGCCTCCGACCGCCAGACCCACGACAATGGCCACGGCGACACCGAGCAGACGGCGCACCCGCACGCTCCTGGACACCCGAATCCCTCCCCTCGGCCCTTCCTCCCCAGGATGAGAGGGCAATGTGAAACTTTCACAAACCCCGCGCAAGGAGTCCTTCACATCGATCTGGTTGTTATCCCTCGGCGCACCGACACCCCGCCGAAGCGAACTGACAGTATTTCTCCATCCAGGCGGGCTGGCACGCCGGCAGGGCCTGGGGCGAGGCGCCGCCTTCGAGCAGATCTAATCGCCGCTGCATCTCCGCGCGGATCGCCGGGAGATCTTTGAACCAGAGATCATAGGCCATGAACTTGTCCTCGCGCAGCACCGCGTAGTACACGATCAACCGCCCGCGCGGACTCTCGGCGACGGCGCATTCGAAACCGAGCCGGTCGATGTAGTGGGGGAACTCGTCGGCCAAACGCTTGCGCTCGACCATCTCCTTCTGCCCGCGGTTCGTCCGCAGCAGCGTGGGGACGCCGCGAAACTGCATGATCGAAGCGCGGATCGGCCCGAAGGGCAGCCGGACCCGCTTGAACTCGCCGGGGAACCCGTACCAGAGGGCATCGTTGAGCGCTTCTTCGAACCCCTGCCGCTGCAGGGAGGTCATCCGATCCCGCGGGCTCTCCTCGTCCACTCCGCCGCCAGCCCGCCGGTACGCCGCCTTCCGCGGGAAGACCAGGTCGTTGAGGCCGATCGCCCCGCGGGGCGAGGCGGGACCGGCGGTGACGCCCTCCATCACCCGTCGCGCCAGGACGGGGTTCTCGCTCACCCTCACCGTGCCCGGCCCCACCAGGCGCTCCAGTGGTGTCGCCCGCGCGCAGCCGCAGAGGGAGGCGAAATCGCAGTTGCGGTCAAACCACTCGCAGCGGGGCAGCCGCTCGGGCGTGCCGGTGTCCAATGCTTCCTTGAAGAGATCACGCCGCCGCACCATCTCCGCGGCAATCCCTGGGAGGTCCGTAAACAGCAGGTCGAACGCCTTCAGGTCCGGGGGCCGACCGTACTCGGACCGCTTGTAGTACAGGAGAAATCCGCCCGGCCGGTCGACCATCGCGCAGTACATGCCGAGTTGCTCCACGTGCGCGGGCCGCCAGCCCACCGGATCGGACGGGATCGAGCCGGTGGTCTTGAGTTCGACCGGATTCTCCTCGTAAATGTCGATCTTCCCGACGATCTCGTGGAACTCGACCAGCTGTTCGACGAATTCCTCCGTAGAGACCGCGCGCCCGAAGGCCTCGTGGAAGCCGGTCCCCGCCATCATTTGCTGCAGCCGCTCGGCGGAGGGCTGGATCTCGGGGTGGGTCCGGTCGAAGAAGGCCTGACGCGGGTTGAGGAGGTCAGTGACGGAAATGCGCTTGCGGGCGGAATGCCGGTTGATGACGGCGGTCAGCTCGTCTTTAACCGTCCGGTTGGCGTCGGTGCCGGCGACGTAGGCCCCGCAGAACCCCGCCACAACGGCTCCCGCCCCTACATCCGGGCGAGGGGGAGGAGGAGCAGGATGCCCGCGGCCAGGGCGAGGACCCCTGTCACCACGGACGGGATCGCGATGCTGAACAACGTGGCGATACCGATCAGCACCAGATAAATCCCCAGCAGGATCATCCCCCACGGGCGATTCCCCATCCGCGTCATCGACGCACCCCCTTTGCGAAATGGGGGGAACCTTCTTGACCGGCACAGCCCTTCCCTCCGTAGTCCCAGGGGGCGAGCCGGCCGTGATCCCAGGGGGCGAGCCGGCCGTAGTGCCAGGGAGCGCGCCGGCAGGAGAGAAGTCATTTCGCCGATGGTCGTCTCACGGCCCCCGGCGCTGGCGCTCGTGGTTCTGGTGACGGTTGCGGTGTTCTCCTCGTCAGTCGGCGGCGCCGCTCCGTCGTGGTCGCTGGACGTTACTCCGCCGTCGCTGCTCCAGGGCCAGACGATGCGGGTCCGCATCCGCGGGGTCCCTCCGGGCGCCGCGATCCGCCTCACCGTAGGATTCGCTCGGGTTCCGGTGCACCGCGTCGCCGGGGGAGTTCAGGCCTACGCAGGGACGAGTCCGCTGACCGCCCCCGGCGACCTGACCATCCGGGCCGAGGCGCGGAGCGCGACCGGGGTGACACGTCGCTCCCGGCAGGTCCGCGTTCGGCGGGAGGCGTTCGGCACGCGACGCCTCACCGTCCCGCCGCCACTGCTCGACCCCGCCCTGGCGGCGATTGAACGGCGGAAGATCGCGCAGGCCACCGCCGCGCCCATCGCCACCCCGCAGTGGCGTGCGCCCTTCCGCCTCCCCGTCGACGGCCCCATCACCTCGGGGTACGGCGTGCGCAGCATCTACAACGGCGTCCTGCGCGGCTACCACTGGGGGGTAGATTTCCGCGCCGCGACCGGCACGCCGGTGCGTGCGGCGGCCTCAGGCCTCGTCACCCTGGCAGAACGGCTCCCCCTCAGCGGCAACATCGTCGTCCTGGATCACGGCGCCGGGGTCTTCACCACCTACCAGCACCTCTCCGCCACCGCGGTGCGGCGCGGCGCCCGTGTGGTCAAGGGCGACGTCGTAGGGCGCGCCGGATCGACGGGCCTGAGCACGGGACCACACCTGCATTGGGGGATGCGCATCAACGGGGTGAGGGTGAACCCCCTCTATTGGACGGCCGAGGGCGGTCTCACCGCGCCCTGACGGGCCGGCCTCAGGCGGGGGCGGAGTGACTACGAGGCCGGGGGCGCGGAGAGGCGGTAGCCGAAGCCCCGCACGGTGACGACGATGCGCGGACTGGAGGGGTCGCGCTCGATCTTGGCGCGCAGCATGTGCACGTACTTCTTGACGTCTTCGGTCGCCGCTGCCTCCCGATCGGCCCACACCGCCGCCACGATCTCCTCGCTGGAGAATGTCTTCCCCGGCCGGGAAGCCAGCAGCCGCAACAGTTCGAACTCGCGGGGGGACAGCGCCACGATCTGGCCCCGCACCCGCACCTCTTTCCGCTCGTTATCCAGCGCCACGTCGCCGGCGCGGATCACCTCGGACGGAGGCGGCTGATACCGCCGCATCACCGCCTCGATGCGGGCCTCCAGTTCGCGCAGGTCGAAGGGCTTTGTGATGTAGTCATCGGCCCCCCGCTGCAGCCCCGCCACCTTGTCCGGCGCCGCGTCCCGCACCGTCACCATGATCACCGGCACGCGGCTGAACCCGCGCACCGTCTCCAGGACGCCCCACCCGTCCATCACCGGTAGGTTCACGTCGAGCAGGACCAGATCGGGCTCCACCGCCACCACCGACTCCAGGGCGCGGGCACCGTCTTCCGCCGTCGCCACCGCGTGGCCTTTCGCGGCCAGATAGCGCGTCAGCAGATCGCGGGAGCGAGCGTCGTCTTCCACGACCAGGATTTTCAGGCCCCGACTCCCTCCCCGGCGCCGCCCCGGGGCAGCGTGAAGGAGAAAGTCGTCCCGCCTCCGGCGGCGGGCTCGAACCAGATGCGCCCCCCGTGCAGTTCGACGTAGCGCCGGGCCACGGCCAGTCCCAGCCCGATCCCATCGATCTCTCGGCGCGCGGCGTCGCCGGCCCGCCGGAAGGGCTCAAAGACCTCGGGGGCGTCCTCGGCCGGGATCCCCGGCCCGGTGTCGGCGACGGCGAAGAGCACCTGGCCGTTCTGCACCGAGGTCGTCACGGAGATCCGCCCGCGGTCCGTGTACTTGATCGCGTTGTGCAGCAGGTTGATCAGGATCTGGCGCAGCATCGTCTCGTCGGCGCGCACCGCGGCCTCCTCGTCGATCTGCGTGGCGATCGGCAGCCCCTTCGCCCGCGCCAGGTGCGCGACGTTCTGCCGCGCCTGCTCGACCACCACCACCGCATCCACCTCCGCGATCACGGGCGCCGTCGCCCCGCCCTCCAGGGCGGAGTAGCGGAGGATGCCTTCGATCAGATGGAGGAGATGATCGCCCGCCGCCAGCAGGGAGTCGAGCGAACGGCGCTGCTCAGCGGTGACGGGGCCGTCGATTCCTTCCAGCAGCAACTGCGCGTAAGCGCGGATCGCGTGCAGGGGCGTCTTCAGCTCGTGGCTCATCGCGGCGGAGAAGTCGTCCTTGATGCGGTTGGCCTTGGAAAGGGCCTCGTTCATGGCGGCCAGTTCACGCTCGTGGGACTCGATCGCCGAGGCCATCGCGTTGAATTCCCCGGCCAGCAAGGCCAGTTCGTCGTTCGTGCGCGCCTCCACCCGGGCCGAATAGTCGCCGCCCCGGAGGTGCCGGATCGCCGCGGTCATCTGCTCCGCCGGGCCCAGGATGGCGCGCTGCAGGACGAACGCGGCGGCAGTGCCGGCGGCCACGAGCAGCAGGCTGGCCAGGATGATGAAGGACGTGTCGCGCCGGATCAGCCCGTAGACGTCGGACAGCGGATAGCCGATGCGCACGTAGGTCTGTTTCTCCAGCGTGTGTTCGGGGATGGCCCGGAAGATGTCGAAGAACGGGGTCCCCGACGGGGTGGTGCGCTCCACCAGCAGGAAGGGCCGATCCAGCGGACCTGCCGGCGGCGCCAGGTCGGCCCGCCCGTCCGAGAAGCGGACCGCCCCGCCGCGCACGATCTGCGCGTAGAGCACCGTCCCCGAGACCAACCGGCGGGTCAGACGGCTGGTCACCGGCGTCGCGGACTGGCCTTCCGGCGTGGCGATGAAGTGGGAGGCTTCGCGGGCAAACTCCTCCGCCACCCCCTTGACCCGCAGCCGCACCTGCGCGATGAGGGCCTGGCGTAAACGGGAGGTGGCCAGCGTTCCGAAGGTCCCGGTGAAGAGGAGGGTCAGCCCCACGAACGCCAGGATGAACTTCCACTTCAGACTGAACCGCACCATAGCATCAGTATAGTGCCCAAAAAGCAGGAGACGCGCCGAAGCGCGCCTCCTGCGGGGTGGCCGGTGGTGCGGGTACGCTTACCGGTCGATGGCGATCTGGACGATCTTCAGCGCCGTTTCGAGCAGCCTGGCCACGCCCTCCATGATCGCCGAGGCCTCGTCCGAGGCGAATTTCGCGGCGACCTCTTCCCGTTGGATGGCGTTCTCGGGCTTTGCCTGCGCCACCGCCAGGGCCTGGACGGCCTGGTGCAACGCGCGCTCCAGCAGCTGGCTGGCCTGCTCCTCGGGCCGCAGCCCGCGGGTCCCCAGCATCTTGATGACGCCCGGGCTCGTAGCCGGGGCGGCGCCGGCGACCTCGCCGGAGAGTTTCTCGATCTCCGCCAGCCAGGTGGACTCAGCGTCCTCACGGGCCTGCAGCGCCTGGCTCAGCAACGAGACCGTCCCCGGATAGGTGCCGGTGGACTGGACCAACTGGCGGAAGTGCGCGTCGCCCGATCCGGCCAGCAGGTTGATCGTCTCCTGAATGTAGACGCGCTGGGCGGCGGCGTCGAGCGCCGTGACGGAAAGTTTCGCTTGCTCGGTGGCGCGGACCAGGAAGCTCATCGCCTCAACCAGCTGAGTCTTGTTCACCACCAGCTGGGGCAGCGGAACCTCCTGCGCCACCTCGGTCGAAGCCGAGTCGGAGGCCTGGGCGATCATCTCGCCCTCGGGCTGCACCTGGGTTGGGGCGCTCTGCTGCACCACGACCGGCGCCGCGGCGGTGGTGGTCGTCGTTGAGGAGGGTGCCGCGGGAGCCTGGGCCACGGGGAGGGCGGAGGGGGTGAAGATCTTCAGCGGTTCCGGCGTCAGGCCGGGGAGGGCCAGTGACGCGGTCGTCATCAGCGCCACCGGGATCAGGGCGAGAAGCGCTCGCTTCATAACATGCACCTCCGAGCGGATATGGGGTTCGTTGCTGACCAATTCTGCGCGCACCCGACGCCGGGTACCATACAGGTGAGGTTCCCGGAAGGTGGAAATCAGGTCAGACGGGCGGCGTGCGTCACTTTGGAAAGGGCTCCCGCGCCCAAGGAGAGAACTGTCCGACATCTCGCCGCGGTTTCTACATTGCGGTTTTCTACATTATTGAGGTAGGAGAGGAGATCTCGCGTGGACGTCTACATCATCATCCTGCGGATCATTCACTTCTTCGCGGGCGTCTTCTGGGTGGGGACGGTCTTTTTCTTCGCCACGTTCCTGCTGCCCCGCGTCAACGCCGCCGGGCCACTGGGCGGGCAGTTCATGCAGCGGCTCTCCGCCCCTCCGCTTCCGCAGGCCACCTCACTCTCGGGCATTCTTGTGGTCTTCTCCGGCATCCTGTTGTACTGGCGCGATTCCGGCGGGTTCCAGCTAGCGTGGATCGGCACCCCCACAGGATTGGCGCTGGGCATCGGAGGGCTGATGGCGATCGGAGGGTTGAGCATTGGGCTCTCCGTCTCCCTGCCGGCCGCCAACCGGATGGGGAGGCTGGGAAAGGAAATCGCCGCCTCCGGCGGTCCCGCGACCCCGGCGCAGATGGCGGAGGTCCAGGCACTGCGCGCCAAGCTTGAGCGGGCCGTCTATCAGACGGCCTACCTGCTCGTGGTCACGCTGCTGGGGATGTCGACCGCGCGATATCTCTGATTGGTGGCAGACGTCCTGCGCAGGTGCGGGCGGGATGAACGGTGATGTCCCGCGGGACCGAGCCGGCTGTAAGGCTACCCGTACAGGTTCAGCGAATGACGCCGGAACGCCGGGCCGAGACGTTTGCGGAGCTGGTCGAACACGTCGAGATCGTGCTGGCCGACGAAGGTGATGGCCGTCCCCGACCGCCCTGCCCGCGCCGTCCGGCCAACGCGGTGGATGTAGGTGTCCACATCCTCGGGCATGTCGAAGTTGATCACGTGAGAGATTTCCGGGACATCCAGGCCGCGTGAGGCCACGTTCGTGGTAATCAGCAGCGGTGTCCGCTTCTCGGCGAACGCCCGCAGCGCCTGGAGCCTGGCTTCTTGACGCATGCCGCCGTGCAGCACGCCGACCCGGTGCTCCCGGCTCAGCGCCCGCGCCAGACGGTCCGCCCGGTGCTTCGTCCGCCGGAAGACCAGCGCCGAGGAGACCTCTTCCTTGTGGAGGAGCCGCCGCAACGCCCGGACCTTGTCTTCCTCCGCCACCTCGACGTAGAACTGCTCGACCGAATCCACGGTCGGCACCGACGCCGCGATGCGCACCCAGATAGGCTGGCGCATCCGCTGCTCGGCGAGCGCACGGATCTCCTTCGGCATCGTCGCGGAGAACAGGGCCGTCTGGCGCGAGGCCGGGGTCTGGCTGAGAATCTTCGACACGTCGGGCAGGAAGCCCATATCCAGCATGCGGTCGGCCTCGTCGAGGATCGCCACCGCGACGGCGCCGAGGGTCACCGCGCCGCGCCGCAGGTGATCCAGCATCCGGCCGGGCGTGGCCACCGCGATCTGCGGACGACGCCGCAGGGCCGCCAGTTGCCGCTCGATCGGCTGGCCGCCAAAGAGCGTGACCACGGCGATCCCCCGCTCCCCCCCTAGCGCGCGCAGGTCCTTGGTCACCTGGAGCGCCAGCTCGCGCGTCGGCACGAGCACCAGCGCCTGCAGGGCGCGGGCGGCAGGATCGAGCCGCTCGACGAGCGGGATGCCGTAGGCCCCCGTCTTGCCGGAACCGGTCTGCGCCTCACCGGCCACATCGCGGCCCTGAGCGAGGAGAGGGATGACGCGGGTTTGAATGGGCGTGGGCTCTGTCCAGCCCAGCCGGTCGATGGCCCGGAGCGTCTCCGGTCGAAGTGTGAGACCGCCGAAAGACGCGGGAGTCTCGGGACCTGCTGTGAGCGTAGAAATGGGAAGAGCCTCCTTCATGTTCCGGTCCTGTCACCGGAAGCGGCTATCGCCGCGTGAATTGGTGCCGGCATCTGCGCGTGTCTCGCCGGACCAACTCCATGAAGAAGACCCGCGACACACCACGAGGGACACCGTCGGGCGCCCCTCGTCGAAACGCATCTATGACGACACGCTCAGCATAGCACCTCTCGGGAGGGCGCGTCTACGGCAGGGCAAATAGCCTAGTCTATCCGCAGACTTTCGGCCATCACAAAGCAGTGGGACTGGGTCCACACGTCCGCTCCGCCCAGCCGGCCGCGCCACTTGGGGACGGTCAAGTCGGCGCACGCCTTGGCCACAGCGTTCAGATACCGATCGAGCAGCAGCCAGAGGTTCTCGAACCCGGTCTCCTTGGCAATGCCCATGAAATCCACCGTCTGCAGGGCCTTGTTGGCGTTTGCCCTGACATCGCCGACGTACTCCATCTGCACTCTGACATCCTGACGCGTTCCGAGACGCGTCACGTGCCCGCCGATGAAGGTGTCAAACGGATAGTTCAGCGCCTGCTGATGCGCCGCGATGAACCCTGGGACGTCCTTTGCCAGCGCCAGACTGATGAAAGGAATCCAGCCGGGGAAGATGACATCCACCAGCATGAGGACCTTCTGGCGCGGTGCGTAGATGAAGATGTTGCCAGGCTCGTGGTTGACGCCTTTGTAGTCCAGGACCAGGGTCTGCCTGCCGACCCTGAGAGTGTAGGTCTTCGCGAATGTGATCGTCGGTACGGGGCGTTTGGGATCCTTTGCTCGAGCGAGGAGCTCGGCGGTTTCTCTGTGGGCAATCACCTTCGCGTTTTTCGGAAAGATATTCGCAGCGCCGATGTGGTCGCCGTGGGCGTGGCTGTAGATCACGTGCGTGACCCGTTCCTTGGTCACGTCAGCAATGGCCTTGAGATAGTTCTGGGCGAGACTCGGGGGCGCGTCTAC
>JBOGSD010000092.1:0-20606 GCA_050695215.1 bacterium
AAACCGTCCACCTGATGGAAGACCGGCATGTGAGTGGCGTCCACGACGTCCCGCCGGTAGCAGCGACCGGCCGTGAGGATGCGCATGGGCGGGCGCCGCTCCCGCATCACGTGCGCGTCGACCACCGTGGTGTGGGTACGCAGCAGCAGCTCCTCGGTGAGGTAGAAGGTGTCCTGATCGTCGCGGGCCGGATGGTCGCGCGGGATGTTCAGCCGCTCGAAGTTGTACTCGTCCGTCTCGACCTCGGTTCCTTCCACCAGCTCGAAGCCCATGCGGATGAAGATGTCCTGGACCCGCTGCAGCGACCGGTTGAGAATGTGTCGCCGGCCGAGGTGTCGCCGTACTCCTGGCAGCGTGACGTCGATGCGCTCCTGCGCATACCGGGCGCTCCGGTATTCCTCCTCGACGCCGGCCGTGAGGCGAAACCGCTGCTCGAGCTCTCCGCGCAGCGCATTGAGCGCCTTCCCCGCGGCGGAGCGAGCGTCCGTGGGGAGCGTCCCCAGACGCTGGAACAGCGCCGCCAGTTGCCCCGACCGTCCCAGGTAGGTGCGCCGGACCTCTTCTCGGGCGTCAGGCGTCTTTGCCTCAGCGATACGGCGCGCGGCCTCGCGGCGCACCCGGTCGATGTCCTCTTGCATCCAGGCCTCCTCCTCCCCCACCGGTTCGCCTGACGGGACCCGTGGGCATCCCAACTCATCAGAGAAACAAAAATGCGCTTCCGTCCTGGGACGAAAGCGCGGTCTTCCGCGGTACCACCCGGGTTCCCGGCCGTACAGCGCCGGGCCCTCGCCGCTCCGTTCACGGTGGAGCCTCCGGCGGGACTACGCGGGCCCCGCCGCCACTCGGGACGGCGGGAATCCCCTCACCCCGCGGCTCCGGAGGGAACTTCGGGCCGGCGCCGCCGCGGAGATCTGCACTCAGCGTCCCCGCTCTCTACGGGCGCGGCCGGCCGTACTTGCTCCGTCATCGCCGGCGTGCCCCGGCCCGCATCCGGGCCGGTCAGTTCAACGATACAGGTAACAAGAGCGTTCGTACGGTCAGACGGCGGTAGGCCATGTACGCCCAGATGGAGCCGGTTGATTCGAAGATGCGCCAGAACAGGTCTGCGGGCCAGGCGATCTCCATTCACCACTCCGTGGCCCCGTCACCCGGCTGGGCCGCTGACATCACCGCTCGCGCTCAATCCGCGGCGGCGATTGGGCTTAAGTATACACCGCCATCGCGGCCTCGTACAGCACGATGGCTGCGGCCACCGCCGCGTTGAGCGATTCGGCGCGACCCGCGAGGGGAACGCGCACGACTTGATCGGCGGCCTCTACCCACGCGGGGGCGAGTCCCTCCCCCTCGTTGCCCACGGCCACGGCGAGGGGACGGGTGTAATCTGCCGCTCGCGCGGTGACCGTCCCGGCGCTGTCCGCGGCGATCAGCCGCACCCCGCGGGCCGAGAGCGCGGCGCGCAGGGCCTCTGCCTCCAGCTCGACCACGGGCAGATGAAACAGCGAGCCCATCGTGGCACGGGCCGTCTTGGGATTGGTGGGATCCACCGTACCCGGCGTCACCGCCACCGCGGAGGCGCCCGCCGCGTCGGCCGTGCGGATCATCGTCCCCAGATTCCCCGGATCCTGCACCCGGTCCACGATCAGCAGCAGCAGATCACGCCGGGCCAGGGCGTCCTGTAGCGAGGCTGCCCTGTGGCGGACCACGGCCACGACGCCCTGTGGGGTCTCCACCTCCGAGACCGCCTCGAGCACATGGGGCGCCACCTCGACGAGAGGAATCTGGCGAGCCCTGGCTGTCTCCAGCACGGCGATCAGCCGGGGGGAAGAGGCGCCGGGGGCGACGAGGAGTTGTTCGACCGGCGCTCCGGCCGCCAGAGCCGCTTCCACCAGCCGGACGCCGTCGACGAGAAACCGACCGGCGGCCGTGCGCTGGCGGCGGTCGTGCAGCGCGCGCAGAGACCGGACGAGGGGGTTTCTGGTGGAGGTGATCAGAAAGCCGACTCCAGCCGGTTCAGCTGCCGGTTCTCCCCCACGACGACCAGCACGTCCCCGGTCTGCAGCCGGACGTCGGTGCCGGGGGAGATGAGCAGCTGGCTGTCCCGGCGGATCAAGAGGACGTTCACGCCGAACTTGCCGCGCAGGTCGAGATCGCCGAGGGTCTGACCCCCCAGGCGGGCCGGCACGTTGACTTCCTCGATCGTGTATTCCGGCGACAGTTCAATGTACTCCAGCACGTTGGGCGAAGCCAGTGAGTGCGCCACCCGCTCTCCCATGTCCCGCTCGGGAAAGATGACCAGGTCCGCGCCCACCTTTTGGAGGACCTTGCCCTGCTGATCGTCCACCGCCTTGGCCACCACCTTCTTCACGCCCAGGTCTTTGAGCAGCAGGGTGGTGAGGATGGACTCCTGGATCTCGGCGCCGATCGCCACGACCACGGCGTCCAGGTTGGTGATGCCCACGGCGCGGAGGGCCTCCGGGTCGGTGGAATCCACCTGCACGGCGTGCGTGACGTGATCGACGACCTCGCGCAGCACCTCCTCATCCTTGTCGATCGCCAGCACGTTGTGTCCCAGCTCGTAGAGCGTGCGGGCCACGCTCGAGCCGAACCGCCCCAACCCGATGACCGCGAACTCGCCCATCGCGCCTCACCCCACGTAAATGGCTTGTTCCAGGTAGTGGAAGCGGGGAGGGCGCTGTCGCCGCGTCAGCCCGAAGGCCAGCGTGAGGAGCCCCACCCGCCCGGTATACACCGTCAGGATGATGATGACCTTCCCCAACGCGCTCAACGACGGGGTGATGCCGGTGCTCAGCCCGACCGTGCCGAACGCGGAGACGACTTCGAAGAGCGCCGGTAGGATGGCGATGCGCTCGCTGAGGGAGAGCAGGATGGCCATCGTGACGACAAACGCCACCGCCAGCAGCGCAATCGTCACCGCCTTGTAGACCACCGACGGCGGCAGCCGCCGCTTGAAGAGCACGGGCTCGGGACTGCCGCGGAGGAGGGCCAGGATCACGGCCAGCGGCGCGATGAAGGTCGTCGTCTTGATGCCGCCGCCGGTGCCCCCCGGGGACGCCCCGATGAACATCAGCACCACGAGGACCATTAACGTGGGTTCCCGCAGCGCACCGATGTCCACGGTGTTGAACCCCGCGGTGCGCGGCGTCACCGCTTGGAAAAAGGCCGCCAGCACCTTGCCGGGCCAGGAGAGCCCCCCCAGGGTCTTGGCGCTGCCGAACTCAAAGAGGAGGACAGCCGCCGTGCCCACCCCGATCAGCCCTACCGTGGCGGCGAGCACGATCTTCGAGTGTAGGGTGAGGCGGCGCAGCCCGTGGGAGAGATCGACGAGCACGCCAAAACCCAACCCGCCGCTGATGAGCAGGGCCGCGATGATCAGGTTGACCGGGACGTCGGTGACGTATCCGGTCAGACTGGCGAAGCCGCCGGTGACATCGAAGCCCGCGTTGTTGAAAGCGGAGATGGCGTGAAAGATCCCCCAGTACGCCCCGCGCAGTCCCAGGTCGGGCATCCAGCGCGCAGACAGCAGCACGGCCCCGATGCCCTCGATCGCCAGCGTGACCAGCACGATCAGGCGAGTGAACCGCACGACCCCCCCGATGGCGTAGATGTTCTGGCTCTCCGCCAGCACCACGCGCTCGCGCAGGCCGATGCGCCGGCCCAGCAGCAGGGCTAACAGGATCGAGGCGGTCATGTACCCGAAGCCGCCCACCTGGATCAGCAGCAGAATGACCAGTTGTCCGAAGAGCGTGAAATGCGTGGCCGTGTCGAGGACGACCAGGCCGGCCACACAGGTGGCCGAGGTGGCCGTGAACAGCGCGTCCAGCGGCGCGGTGGGCCGGCCGTCCGCGGACGCCGCCGGGAGCGAGAGCAGCGCCGCCCCCATCAGAATGATCGAGGCGAAACCCAGCAGGATCGTCTGGGCGGGGGAAAGGGCGAAACGCCGCAGGCCTCGGTGCGGGAGGATGGACGCCCGAGCCATCGGGGGGGCCCGGCAGACCTCTAGCGGCCGAGGGTGGCCTTCGCCTGCTCCACCAGGGCGTCGAAGGCCGCCGGATCCTCGACGGCGAGTTCCGCCAGGATCTTCCGGTTCACGGTGATACCGGCTTTGCGCAACCCTTCAATCAGCCGGCTGTAGGGCACTCCGCTTCCTCGGGCGGCGGCGTTGATGCGGGCGATCCAAAGGCGCCGGAACTGCCGCTTGCGCAGCCGGCGGTCCCGGTAGGCGCTGGCCAGCGCGCGCAGGACATACTGGTTGGCGACCCGGAACCAGCGAGACTTCGCCCCATAGTAGCCCCTGGCCAGCCGCAGGATCTTCTTGTGGCGTCGCCGCGAGGTGACGCCCCGCTTCACCCGTGCCATCGTCGGTCCTCCCTTTAAGCCCTACCCGCACGTCCCTGACGGGACCTGCGGCGCACCCCCACCGATACACCCCAAGCGATCAAGACTTACGCCTCGGGCAGAAGCCGGGCCACCTTGGCCCTGTCTGCCGGGGAAACGGCCACACGCCGGCCGAGATCCCGTCGGCGCTTGGGCCGCTTCCTGACCATGAGATGCCCCGCCTGCTGCCGCCCGCGGGTGAACTTCCCGCTCCCGGTGCGGCCGATCCGCTTGGCCGTGCCCTGATGCGTCCGCTTGCCTCTGCCCACATTCTCACCCCCGGTCCAGATCGCTACGGGCGGACGGCTCACGTCCGTTTGGGCGACAGGACCATGATCATATTCCGTCCTTCCAGCCGGGGAGGCGACTCCACGCTGCCGACCTCGGTCACCTGCTCGGCGAGGCGCCGTAAGAGCGTCTCGCCCACCTTGGGGTAGGCCATCTGCCGTCCTCGGAACCACACCGCCACGCGCACCTTGTTGCCGTCTTTGAGGAACTCGTGCACGGCGGCGGCCTTGGTGGTGAAGTCGTGCGCGCCGATGTTGGGGGAAAAGCGCATCCCCTTGAGGTCGCCCCCCCGCTGCTTGCGGTGGGCCTGGCGGTCCCGTTTGGCCTGCTCGTACTTGTACCGCCCGTAGTCCATGATCTTCACCACGGGCGGGTTGGCGGTCGGCGCCACCTCGACCAAGTCGAGAATCGCCTCCTGCGCGCGCTGCAACGCCGCCGTCGTCGGCAGCACGCCGAGTTGCTCTCCCTCCGGTCCAATCACCCGGACCTCACGGGCCCGGATGCGTTCGTTGATGCGTGGCTGCTTGTCGATGCCCTCGCCCCCTTCGCCGGTCCAGAAAAGATTGAAGGGATGGCCTCGCCATCCCCTCCTAACACGCTTGCGCGGTAGTGACCCTGGTCGCAGCGCGCCAGGGTGAGAAGCGGACGGCTTCTGCTTGGACGATCCGTTTCCAGACCGGCGCGAGTATAGCACCGCGCCGGGGCGAGGTCAATCGGAGGGAAAAAAGAGCACTGCGGATCCGCAGTGCTCTTCGTTCATCCGGTGCCGCGTTCCGTCCGCGGCCGATCCGGCGTTACCTCTTCTTCTTCTTACCGCCTTTCTTTTTCATGTAAGCGAATCCTCCTTTCGAACTACGCATCTTGCTGTGATGGAGAATTCTCGTTCGATCACGATTTTCCTGCCGCGATAGGGACGACGCGAGAAAAAACTTCGAGCGCGCGTTCCACCTCCGCATCACCGATGTGCCGGTGCGTGACCAAGCGGATCGTCGTCCGGTCGACGCCGTGCGCCAGCACGCGCTGTCCGGCCAGCCGCTCCACGACGCCCGGGGCGTCGTCCACTTCCAGCATGACGATGTTCGTCTGCACCGCCGCCGCGTCGACACGCACGCCGGGGAGGTCGGTCAGTCGCTGCGCCAGGACGCGGGCGCGGCGGTGGTCTTCGGTCAGCCGCTCGACCATCGTCTCCAGCGCGACGATCCCCGCGGCGGCGATGACGCCGGCCTGGCGCATCGCTCCCCCCAGCATCTGGCGCGCCGCCCGGGCGCGCTCGATGAACGCGGCCTCGCCCGCCAACAGGGAGCCCACCGGCGCGGAGAGCCCCTTGCTCACGCAGAACATCACCGAATCCACGTCGCGGGTGAGCGCCCGGGGGTCCACCCCCAGCGCCGCCGCCGCGTTGAAGATGCGCGCGCCGTCCAGATGCACGCGCACCCCGCGCCGCCGCGCCGCCGCGGCGACCTCCGTGGTCTGCGCCGCCGTCATCACCGTTCCGCCGGCGCGATTGTGCGTGTTCTCCAGGCAGAGCAGGCGCGTCGGGGCGAAATGCACATTCAGCGGGCGCAGCACGGCCTCTACCTGAGCCGCCGAGATGGCCCCGCGCTCTCCCGTCACCGCGCGGGGAATCACGCCGGCGACGGCAGACATCCCCCCGGCCTCGGTGAGGTAGGTGTGCGCGCGGGCCTCCACGATGACCTCGTCGCCGCGCTGCGTATGGCTGAGCACGGCGGCGAGGTTGGCCATCGTGCCGCTGGGGGTGAACAGGGCGGCGGCCTTGCCGAGGCGGTCCGCCGCCATCTCCTCGAGGCGCCGCACCGTGGGATCCTCGCCCCACTGGTCGTCCCCCACCTCGGCCCGGCGCATGGCCTCGCGCATCGCCTCGGTGGGCTGGGTGACGGTGTCGCTGCGCAGATCGACCAGGGCCATCACGCCTCCGCCGCCGGAAGCGCCCGGGCGGCCTGATAGAGGGCGATCCCGCGGCCGGCCATCGCCGACGCCACGTAGGCCAGCAGGAAGAGGAGGAGCCATTTGCCCAGCGCGATCAGGAAGGTGGTCTCGAAGATGTTGTCCCCTCCCCCTGGCCGCGTGAGGGCGTCGACGCGTACGAACTCCTCGAAGCCCTGCACGAAGACAAAGACCAGCAGCCCGATGCCCAGGACGAAGACGGCCAGCCCCAACCACTTGCCGGCGGGATCGCTGCCGCTCTCACGCGCCATGATCATCTCTCCCTCCTCTAAGCCTTACCAGCAAGTCCCCTCCCTCTCACACTCTGGCGTGGGCCAGCGCCGTCGAACAGATGCAGGTGCGCTGCCGGGGGATCGTAGGGATCACCCGCAGGATCAGCTCGCGCAGCCGGTCCAGGTTGCCGCGGAAGATCCGCACCACCTCGACCGCCGTCACCGGCACGACGCCCGGATCCCCCTCCACACCGACGTCGTAGTCGGTGATCAGCGAAATGTTCGCATAACAGATCTCCCGTTCCCGGGCCAGCGGGGCTTCCGGATACTGAGTCATGTTGATGACCTCCCACCCCTGCGCCCGAAACCAGCGGCTCTCCGCCTGCGTGGAAAAGCGGGGCCCCTGGATCACCACGACCGTGCCGTGGTCGCGCAGGGGCAGCGCCATCGCGCGGGCCTGCGCGGTGAGGAGGACAGCCATCTCGGGACAGTAGGGGTGGGCCATGGAGACGTGCGTCACCTCCGGCCCATCGTAGAAGCTATCGGCCCGCCCGCGCGTGCGGTCCACGTACTGGTCGCAGACGACGAAGTCTCCGGGGCGGACCTCGGGCTGCAGGCTGCCGGCGGCGCAGGGGCCGAGGATGCGGCGCACGCCGAGCGCTGCCATCGCCGCCACGTTGGCCCGGTAGTTGATGCGCTGCGGGGGGATCGTATGGCGGCGTCCATGGCGGGGGAGAAAGGCGACGCGCCGGCCGCCGACCTCTCCGATGGTCAGACGGTCGCTGGGTGGTCCATAGGGGGTCTCGACGTCCACCTCCTCGGCCCCCTCGAGCAGTTCATAGAATCCCGAGCCGCCGACGACGCCGATCTCCGCCTCAGGCATGGTGCTCCTCTTCGGCGGCCTCGCGAGGGCGGCCTGCCGCCAGCGCCGCCAGGGCAGGAAGGAGGCGCCCGGCGTTCTCCCGGATGACGAGGGCCGCGCGGACATCGTAGGGCGTGGGCTCCCGGTTGACGATGATCAGGCGGCCGCCGTGATCGAGCACGACCTGCGGCAGATCCGCTGCGGGCGTGACCGTGAGCGACGAGCCGACGACGAGCAGGAGGTCCGCCTCGCGGCAGAGGGCGTCCGCCTCGGCGAAGATGGTGAGCGGGAGCATCTCGCCGAAGAGCACGATGTCGGGCTTGAGCGGGCCCGCGCAGGTGGGACAGTGGGGCTGCCCTCCCGCCGCCAGCGCGTCCGTCAGGACGGCAATGTCGGCGCGCCTGCCGCAGTCGACACAGCGCGCGCGCCGCAGGGTGCCGTGCAGCTCCAGGACGCGCCGCGACCCGGCGGCCTGATGCAGCCCGTCGACGTTCTGCGTGATCACCGCCGAGAGCGCGCCCGCCCATTCCAGGTCGGCCAGCGCCCGGTGCGCGGGGTTGGGCTGCGCCCCTCCCAGCCGGGTGAGCCGTCCCAGGTAGAAGGCATAGAAGGCGGCCGGATCTCTCCGAAACGCCTGGAGGCTGGCCACCCGCATCGGGTCGACTCCCGCCCAGAGCCCGCCCGGCGAGCGAAAGTCGGGTAACCCTGACTCCGTCGACACGCCCGCGCCGGTCAGCGCCACGGCACGCCGGGCGGCGCGGAGCATGCCCGCGGCGTGCTCGACGCTCAGGGCAGATCCTCCAGGTCGCCCCCGTCGGAGAAGGCCCAGGGACGGGCGCCGCCGATGGTGACGCCGGCACGCCCGGAAATCGCGGGCAGCAGTGTCTCGCTCACCCATACGGTATCGATGTGCAGCGTGTTGCGGATGCGGAGCAGCCGGGCGCGTGACGGCTCTTCCAATCCCGCCGTGCGCAGCGCGATCTGCACGGCGGCGCGGTCGGTGGAGGCGATGAGCGGCAGGGCCACGCGTTCGGGAAGTGACGAGGTAATAGCGTTCATATAGGTGGCGCCTAGGTCGATGGCGGCGGCCAAGCGGGCGGTAATCACGTCGGCCAGCCCCACGCCCTGAGCGTTGCCCTCGCTGGCGGCGGCCAGGCGCAGAACGCCGATGCGGTGATAGCGGGGGGTGGGCGGGTCGGGGATCTGCGCGTGGCGCCACCGCCCGATGATGTTGACGTCCATGCCGCTGCCGCTGAAGTTCTTCCCCATCTCGTCGATGACCAGCACCTCCGCCTCATCGACGGGCAGGCGCGGCATCCACGCCTGCGCCTGCGCGTACAACGCCGGTTCCCGCTGCGGGATCTCCGGCGGGGCCAGCACCTCCACCGCCGCCGTCTCGTCGTAGGCGTTTTCCAGCAGGGCGACGCCGGCGACCACGCGGCCGCTGGCCAGCACTCCCGCGGCCACCTCCCGGATGGCGGGGGCCATGGCGCCGGCGCCCAGGCGGTGAACCTGCGCCGCGCCGGGCGCCTTGCCCAGGCCGACCGCCATCATCTTCATCAGACCGCTGCCGAAGTCGCTTTGGAAGGCGGTGTGCGGCTTGATCCGGTTGATCACCACGATGCCGTCGCACGCGGCGGCATGCTGATCCAGATAGATGGTGTACCCGCCCGGCGTGCGGCCGATCGCGCTGACCTCCATGGCGCTGTGCACCGGGGCGCCGACCGCCTCCTCCGTGATCCCCAGGTGCGCGAGCACGCGGCGCTGCCCCTCCGCCGTCCCGCCGCCGTGGCTGCCCATCGCCGCCACGATCACCGGCTCGGCCCCCGCCTCCCGCAGTGCCACGGCCACGCCGGAGAGCGCGCCCACGATGTCGCGGATCCCCCGGCTGCCTGCCGTCACCGCGATGCGGCGGCCGCGCACCGCCGGGGCCAGGCGGCGCAGCCCATCCCGCACCGCCGCGGCGACGTCCTCGATGCGGGGACGCGGGAAGGTCTGCCGCACCTCCACCAGCGGAGGGAGCGGCAGGTCGATCCCCGGCGGGGGCGCGGCGGGGAGGCGGAGGCTAGAAGGCCTGCTCAAAGAGGTAAACGATGTCCTCTCGCCGGGTGAGCCGCGGGTTCACGGCGATGTTGCCGCTCTTCATCGAGTCGTCGGCGAGGACCGCAATGGCGTCGCGGGTGACCCCGAGGTCGCGCAGCCGCTCAGGGATGGCGATGTCCGCGTTCAGCTGCCGCACCGCTTCCACCGCGACCTCGGAGGCCGCGCGGGGGGAGAACCCCGCCACGCTCTCGCCCAGGGCCGCGGCGATCTGTGGATAGGTGGCGGTGCAGGCGATCAAGTTCCACTCCATGACGTACGGCAGCAGGAGACCGGTGGCGACGCCGTGCGGGACGTCGAAGTGCGCCCCGAGCGGCAGGGCCATGGCGTGCACGTTCCCCAGCCGCGTGCGGGTGAAGGCCAGCGCGGCGACGGTGCTGCCGAGCAGCATGTCGTACCGCGCCGCCAGGTCGCGCCCGTGTCCATACGCGGTGCGCAGGGAGCGTCCGATCAGGCGGATGGATTCGAGGGCCAGGGCCTTGGCCACCGGGTTGACCACCGCGTTGATGAAGCACTCGATCCCGTGCACCAGCGCGTCGATCCCCGTCGCCGCGGTGAGCGGCTGCGGCATCGAGAGGGTGAGCACGGGATCGCACACCGCCGCCGTCGGGAGGAGGTGCGGGCTGCCGACGACCATCTTCACCTTGCGTTCCCGGTCGGTGATGATGGAAAAGACCGTGACCTCGCTGCCCGTGCCCGCGGTCGTGGGCACCGCCACCACGGGCACGGTAGGGCCGGGGATCTTGCCGACGCCCTCGTAGTCCCGCACCTTCCCGCCGTGGGAGATCAGGGCGGCGGCGACCTTGGCCACGTCCATCGCGCTGCCGCCACCGGCCCCCACCAGGCAGTCGCAGTCCGCACGCCGGTACGCGGCCACGGCCCGCTCGACCGTCTCGCTGCTGGGATTGGGCTCGACGTCGCTGAAGGTCTCGAACCCCGAGACCGCCGGCGCCAGCGCGTCCGTCACCTGCTGCAGGATCCCCGAGGCGGCGATGCCCTGATCGGTCACCACCAGCGGTCGCCGTCCCAGCGGGGCCACCACCTGGGCCAGGTGCCTCACGGCGCCGGCGCCGAAGGTGACTGTGGTGGGCGCTTGAAAGGTGAACGTGTCGGTCAGGGGATCCATGCCACCCTCCTGTCCTCCTACCCGGCTTCCTTTTCGCTGAGAGGCCGGCAGCGCCTGCCGTCCTTTTCCTCCGTCCGCTGGTTGACAGCGGCGGGGGGCGGCCTTTTGCTTCAGATCAGACCAGTGTCCGGAGGGAAACACCGTGCCGTCTCAATTGCGGGTCTACACGATCAACCGTGGGAAGCTCGACGAGTTCGTGCGGGTCTGGCGCGCCGGCGTCTATCCGCTGCGCCGCCGGTTGGGGTACAGCATCGACGGCGCCTGGGTGATCCGCGAACGCAACGAGTTCGTCTGGATCCTCACCTATGACGGCCCCGATACCTGGGAGGCGAAGGAGGCGGCGTATTATGCCTCCCCGGAGCGCGTCGCCATGGACCCCAACCCCGCGTCGCTGATCGCGCGGCCGGAGCAGTGGTTCATCACCCCGGTCCTCCCTCAGTAACCGCGCGTACGGCAGGGAATCCTTCGGAGCGAGGCCAAGTTGCCGATGTGCTCACCGCCGTGCTCTTCGACATCGACGGCACTCTGGCCGATACGACCACCCTCATCCGCGAGGCCGTCACCCAAGTGCTCCGCGAAGACGGGATCGTCCCCACGGGGGACCAGATGGCGCAGGGTTGGACGATGACCGCGCTCGACCGGATGCGCCTGTGGGCCCGATCGGAGCCGCACGCCGTTGCCCTCACGACGCGGTACCACGAGCGCTACCTTGCCCTGGGGGACGCGCTGGTTCGTCCCTATCCAGGAATGACCGAGACCCTCACCGCCCTCGCCGGCCGTGAGATCGCCATGGCCGTCGTGACCTCGAAGATCCGGACCACCGCCCTGCAAACGCTGGACGCCCTGGGGCTGGCGCAGTTCTTCCCGATCATGATCTGCGAGGAGGACTCCCCTCTGCCCAAGCCGGATCCCGCCCCGCTGTTGCTGGCCGCCGGGAAGATCGGGGCGGCCCCGGAGGCGACCCTGATGGTCGGCGACGGCGCGGTGGACATCGTGGCCGGACACCGGGCGGGGATGGCGACTGCCGGTGCGGTCTGGGGCGCCCTCGACCGCCAGGCGCTCCGGGAGGCCGGGCCGACCTACCTGCTGGCGCAGCCCGCCGACCTGCGGGAACTCTTCGACGCTAGGCCGTAGCGGCGCGGGCCCGCAGGTACTCCGCGACTTTGGCCGTCTCGACCTGCCAGGTGTAGTGTGACCGGAAGGGTCTGAACCACAGCTCGGTATTGATCTTCAGCATCGGCGCGTTCATGTCCGCGTTCCCCGTGCGCACGTAGCGCACCTGGGGCCGCTCGCGCAGCACCTTTTCCAGCATCGCCGCCTTCAGCCAGCGCCCCAGTCCGCGGTTCTGAAACTCCGGGAAGACGGCCGTGCCCTGCTGCTGCAGGAGCTCAGGACGGTTGGGGTTCCAACTGACGTCGGTCCAGCCGGCGATCTTGCGGCTCCCCTTCTGCCGCACGTACATCATCCACGTCTGATTCCCGCGGGCGCGCGCCGCCCGTTCGAACTGGCGGATCTGCGCGGGCGTCCAGTGCTCGTCCTCCATCTCCAAGTCGCCGAGCGGGGCCCGGTTGATCGCCTCGAACATCACCGCGATCTCCTCGATCTCCTCTTCCGGCAACTCCCCCTCCCAGAGGCCGATCTCGAAGTCCGCGGCGCGTTGGGAAGCCCGCTCCTGCCACAGGGCCAGCAGGTCCCGGTTCAGCTCGCGCAGGTCGAGCTGATTGGTGTGGTCCGCCAGGGCCATATGCGCCCCGAGACGCCGCATGAACGCCTCGCCGGCCGGCACGCTGCCGTGCGAGGCGGCGATGAGGAGGCGCCGCTCTTCTCGCTGCGGGATCTCCGCGACGGCGCTCAGCAGGCGCCGGGCGATTCCTTGCTGCCGGAACTCCGGGAGGACGGCGATGTCGAAGCGGGCCAGGTGCCGGTTCTCCTCTTTGTCCAGGAAGTTGACGGTGCCGGCGGCAATGATGGCCGCTCCTTCATCATCCCAGACGCTCCAGCTCCAGACCCGCACGAAGGTGGGGATGTTCCGCCACCCCTGCACGCGCTCGTCCAGAGGGATGGGCGGGTCGTCGGGCACGAACTCCGCTCGCATGGCGTTCCAAAAGACCGTCGCCGCCGCATACTCGCGGTCGGTCGCCCCCCGGGGGTCAAACGGCGTGATCCGCATCGCCTCTACGATTACTCGCGCCTGCGGTCGCTCTCCTGCTGGCGGCGCAGCCGGGCGATGTAGAGGCGCGCCGCCTGCTCCATGTCGCTGCTGGCCTGGGGTTCCCCGGGTGGAGGCCGCCACTGGTCGGCCACCTCGTATTCGCGGTCCTCGCTCCCCGCGCGCGCCGGCGCCCGCCGCACCCACGCGCCGAGGGCCGCCAACGCCCGCGCGGCGATCTCCCTCGCCACCGGCAGGCGCCGCAGCGCGACGTCGATGACGAAGAGGCCGAGCGCGGAGGTGACCAGGTAGGGCCAGAGGGGCTGGCGGCGCGCACCCCCTGGGGGAGGCGCGGCGAGTTCGGCCGGCGTCGTGACCACACGCGCCCCAGTCTCTTCCACCAGACGGGCGACCGCCCCGCTCCCGCCATCCGGCGGAATTAGTTCCGGCGAATAAGGGACCGTCACGGTAGTCCGGCCGACGCCGGCCACCCGCTCGTTGCGCCGCGCCTCCACGGTGACGAGATAGGCGCCGGGGGTGCGCACGGCCGCCTCCCCCTCGTAGATTCCCGGCGCGGTCTGGGTGAGGGAGACCGCGGCGGCGCCGACGATCTGCGCCTCGGCGCGGAGGTCGGTGAGACGGCGCCCCTGGGGATCGCGGGCGTCGAGCACGATGCGCACCCGGTCCCGCTCCAGCCCGGCCCGCACCTCCAGCGGCACCTGCGGCGGGGCCACCACCCAGCGCAACAGCCGCGACCAGAAGGCCGGGGCTCCGGGCCAGCCGTACCACTCGGCCGCCCAGCGGGCCGTCGCATCGGAGGTGAACGCGGCGGCGCGGCCGAGGCCGATCTGCCAGGTCGCCAGCAGGGGATCCTGTTGTCCCGTCAGCGCGTGCAGCGTCCCCGAAGGCTTGGCGGCCGTGGCGACGTACCCGCGGAGCGCCGGGAGCGGGGTGAGGCCTTCGAGGAGCGGGGAGCCCGGCGCCGCCCGCGGGCGAAAGCGCTCCTCGATGAGGTAGGCCCGCGTCGCCAGGACCGCTTCCGCGGTGACGATCTGAGGGATGGTGTACAGGTCGCGCGTAAAATAGTAGCGCCCCCCTCCCCAGCCGGCCAGGTCGCGCATGATCTCCCGGTCGGCGTCGCCCCCGATCGCCACGCTGCTGACGGTGATCTTGGCCCGCTTCATCCGCCCGACCAGCCGCTCGAAGTCGCCGGGATCGGTCTGGCCGTCAGAGAGGACGATCACGTGCTTCACTTTGGCGCCCGCTCCCTGGAGCGCCCGGTACGCTTCCTGCAACGCCGGATAGAGGTTGGTCCCGCCCCCCGCCGTGATGCGCGACACCTGCGACAGAATCTGATCGCGCCGGCTGGCCTCCATGGGGCGCACCAGCCAGTGAGGCTCCTGATCGAACGCGATCACCCCGATGAGATCGCGAGCCCCCAGCAGATCGACGACCGCCTGCGCCGCCTCTTTGGCCAGTTCCACCTTGGCGATCTCCCCGCCGAAGCTGCCCATGCTGCCCGAGGCGTCCACCACCAGGACCACCGCCAGTGAGGGGATGGCGACGCGGTGCCGCACGTCCATGCTCACCGGCAGGACGGCCTCGAGGTCCGTTCCCGCGTAGCCCCCGACCCCGAAGGCGTGCGGACCGCCCACGGCCAGCAGCCCTCCGCCGAGGGCGGTCACATAGGTGGAGAGCGCGCGCATCTGCGCCGGGGTGAGCGACGTCGCGGGCACGTCGTCCAGCACCACGGCCGGGGTGGACGTCAGCGCCGCGGTCTCGGTCGGCAGGTCCTCGGGGGCGATCGCGCGCAGAGCCACCCCCTGGGCGCGCAGCCACCGCGCGAGGGCGCCGCCTTCCTGCGCCGTCACATACAGCACCTCGGGGGGGCCGAGGACCTGGAGCAGCGCGTGGGCGCGGTTGTTGTCTTCCAGATCGTCGGGTGAAACGGTTAGGGTGGCCTCGTATGTCAGCACGCCGCTCGCCGTCGCCTGCAGCGGAATACGCAGCAGCGTCGAGCCCTCGCGCACCGCCGCCGGGCCGCGCCAGACCTCGCGCCCGCGGGCGCGCAGCGACAGGGTCCCACTCGCCGGGGCGGATGCGGCGACCCACACCCGCGCTTCGAAGCGCTCCCCCACCCGCACTGCCCTCGGGACCGTCAGCGCGGCGATGCGCGCCTCAGGCCCTGCCGGGGCGGTCAGCGGCACCAGGTAAAGCTCCACGCCCGCCGCCGCGGCGATCGCGGCGGCGCGGGAGGCGCCGCCTTCAGTATCCAAGCCGTCGGTCAGCAGCGCAATGCGTCCCTCCTCCGGCGGGAGCAGACCCAGCGCGGCGCGGATGGCGGCGCCGACGTCGGTGCGCAGCCCCGAAGGCGGAGCCGAGAGAGCGAAGCGGGGCGTGGTGGTCAGGCCCTCCTCCACCGCGGCGCCTTCGCCGAACGAGACCAGACCGTAGCGATCGCCGGGGCGGCCCAAGCGCGCCGCCGCCGGCATCAGCGCGAACGCCCGCTCCCGTTCCGCCGCCGCCACGCTGTCGGAGAGGTCGAGCGCAAAGATCAGCGAGAGGTCTCCCCCTCCCCGCGCGATCTGCAGCCCCGCCAGAGCGACCAGCAGCAGGGCGAGGACGCCCAGCCGCAGCAGCAAGAGGGGGCGGCGCCGCGGCCGCAGCAGCGGGGCGGGGAGCGTGCGCAGCCAGAGCGCCCACTCCAGCACGAGGAGTACCAGCCCCAGGAGGACGGGGACGATCCAGACCTCCATCTGCCGCCGCCCGGGTTCGGTGCGCAGGCGGCCCGCGGCGGTGGGGGCGGCGCGCAGGTCGGACTCGGACCCGGCGGCCGGGGTGACCACGAAGAGCTGCTCGCGTTCACCGGCTTTGAGCACGTAGATGCCGGCGCGATCCAGAGCAGGAAGGGTCACCGCGCCGTCCTGCGCGGTGAGGACGCGCGCGCGGCCGGCCGGATCCACCAGCTCGACGCGTCCGTCCGGCGCCGGCAGCCGGAGTGTGGCGCCCGCCTCCACTGAAGTGACGGGGGCGAGCCACTCTAGAGTGTTGGCCATCAGCAGCGGAAACGCCGTGTGCACGGGCAGGTCCGAGCGGAGCAGGTCGAAGGGTAAGAGCACGACGCGCTGGTCGGGCCGTTCGTGCGCCCATAAGAGCGGGACCTCTCCCTCCGCCAGCACGACCCCACCGCGGGTCCGGAGGGCAAGTGCCTCATCAACGCGGATGCCGTCGAGGTCGACCAGCCGCAGGAGCGGATGGGTGGTCTGGCTCCGCAGGACCGTCACCGCGCGGGCGGCGCCGGTGACCTCGATCGGAAGGCCGTTGGCGACAGTCCCGATCATCAGGAAGCGGCCCGGCGGCAGCGTCACCGGGGGAATCCGGTCGAGGATGATCAGGTCGTAGGCGCCCCATGCCTCGGGGCGGACGGTCGCCGTGCGTCCCGCCGACCGCACGGGCAGAACCCTCAAGACCGCCTCCAGATAAGGGTTGCCCGGACTCACCAGCAAGACGCGCGGCAGCCGCGCGCGGCCGATCAGAACGGCGGCGCGATCGTCAGCCGCCAGGACATCCCCGCTCTGCAGGTCGACGCGGGCGACGCCGTCGCCTCGGCCGGTCCAGATACGGGTCGCCACTCCCCCGGCGGGGATCGCCAGCGTGGCCGCCTCCGTCGCGCCCCCAGGCCAGGTGACCCGCACCGTCGCGCTCCGTCCCTGCGCGCCGAAGTTGCGCAGCTCGGTCAGAAGCAGGGTGACGTCCCCGCCTCCGGGAGAGGCCGCCGCGCGAGTGAGGGCGAGGTTCTGCGCCGCTCCCCCGAAGGTGCGGTAGGACACGTTGCGGATGGCCGACCCCCGCTGATCGGAGAAGACCACCACCTGCGCCGGGCGGCCTGCCACCCGCTGCCCGACGGCGGCGCGCACGGCGGCTTCCAGATCGGCCGGCCCGTCCGAGGGAGCGATCCGCCGGATCGCGTCCCGCTGCGCCCGGACCTCGCTGACAAAACCGGTGACCGCCCGGGGCGCCGCGCCCGCGGTCATCACCATCACCGGCTGGCCCGCTCCCGCGCGGTCCAGCAGCGATCGCGCAGCGGCCTGCGCGGCGGCAAAACGGGTGAGCCCCCCGCCGCCGTCGGTCGCCTGCATGCTCAGGGAGGTATCGAAGAGGAGCACCAGGCCCGGCCCGGAGAGTCCCGACAGCCCCACCACGGGATGCGCCGCCGCCAGGGCCAGCGCCGCCGCGGCCAGCAGCTGCAGGATCAGGATCAGGCTGCGCTCCAGCCGCCGCACGGGGAGACGAGCGGCCAGATCGCGTGCGGCCCGCTCCCACAGCAGCGTGCTGCTCACCGCCCGCTCCAGGCGCCGCGCCCGCAGCATATGGAAGAGCACGATCAGCGGCAGCGCCAGGAGCAGCCAGAGCGCCTGAGGGACGCCGAAACTGAGCGTCACGCGATCAGACCTCCCACCCGCAGATACCGCAGGATCAGGTCGGTGAAGGGGGTCGCCGTGGTCGTACGCAGGTACTCGATGCGGTGGCGCAGGCAGAACTGTTCGAGATCGGCCAGGTAGCGGTCGCGGGCGCGCAGATAGGCGCGCAGCGCCGGCCCGTCCACCGTCACCTCCAGGGGCGCCCCGCTCTCACTATCGATCAGCCGCAGGTCCCCGGCCAGGGCGGGCGTCAGATCGTCCTCGCTCAAGACGTGAATGAGGAAGAGGTCGAAGCGATGCGCGCGCGCCAGCTTCAGGCCCTCCGCGTAGCCGTCCGGCATCAGAAAATCGGACAGGAGGACGAGGAGGCCGCGCCGCCGGGTGCCGTGCACGTACTCGCGCAGCGCCGCGGAGAGATCGCTGCGCTCCCCCGGCCGCAGGCCGCCGAGGAACCGGAACAGGTGCAGCGCCTGCCCCCGGCCGCGCCCCGGCCCCAGCGAGGCCGTAATTCGCCGGTCGAACCCCGCGGCGCCCACGCGATCGAGGTTGACCAAACCGATGTAGCCGATGGCGGCGGCGACACGCGCCGCATACTCCAGTTTGCTCAGCTCCGGCGCCGCCCCCCCCGGACCTCCCACTCGCGCGGCCCCTCCCGCCCCAGCGGGGGCGTATGCCATCGAGGCGCCCGCCCCGGCGGGCGCATACGCCATGGAGGCGCTGCGGTCGATCAGCAGGTGGACGTTGATGTCCTCCTCTTCGCTGAACAGTTTTACGAAGAGGCGGTCCAGGCGCGAGTAGATGTTCCAATCGATATACCGGTAGTCGTCCCCGGCCTGATAACTGCGGTAGTCGGCGTACTCCACGCCCCGGCCGAGGGAGGGCGAGCGCCGCTCCCCGCGCAGCCCGCTGCGCGCCATCCGCCGCGAGAGCAGCGTCAGCGTTTCCAGCCGGCGCAGGAAGTCGGGCTCGAGCAGGTGTGGGGCGGTCACGCCGTCGCGCTCAGCGCTGGGCCCGGGCCCCGGCCGCCAGTTCGGGGGTCTCCGCCAGCACGTTGCGGACGATGTCGTCGGGGTCTGCGCCCTCCGCCTCCCCCTCGAAGTTGAGGATGAGCCGGTGGCGCAGCGCCGGCAGCGCCAGGGTGCGCAGGTCCTCGAACGCGACGTTGGCTCGTCCCTCCATGAGGGCCCGCACCTTCGCCGACAGCAGCAGCGCCTGGGCTCCCCGCGGGCTGGCGCCGTACCGGACGAAGCGGCGTGCCATCGAGGCGCCGTCGGCGTCGGGATGGGTGGCCCGCACCAGCCGGGCCACGTACTCTTTGACGTGCGCGGCGACGGCCACCTCGCGCGCCAGCGCCTGCATCGCCAGGACCTCTCCTCCCGCCGCGACCCGGTCCGGCGCAGGCTGGGCGGGCCCCGTGGTGCGGTCCATGATCGTGATGAGATCGGCGGGCGTAGGGAACCCCACGCGCAGTTTGAACAGAAAGCGGTCCACCTGCGCCTCCGGCAGCGGGTAGGTCCCTTCCATCTCGATCGGGTTCTGGGTGGCCAGCACGAAGAAGGGCGCCTCCAGGACGTACGGCGTCCCCGCCGCCGTGACGGACCGCTCCTGCATCGCCTCCAACAGGGCGGACTGGGTCTTGGGGGTGGCCCGGTTGATCTCGTCGGCCAGCACGATCTGCGAGAAAATCGGCCCCCGCTGGAATTCGAAGAACCGCCGGCCGGTGTCGTCCTGCATCACCACGTTGGTGCCGATGATGTCCGCCGGCATCAGGTCGGGCGTGAACTGGATCCGCGAGTAGCGCAGGGCGAGCGCCTGGGCGAGCGTCTTCACGAGCAAGGTCTTGCCTAGCCCCGGCACCCCCTCCAGCAGCACGTGCCCGCCGGCGAACAGGGCGATCAGCACCTCGTCCACGAGCGCGTCGTGGCCGACGATGACCTTGTGGATTTCCGCCCGCAAGCGACCGGCGGTCTGGCGAAACGCGTCAGGCTGCATCAGCAGGCTCCTCCCTCTGGAACTTCCGTCAGCGCTGCCCGGCCAGGATCTCGAAATAGCGGCGCACGAGCGCCCGCAGATCGACGGGGATGCGCTGGCGGGCCAGGTGCGCGTCGGCCTGCCGCGCGGCGGAGGGACTGATCGCTTGCACCGTCGTGCGCGTGGGTTCCCGGCGTCCCGGCCCGAGGATCTCCGAGGTCTGCGTCTGCCCCGGGGCCTCCTGCCCGCGGACGCGGCTGCGTTCCCCCCGCGCCTCCAGGCGGGCGCTCGGCGCCCCCAGTTTCGCCTGGTCCTTCCCCCGTCCCGGCGTCGATCCCTGATACGGCCCTTCTGGTGGCGCCGCCGCGACGTCTCCTTCTTGCGGCTGCGGCCGCTCTGAGCCCGGGGCCGTCTGCGGCTGCGACGCATCCGCCTGCGGTTCCTCACCGGGGCGCCCCCGCCCGCCGCTCCCCCGGGCGATGCGCTCGGACGACTCCTCCAATTCGCGCTGCGTCCGCGACAGCGCGCGCTCGTCGGACATCAACGCCTCCAGCGCCTCCAGTTCGGACAGCGCCTCTCTGAGCGCCTCTCCCGCTCCCGCCATGTTGCCCGCTTCCGCCTGGCGGCGCGCCTCCTCCGTCCGGCGGCGGGCGGCTGCGGGCATGCGCCCCTCGCCGCTCTGCGATAGGTCGGACAACTGCTGGAGCAGATCGCGCCGTTCCCCCTCCGCCACTGGCATCTGGGCCAGCCGCGCCGCCAGCTCACGCAGCTGGCGGATGGAGCGATCCAGGTCGGTCGTCGCTTGGTTGAACAGCGCGTCGGGCGGCTGAGGCCGGGCCTGCGGCGCGAGCGCTTCGCCGATGCGCTCGCCGATCCGGCGGCGCGCCGCCTCCAGCTGCCGCTGCAGCCCGGCGATCCTCGCCTGCGCGGCCGCGCGGTCGAGCCGCTGTTGCTGCAGCTCCCGGCCCAGACGCTTCACCTCGGGGGCGGCCCGCCGCGCCTGCGGCGCCCGGGCCGTGCGGGCCTGCTCCTCCAACCGCCGGCCGGCCTGCTCGAGGCGGCGGCCTTCCTGCTTGATCCCCTCCGCGGTCTGCCTGGCCGGCGTCGATGGCAGGGT
>JBOGSD010000093.1:0-2997 GCA_050695215.1 bacterium
GTGGCGCAGGCCCAGGGCGGTGAGGTGGCGGGCTACACCGCCGGGGAATTCGCCGCCTACTACATCGTCTGGACGCTGGTGCGCAACATGAATATCGTCCTGACCCCATATGCCTGGGAGTCCCGCATCCAGCGCGGCGAGTTCTCCGGCATGCTGCTGCGTCCGGTGCATCCCCTCCACTTCGATCTCGCCTTCTTCGGCGGATGGAAATTCGTGGTCATCGTGCTCTGGCTGCCCATCGCGGCGGTGCTGACCTGGCTCTTCCACCCCACGCTCAACCCGACAGGGAGCGAGATCGCCGCGTTTGCCGCGGCGCTCTGGGGCGGCTTCTTCGTCCGCTTTAACCTCCTCTGGGCCCTGGGCCTCATCACCTTCTGGACCACGCGCGTCACGGCCATCTACGAACTCTACTTCACCGCCGAACTGCTCCTCTCGGGGCGGCTCGTCCCCCTCTCCCTCATGCCGGAGTGGGCCCAATCCCTGGCTGGCGCCCTCCCGTTCAAGTGGGCCTTCGGCTACCCCATCGAGGTCTTGATCGGCCAGCTCTCCACCGCCGAAATCCTCAGCGGGCTTGGCATGCAGGCCCTCTGGGCCCTCGCCGGTCTGGGGATCGTGGCGCTGGCCTGGCGCGGCGCGGTGCGGCGGTTCGCGGCGGTGGGCAACTAGGAGACGCCGATGGATGTCTTCCGGCTGGCCTGGCAGTTCCTGCGCATCGGCGCGCTGAATGAACTGCAGTACCGCGTGAACTTCTTCGTGCAGGTCTTCCACGCGCTGCTGGTATTGGGCACCGGCCTGGTCGGCCTCGGCCTGGTCTTCAGCCACACCGCCGACCTGCGCGGCTGGACGGCGATGGAACTGCTGGCGGTGATGGGCGTGCACATCCTGATGGGCGGCCTCATCCGCACGACCATCCAGCCGAACATGCTGCGCCTGCTGAACGAGGTGCAGGAGGGGACGCTCGACTACGCCCTGACCAAGCCCGCCGACGCCCAGGTCCTGGTCTCGATCCGCGAATTTCGGCTCTGGCAGAGCGCGGACATCGTCATGGGCGCGGTCGTCCTCGGCGTCGCCGTGGCACGCCTCCAGGCCGACGTGGGGATCTGGCAGGCGCTGGGCTTCGCCGCGGCGCTGACCTTCGGCGCCCTGATGATCTACAGTTTCTGGCTGATCATCACCACCGGCGCCTTCTGGGTGGTGCGGATGGAGAACGTGATCGAACTCTTCCAGGGCGTCTACGCGGCCGGGCGCTGGCCGGTGGGCGTCTATCCGGGTTGGTTGCGCACCGGCCTGACCTTCCTGGTGCCGGTGGCCTTCGCCGTGACCGTGCCGGCCGAGGCGCTGACCGGCCGGCTGACCTGGCAGACTCTGCTCGCCGCCGCGGGGTTGGCCGCCTTCTTCTTGGCCCTCTCGCGGGGGGTGTGGAAGATCGGCCTGCGCCGCTATTCCGGCGCGTCGGCCTGAGGAGGAACGTCTATGGCAGAAAAAGCCAAAGCCACCCAGCAGCGCGCGCGCGCGGCGAAGGCCCGCAGCGGCACAGCGACCGGCAGGTCCACGCCGAAACGGAAAGCCGCCGCCGCCAAGGCCAAGAAGCCCGGCCGCGGTCGTGGACCGGTTGGACGGTTCCAGGTCTTCGCGCTTCTGCAGGCGGCGCGGGCGCACCGGCTCGGCCTGCCCATGGCGACGGCGCGCTCGTGGGGGCTCAACCGCGCCATCTTTGTGGCGGCGGCGCGGTGGGGATTCGAGGCCAAGAAGTCGTCAGGCCCGCCGGCATGGAAGGGCGTGGCCGACGACAATCAACCCGCCCTGACGCGCACCTATGGCGAGTTCTTCCTCGGCGAGGACAAGGCGTACAAAGTCGAAGTGGACGGGGTGACCCTCTTCACGATCGGCGGAGAGATCCAGACGCCGGACGCGTTCACCAGACAAGTCACCAACCGCTTCGGGAAGACCGCTGCGGCGGCCTGGGAGGAGGCCCAGCAGATTATCGGCGGGTATCCACGCGCCGTCCTGGAATCGCCCGAGGAGTTCTTCTCCCGCGTCTACCGCCCGCGGCGCGATGAGCTGGCGGCGAAGTGGAGCAAGGCGGTCGAGAGCGCCCCTGGCGGTCCTGATGGCGCGTCGCGGTAACGTGCCCCGCGTCCTGACCACGTTCGTGGGTCGCGAGCAGGAGCTCCACGATGTCCTTCGCCTGCTCCGAGGCGCTCGTTTGATCACGTTGACGGGACCCGGTGGGGTCGGGAAGACACGACTCGCGCTTACGGTGGCAGACCATCTGACCCCGAAGGGCGCGGATGAGGCCTGCCTCGCCGATCTGACCCCGTTGCGAGATCCATCGCTTGTCCCACTCACGGTGGCGACGGCGGTCGGGATACCGGAGGAACGCGGCAAGCCCATTCTCACGACGTTGGCCGAGGATCTCCAGGATCGACGGCTCTGTCTCGTACTCGATGGATGTGACCACCTGTTGGCGGGATGCCTCCCGCTCGTGGAGAGACTCCTCCGCCAGTGCCCAGATCTCCGCATCCTGGCGACGAGTCGTGAGGTCCTCGGGATAGGCGGGGAGACCGTGTACCGAGTGCCGCCGCTCTCGTTGCCCGCTGCGGAGGAGCCCCCCACGGCCGCCGGCTCCGTTCGCTCCCCGGCCGTTCGGCTGTTCCTCGACCGAGCGCGCAGCGTGCTGCCCGCATTCCAGCTCGGGGAGGAGCACGCCGCCATCGTCGTGCAAATCTGCCGGCGGCTGGACGGCATTCCATTGGCCCTCGAGCTTGCGGCGGCGAGGGTGCGGGTCCTCTCCCTCGAGCAGATCCTGGAACGCCTGGATGACCGGTTCCGCCTGCTCAGGACGGGCGACCCGACGGCTCACCCACGCCAGCGGAGCCTGCAGGCCACCCTCGATTGGAGTCATCACGGTCTCGCTGAGACCGAGAAGGTGCTGTTCCGGCGACTGGCCACCTTCCCCGGAAGCTTCACCTTGGAAGCCGTGGAGTCGATTTGCAC
>JBOGSD010000094.1:0-3805 GCA_050695215.1 bacterium
CTGGCGGTCGCGCCTCCGCCGGTGCTGCACGCCGCGTCGCCGGTCACCAAGACCGTCCTGCCCAGCGGGCTGACGGTGCTGGTCAAGGAAGCCCCCGGGGCCGACCTCGTGGCGGTGGAGGTGCTGACCCGGGCGGGTCCGCGGGTGGAGGATGCCGCCGAGGCCGGCATCGGCTTCTTCACGCTGGGGGCAATGCTGCGCGGGACGGAACGCCGCACCGCCGTGGAGATCGCCTCGACGCTGGAGGGGGTCGGGGCGGTCCTCTCGGGGAGCGGGTCGTTCGATTACAGCCGCCTCTCCGTCATGACGCTCACCCGGCATGTGGATGTGGCCATGGACGTCCTGTCCGATCTGGTCACCGCCGCCAAATTCGATCCCACCGAGGTGGAGACGCTGCGCCGGATCAACGTGTCCCGCGTGCGCGCCGCCGCCGATCAGCCGCTCACGCGCGTGCAGGACCTCGTCGCCGCCCATCTCTACGCGCTGCACCCGTACGGGAATCCCGTCCTGGGCACGGTGGAGAGCCTGACCGCACTGACGCGCGACCGCGTGGTGGCCTTCTACCGCACGTTCTATGCCGCGCCGAACATGATCGTGGTCGTGGCGGGAAACGTGAAGGCGGACGCCGTCCTGGACAAGGTCCGACGCGTCTTTGGCCAGGTGCGCACGGACGCCGTGCCCCAGCGGGTGCGCCTGCTGCCGGCGATTGAACGCGCGCTGGCGCCGCGATCCTCGGAGCGCCAGGAGATCCGCGAGACGCAGCGGACCTCGGCCGCGGGCGTGGCCGTCGGCTACATGGGGGTGGAGGTCGGCCACCGCGATTGGGCCGCCCTGCGCGTGATCAACGCCATCGTGGGCGAAGGGTTGTCCGGCCGGCTCTTCGTGGAGATCCGAGAGAAGCAGGGCCTGGTCTACACGATCGGCGGGGTCTTTCCCACGCGCGCGGGCCCCAGCACCCTTACCTTCGTGGCCGGCACCGACCCGCCCAACGTCGCCCGCGTCGTCGATGGCATCCTGCGCGAGGTGGCGCGCCTCCAGGAGGGCCTCGTCCCGGCCGAAGACCTGGAGCGGGGCAAGCAGCGCGTCATCGGGGTGCACGCGATTGGACACGAGGACCTGCGCAGCCAGGCCTTCAACCTGGGCCTTTACGAGCTGCTCGGCGTGGGCTACGCCTTCGACGCCCGCCTCCCCGAGGTGGTGGCGGCGGTGCGGGCCGAGGAGGTCCAGCGCGTCGCGCGCCTCTACCTCCAGCACCCCCTCATCGCCGTAGTGGCTCCGCCCCGCTGACGGACGGTATGCTGGTTCCTGACGACAGGCTGGTGAGCCGCGGAGACGCGACCCGGGAAAGCCGTGATCTGGAACCCCGACGCAGAGACGATGGACCGCGAACGGCTGCGGGCGCTTCAACTGAAGCGTCTCCGGGAGGTGGCGCGGCGCGTCTACGAGCGGGTGCCCTTCTATCGCCAGCGCTTTGACGAGGCCGGTCTGCGGCCAGACCACATCCGCGCCCTCGACGACCTCCCTCGTCTTCCCTTCACCCTCAAGACAGACTTCCGGGATGCCTACCCCTTCGGTCTCTTCGCGGTGCCGCTCAGCGAGACGGTGCGCATCCACGCCTCCTCCGGGACCACGGGAAAACCGACCGTGGTCGGCTACACTCGGGTAGACATCGCTGTCTGGGCAGAGGTGTGCGCCCGCTCCCTCGCGGCCTCGGGCGCCCGGCCGGGTGACGTCTTCCAGAACGCCTACGGCTACGGGCTATTCACGGGGGGCCTGGGCATGCACTACGGTGCCGAGCTGCTGGGGTTGTGCACCGTGCCGGTCTCCGCCGGCAACACCGAACGCCAGATGCTCCTCCTGCAGGACTTCGGAGCGAAGATCATCGCCTGCACGCCCTCCTACGCGCTGGTCCTGGCGGAGGCCCTGGCGGCGAAGGGGATCGCGCCAGGATCGCTGCCGCTGCGTTATGGGGTCCTGGGCGCGGAACCGTGGACCGAGGCGATGCGCGACGACATCGAGCGCGGGCTGGGCATCGAGGCGGTCAACATCTACGGCCTCAGTGAGGTGATGGGCCCTGGCGTGAGCAACGAGTGCGTCGAGGAAAAGGCCGGCGCGCACGTCTTCGAGGATCACTTCCTGCCGGAGGTGGTCGACCCGTCCTCGGGGGAGCCGCTGCCGCTCGGGGCGACCGGCGAACTGGTCTTTACGACGCTGACGAAAGAGGCGCTCCCGGTCATCCGCTACCGCACCGGCGATATCGCCGCGCTCAGCGACACCCCCTGCACCTGCGGCCGCACCCATGTGCGGATGAGCCGGATCGTCGGGCGGACCGACGACATGTTGATCATCCGCGGGGTCAACGTGTACCCTTCCCAGGTGGAAGCGGCGCTGGTGGGCCTGGCCGACCTCTCCCCGCATTACCAGTTGATCGTCACCCGCGAGCGCGCCCTGGACGACTTGGAGGTGATGGTAGAAGTGGCGGAAGGCTTCGCCGGCCGGTTCGGGGGCGCGGTGCCCGATGGCGATCCCGCCGTGGCGGCGCTGCGCGGGAACGGCCACGAAAAACTGCGGGGAGTGCTCAACCTCAACGTCCGGCTGACGCTGGTTCCGCCGGGGACGCTGCCCCGCAGCGAAGGCGGGAAACTCCGCCGGGTCGATGACCGGCGACCCAGCGTATAGAGGAGGAGGGCATGGCGGCAAAGATGCCGGGGGTCATCCCCATGATCGCCTATGAGAACGGGATCGCCGCGTTGGAGTGGCTCGCCCGGGCGTTTGGGTTTCGTGAGCGTGAGGGGAGCAGGATGACCTGGCCGGATGGGAAGACGCTCTCCCACGCCGAGATGGACGCCGGGGGCGGCGTGATCATGCTGGCCACGCCCACCCCCGACTACCAGAGCCCAAGGCGGCATCGCGAGCACTGCGAACCGGCCCGCCGATGGTCGGCCGTCCCCTACGTCATCGACGGGCTGCTGGTGTACGTGACCGATGTCGACGCGCACTACGAGCGGGCGGGGCGGGCGGGGGCCACCATCCTGTCCGGGGTCGAGGAGGGTCCCGACGGTCGCCGCTACCGGGCCGAGGACCTCGAGGGTCATCGCTGGATGTTCGTGCAGCGCGCATGAAGCCAGGATTACTGCCGGGGCGCCAGGCCGAAGCCGTCGTCACGGTCAGCGAAGACATGGTGGCCTGGTTTGAAGAACTCGGCGTCGTCCACCGGGTCTACTCGACCTGGACGATGGTGCGCCACCTCGAGCTGGCCTCGCGCAAGGTCATCCTGCCGTTTCTCGAGGCGGACGAAGACGCCGTCGGCCACAGCATCAGCGTGACGCACTTCGCGCCCACGCCGGTCGGCGGCGTGGTCACGGCCCGCGCCACTCTGCTGCGGATCGACGGCAATCGCATCGTCTGCGCGCTGGAGGCCCACAACGACCGCGAGAAAATCGGCACGGGGGAGAACGTCCAGGTCGTCCTTCCCCGCGCGCGTCTGGTCGAGCGCTTCGCCGCGCCGTCTTAGCGGACGCCGGCGCCTCTCTCCGCCTACCGCACCTGCTGCCAGCGGCAGCCGCCCCCGCCGATGCGGATCATCACCGCGGCCCGCTCGTCCAGCCCGATGTGGTCCTTTGCAGAGAAGTTGAACACCCCGGTAATGCCCACGAGTTCCTTGGTGCCTCGTTCCACCTGATCCCGCAGGTTGGCCCGGAACCCCCCGATGTTGTCCGGCAGCACGCCCTGCTTCAGCACCCGCTCGATCGCCGGCTTGAGGATGAGCATCGCGTCGAGGGCATGGCCCCCGAAGGTGTTGCGG
>JBOGSD010000095.1:0-6289 GCA_050695215.1 bacterium
GGCGATGTGGACGTCGCCGTTCCTTGCGTAGCGAACCTCCCGCTCCATGGCAGACGAATCGCGTTCGACCGCGTGAACGCGACCTCCTGCACCATTGGTGAGTTCGTCGCCCACCAGGCCACAGCCCGAGGTATTTCCGCTGCGCATGGAGGCCGCGAGGGAAGCCCCGCTGGGAACTGATGGGAGGAGTCCTCGCTGGTGAGAAACAAGGCAGACACGCTTGCCCTGCCTGGACTGGTGGGCCCTCGTGGACTCGAACCACGGACCTCGCCCTTATCAGGGGCGCGCTCTCACCACCTGAGCTAAGGGCCCATCTGAAACTGCAACGCCGGCCCGGACGGGCCGACGGAACTCACCTCACTATAGCCACGCGCGCGGAGGGGCGTCAAGAAACCGCGGGCGGTGTGCGGCTCTCTGTGAAGTCGCGGCGGACCTCTTCCAGAAAGATCGGATCTGTGAGGAGATCGAGGGCGGTGAGGGCCATCGCTTTCGCCGCCACGACCATGGCGGCCCGCGCGGCGTCCGTGGCCGCCGCCTCGCGGAACTCCTCGGTATGCCCCTTGAGGTCGCGGGACCCGATGCTGACGTACGGATGGATGGCGGGCAGGGCATGGCTGACGTTGCCCATGTCGGTCGAGCCCATCCGCGGGCGCTCCGGCAGCGGGTCGATCGGCCAGTCCAGGCTCCCCAGGTGGCGCGCAAAGGCCGCCGCCAGCGGTTTGTTGGGGCGGATGGCATCGTAGCCAGGAATCGCTTCGTGTTCGAGGGTCGCCCCCGTGGCCGTGGCGGCGCCGCGGGCGCACTCGATCACGCGGGTGAGGGCCTCCTGCGCGTACCGGCGGTCAGTGGCCCTGATCGAGAAGAGGGCCTCGGTGCGATCGGGGATCACGTTCGCCGCCGCGCCGCCGTACGTGATGATGCCGTGGAGGCGCGCGTCGTCACGCAGCTGCTGGCGGAGCAGCCCGACGGCCACGAAGAACTGGATCATCGCGTCGAGGGCATTGACCCCTTCGTGCGGCGCGGACGCGGCGTGCGACGGCCGGCCCCGGTACCGCACCTTGAGCCGGAAGTTGGCCAGCGAGTCCCGCATCGGCCAGGTCACCCCGCTGGGGTGAAACATCATCGCGGCGTCGATGCCCTCGAAGGCGCCGCGCTGCAAGAGCAGCACCTTCCCCCCTCCGCCCTCTTCGGCCGGCGTCCCCAGCACCACGATCCGGCCCGCCAGGCTGCCCAGCACCCGGGCCACGCCGACCCCGGCCCCCAGCGCTGCGGTGCAGATCAGATTGTGTCCACAGGCGTGGCCGATCTCAGGGAGCGCGTCGTATTCCGCAAGAAATGCGACGGCGGGGCCGCGATCGCGACCGCGGGCTTCCGCGCGAAAGGCCGTGTCCAGGTTGGCGATGGGGCGCTCGACGTGAAACCCGAATCGCTCCAGGGCCGCGCAGAGTCGCTCGGCGGAGCGCCGTTCCTGGAAGGCGATCTCGGGATGGGCATGGATGTCCAGGGCGAGGTCCCACAGCTCCGGCGAGGCCTCATCGATGGCCTGAACAATCTGCGCCTCGACCTCGCGCATACTGGGCCCCGCCGTCACGATCCGGACCGCACGCGAGCGAAACGGCGCTTTCCCACCCGGACGACCATGCCGTCGCGCACTTCGATGTCGGCGGTCGCCTCCCCGATGCGCTGACCGTCGACCGCCACGCCGCCCTGGCTGATCAAGCGACGGGCCTCGCTCTGGCTGACCGCCAGTCCGAGATCAACGAGCAGCCGCGTGGCTTTGAGGCGCAGACCGTTCGAGTCCTCTGCCCGCAGCCCCGCCAGCGCGACGTCGGGGATCTGCTCAGGAAGGTCGTGGGCCACGAAGACACGGTCGAAGGCTTCTTCCGCCTCCTCGGCGGCCGGGGGACCGTGCCACATCGTCACGATCTCTCGCGCCAGCCGCCGCTTGGCGTCCCGCGGGTGCAGCGCCCCGGCGGCGAGGTCCTGGCGAATCCGCGCCACCTCCGCGGTGGGAAGGTCCGTCGCGTACGCGAAGTAGTCGCCCATCACGGCGTCGGGGACGGACATCGCCTTGCCGTACATCTCCGCGGGTGGTTCGGTGATCCCAATGTAGTTGCCCAGGGACTTGCTCATCTTCTCCACGCCGTCCGTGCCCGGCAGGATCGGCGAGAGCAGCACCACCTGCGGCGATTGCCCGGACTCCCGCTGCAGATCGCGGCCCATCAGGTTGTTGAACTTCTGATCCGTGCCCCCCAGTTCCACGTCCGCCTGCAGGGCCACTGAATCGTAAGCCTGGCAGATCGGATAGAGGATCTCGTGCAGGAACAGCGCCGTCCCCGCGCGCAGCCGGTTCTGAAAATCGTCCCGCTCCAGCACCCGCGCCACGGTGGTCTTCGCGGTGATCCGGATCACGTCCGCAAACCGCAGCGGGCTAAGCCACTGGCTGTTGAAGGTGATCCGGGTGCGCTGCGGATCGAGGATGCGGCCGTACTGGTCCCGGTAGGTGGCGGCGTTGCGTTCGACTTCCTCCGGCGTGAGCATCGGCCGGACCGCCTTCTTGCCGCTGGGATCGCCGATCATCGCCGTGAAGTCGCCGATGACGATGATGGCCTCATGGCCGAGGTCTTGGAACTGCCGCAATTTTCTCAGGACGACGGCGATGCCCAGGTGGATATCGGGGGCCGTGGGGTCGAGCCCCAGTTTCACCCGCAGCGGGCGGCCCTCTCGGAGTTTGGCCAGCAGATCTTCCTCCGAGATGATCTCCACCGCGCCGCGGCGCAGTGCGTCGAGTTGGGCGTCCGGCGTCAGCGCCGTCACCGCCCCAGCACCTGCCGGCCCAGGCGCCAGGCGGACCGGCCGGCGTCACGCAGCGCGCGCCCACCCACCCGCACCGCCGCTCGCGTGACGAGGCGTCCCGAGCGGGTGATGCGGGCCAGGTCTTCGTCGAGCTGAGCGATCATCAGCCCGCGTGCTTCCAGGTGCTCGGCGGCGACCTCCGGCGCGGCGGCCCCCAGGGTGCGCCGCAGCGTCCACAGCGCCACCGCCAGATCGTCCAATTGTCCGAGCACGGGGATGAAGCCGGGGATGAGGTCGATCGGCGAGAGCAGATAACCCAGCCCGCCGATCAGCAGCATCCGGTCTCGCCGGCGGATCCGGCGGTCGCGTACGAGCGCCCAGGCTAGGCGTGAGTAGGCGGGGAGCCGCCGCAGCACCGGCAGTAGTTCCATCCGCAGCAGGGGCAAGGTGCGCGTTTCAGCCATGCAGCTCCACGACGGTGACGCCTTCGCCGCCCTCGCCCGGTCCTCCCCCCCGGAAGGCGCGGACGTGCGGATGGCCGCGGAGGAAGGCCGCAATAGCACGGCGCAGCGTCCCCGTGCCCTTGCCGTGGATCAACGTCACCTGGTCCAGACCGGCCAGTGCCGCCTCGTCGAGATAGCGATCCACCTCGGCCAGCGCCTCGTCCACCGTCTGGCCGCGCACGCTTAGGGAGAGCGGAACGGCGCGCGGCTCGCCGCCCTGGCGCGCTCCGGCGGACCCGCGGGGGCGCGCTGGCCGTTCGGGCCCCCCTCCATCGTCTGCGGGCGCCGTGCCCCGCAACGCGTTCAGCGGCAGGCGCGCCCGCACCGCGCCGACTTCCACTTCAACGTCCCCTCGAGCGTCGGGCGGCGCGGAGACACGTCCAGACCGGCCAAGGGCGGGTATGTGCACGCTCTGCCCGACCTCCACCGCCGCCAGAGGCGGCCCGGCATCTTCTCTCGGCTCCTCTTCGGCGCGCTGCGCCCAGACCGCCGCCAGTTCGGCCAGGCGCCGGCGCGCCACCTGGGCGGCCTCCTCGGTGCGCGCCGCCCGGACCTCTTCCAGCACGGTGTCGAGTTCGCGGCGGGTGCGGCGCAGCGATTCTTCGGCCTCGCGGCGTGCAGTCTCGATGAGACGCCGCCGGTCCCCCTGCATCCGGGACACTTCCGCCTGATAGCGGTCAGCGAGGGTACGGGCCTCGGTGCGGAGCCGCTCCGCCTCTTCCCGATCGCGCGCCGCGACCTGCCGGTCGCCGGCCATGTCCCGCAGGAGCTCGTCCGCCCGCAGCCGGTCGGTGGACAGGAAGGACCGCGCGCGATCGACGACACCGGGATCCAGCCCCAACCGCCGCGCGATGATCAAGGCGTTCGACTGCCCCGGTTGGCCGAGCAGCAGGCGGAAGGTCGGCTGCAGCGTCTCGGGGTCGAACTCCACCGAGGCGTTCTCGATCCCCTCCTGCTGATATGCCAGCGCCTTGAGGTCGTTGTAGTGGGTCGTCACCGCCGTGCGCACGCCGCGGGCCAGCAGCGTCTCGATGATCGCGCGGGCCAGCGCGGCGCCCTCGGTGGGATCGGTCCCCGCCGCCACCTCGTCCAGCAAGACTAGGGCCGGCGGCGCCGCCTGCGCCAGGATCTCCACCACGGCGCCCATGTGCGAGGAGAAGGTAGAGAGGTTCTGCTCGATGGATTGCTCGTCACCGATGTCGGCAAAGACCTGGGGGGAGACCGCGACCGCCGAGCCCTCCGCCGCGGGAATGTGCAGCCCTGCCTGCGCCATCAGCGTGAGCAACCCCAGGGTCTTGAGCGTGACGGTCTTGCCCCCGGTGTTCGGGCCCGTAATGATCAAGGTCCGGAAGCGGCCCCCCAGTTCGACGTCGATGGGCACGACACGCTCGGCGGGCAGGTGAAGCAGCAGCAGCGGGTGGCGGGCCTCCCGCAGCACCGTCGCGCCGCCGGCCGTGAGGGTGGGCTCGATGGAGGCGAGCCGCTCGCTGAGCGCCGCCTTGGCCAGGGCCAGGTCGAGGTCGGCCACGGCCTCCAGGGTCTCCGTGATCGGCGCCGCCTGGGCGGCCACGGCCTGCGTCAGTTCGCCGAGCAGGCGGGCAATCTCGTCGCGTTCGGCGGCGGCCAGTTCGCGCTGCCGGTTGCCCAGCGGCACCACCGCCATCGGCTCCATGAAGACCGTGGCCCCGCTGGCGGAGAAATCGTGCAGGATGCCGGGGAACTGCGCTCTCGCCTCCTGCCGAACCGGCACCACAAAGCGGTCTCCGCGAATGGTAATCAGCGGTTCCTGCAGCATCTTGCCGTAGGTGGGATGCCGCAGGATGGATTCCATCGTTTCACGGATGCGCCGCTCGCCGGCGCGCTGGTCGCTGCGCAACCGCCGCAGGGTCGGGCTGGCATCGTCGCGCACCTGACCCTCGTCGTCGAGGACGGCGCCGATGCGGGTCTCCAGTTCTTTCAAGGGGGTGATCCGGCCGGCCACGGCCGCCAGCCTCGGCGCGCGGCTCCGTTGCGCCTCCACCTGGCCGCGCAGCACGCGGGTGACCGCCAGGGTCTGCGCGACGTCCAGCATCGACGGAGGATCGAGCGTGCCGCCGGCCAGCGCCCGGCGCAGCGCGGGTCGCAGGTCGCGGGCGCCGCGGATCGCCACCTCGCCCTGCGTCCGCAGCGCCACGGCCTCCGTCGTCTCGGCCTGGCGGCCGCGCATCTCGTCGATCGCCGCCGCGGGCGCGAGCGCGACGGCCCGCTCGCGGCCCATCGCCGTGGCGGTCTCGGCGGCCAGCAGGGCAGTGACCTTGTGGAAGTCGAGGACCCGCAGGGTGCGGGGGTCGATCGTCACGGCCCGCGTCCGGTCGCGGCCTCCGACGCGGGGATCTGTCCAGGCGCGTCGACGAATTCCACCCCGATCGCGGCGGCGACGGCAGGCGCGACATCGGTGATGGCGGAGACCCCCTTGAAATGCGTCCAGGCCGGGCCGATCACCAGAGTGGGGACGGGGTTCCGCGTGTGGCCGGAAGTGCGCTCGTCCTCCAGGTTGCCGTGATCGCTGGTGACCACGACCGTCACCCCGGCGGGCAAACCCTCGAGCACGCCTCCCAGCAGCTCGTCCACCATCTCCACCACGTCAATGCCCGTGAGCGGCGCGCGCCCGTGCGCCGCCAGGTCGGAGAGGAAGAACTCAAAGGCCGTCAGGTCGTGTGCCACCGCGAGGCGAACGAGATCGTCGCCGGCCTCGCGCGGGGTGATGGCGGGCACATCATGCCCCCACTGGCGCGGTCGCGTGTTGGAGAGGTCGTGAAAGACCGCCTCCCGCCGGCGCAGCTCCTCGACGGTGCGCAGGGGCAGCCCGGCGCTCACCGCCGCGAAGGTGAAGGCGGCGTGGCGCAGCTGGCGGTCCGCGACGGCCTGGTGGTACTCGGGGGTGTAGGCGTTGGCCAGCGTGACGGCCCGCCCGGCACGCCCAAGGCGCGCAAAGAGGCTCCCCCGCACCA
>JBOGSD010000096.1:0-30694 GCA_050695215.1 bacterium
AGTGAAACGCCGGCTCAAGCGGGATGGCATCTTATAGGATCGTCCTCAAGCCGTCAGTCGAGAAAGATCTGCGTTCACTCCCAAGCTCCGCGCTTCGACGTGTCTGGGATCGGCTCCGGGCTCTCGCGGATGCTCCACATCCACAAGAGTCGGTCAAGCTGACCGGTACCGAAAGGTTGTATCGCATCCGTGTGGGAAACTATCGGATCATCTACGGCGTCGATAACAACGCCAAGTTAGTGACTGTTCACTACGTCAGGCATCGACGGGAAGTCTATCGCGGGCTGTAGGACCCGGCGCCGTTCTCGCCACCCGTGGAGTCCTCAGGGCTGCGTATGGTCAACGTGAGGTGCACTGCAAAGCTCTTGCGACTCCTACCTCAATCAGTCGAGGGCCACAAGGGCATGCCCCACGCCCAGATCGGCGTGCAGGCCTGGGCCAGAAGTGAACGCGGAACTGTTTCGGCGCGCCTTTTCTTTGCCCAACGTGACCAACCGACCGACGGTGATCTCCGTCCCCGGCGCACGGGCACTGTGGCTGGAGGAGCACTTGCCACTGGCCCACCCGGAGGTGATCGCCGCCGGGCGCGAGTTCGCCCACATCCATCCCGATGGCAGCCTCCACGCCTCGCTGCCGCCGGAGCGCGCTCGCGAGGCGATTGAAGCCGGTTGGGTCGAGCCGCACCCGATGGCGCTGTATATAGGCAACGAAGGCATGGTCATGTTGTACACGCCCCGGACGATGGAAGAACTGGACGTCATCTTCCAACTGATCGTGGACTCGTACAACTTCGTCACGGGGCAGAACGTGAACGCGACGGAGATCGCGGCAACGGCCCAGCCGGAATAGACTCGCATCGTGCCACCGTGAGGTGACAAGGAGGAGTTCTCATGTGTCGAAGCATCAAGACTCTGCATGACTTCGACCCGCCGGCCACGGACGATGAGGTCCGGGCGTCTTCGCTGCAATTCGTTCGAAAACTGAGCGGCTTCACAAAGCCCTCCAAGGCAAACGAAGTCGCCTTCACTCGTGCCGTGGACCAGGTAGCGCACACAGCACGGGAGCTACTCGACTCTCTGGTTACGAAGGCCCCCCTACGCGACCGCGATGTTGAAGCTTCGAAGGCCCGTGCCAGGGCCGCGGTCCGTTTTCCCCCTTCCGATGCGCGACACGCCACCTAGGCTCGCATGGATAGCCATTTCCACGCGAGCGCCCGCCGGCAACCCCTGGGCCACCGTGGGGCCGGCCTCGATCGCGCTTGCCGCTGAGGACGCTGAGACGGTCGACCGCCACTACCAGCGCGCGGTTGGGGCCGGTGCCGAGATCGTTAGACCGGTCCACGACGCCAGAACGCCGGCGTTTCCCCATGGTAGCCACCAGTTTGACGTGCGGGACCCCGAGGGCAACCTCTGGACGGTCGGCACCTTCCAACCGCGCTTCTCTCGCGTAGCGTCCGAGCAATGAATTCTTCGACTCGTGGGCACGGGTCTTCCGCGCACGGGCACAAACTCTCTCAGGGACGCACTTGAGCGTCTCCTCGGTGGGCGTTGCTACCACATGATGGAAATCCCCGGTCATCCCTTCGAGCTCGGTGCAGGCTGGAATCGCGCGCTACCGGGTGACGCTCCTGACTGGGATCAGCTGCTCGACGGTACGCCGCCGCGGTTGACTGCCTGCCTTGATCTTCTGGCGGAAACTACGTGAAGCGAATCCCCAACCGCGCTATCCTTTTCCCCGGGGGGAAGCCATGTCCTACCCAAATCCGAAAGCGATTGACAAGGTGACGAAGCCACGTTCGGAGTGGCGTCAGCTGCTTACGCGGGAGGAATACGCGGTGCTCTTTGAGGAAGGCACCGAGCGCGCCTTTTCTCATCCGCTGAACGACGAGACGCGAGCAGGTACCTTCATCTGCGCCGCGTGCTCTCTGCCGCTCTTTACCTCCGATGCCAAGTTCGACAGTGGAACGGGCTGGCCCAGCTTTGCGCAACCCATTCAGGGTCATATCGAGACGAAGCGGGACTTCAAGCTTGTCTGGCCCAGGACAGAGTATCATTGCAGCCGCTGTGGGGGGCACCAAGGACACGTCTTCAACGATGGTCCCCGACCGACAGGGCAGCGCTGGTGTAACAACGGGTTGGCTCTCCAGTTCGTTCCTGCAGGGGAGCCCCTACCGATGCTCCGGATCTGAACATGTGCGTCCACTCCTTTAACCCGCTGGCAAGCGGACTTGCGCAAACATCGGCGGCAGCCGCTGAGCTTTCGGGTTGGGCATCACTGGGAGGAAGCATTGGAACCACGAACTAGTCTCACTACGCTTGGCGTCCAACGGCCTTCGATAGACCTCTCGCTGGGGTGATTGGGGACTTGAAGATTCGATGAGGATTCCCCAGAGGCAGCTCGGCGGCCTGGCCGAGGAAAGATGACAAGAACGACGCACAATCAACACATCTCGGACGCCGCGCGCCGCACACTCGCTCCACTGGGGGTCCGCCAGAGGGGCCGGTCGCGGACGTGGGTGGACGATCGAGGCTGGTGGGTCATTGTCGTAGAATTCCAGCCGAGTTCCTGGGCGCGGGGGACCTACCTCAACGTGGGGGCCATGTGGCTCTGGCGCCGGACCGACCACCTCGCGTTCGACCATGGCTACCGGGTGGAGCGTTTCCAAGAGTTCCGAGGCGAAGCGGACTTCGCGGTGCAGGCGGCCCTCGTCGCGGAGCGGGCCGCCGAGGAGGTGCAACGACTGCGGGCACAATTCGCCGATATGGCCGCGGTCGCCCGCGTGCTTGCGGCCGACGCGCGAAGCGACGGCTGGCGTCAATACCACGCGGCCATAGCAGCCGGTCTCGCGGGCGACCGCACGACGGCCGCGGTGTGCCTCGACGCGCTTGCAGCTCCGAGGAGCGACGATCCTGCTTGGCTGAGCGACTTGCGGGCGTGGGCTCGTGAGATCCGTGGCCCCATTGATCGGCCGGCGGATTTCGTCGCGTACCTCGACTCTGTCGTTCGGGACACCCGTGCCGGGCTCAAGCTCCCATTATTCAACGGGTCGGTAAGCAGCCTCCAGCACGGACAATAGTCCCTCGAAGGAGAATCAGGAATCCGCGTCGGAGGGTGGGGGCAATGCCAGCCTTCTACCCCCCCATCCTGCTGGGACCTTCCGCGGCTACCGATTGAGGACCAGCAGAGCCGGGCCCGGGAGTTCGTGTCATGGATCCCGCGCCCCCCTCCACGAACCGGCAACCCTGGACCTTCGTGATCGTCAGCGATCCGGGACTCAAACGTCGCATTCGGGAGGCGGGGCAGCCAAAAAGGGGGAAACCCCATGAAGGCCAACCCCTCATCCGAAACTCACCAAATCAGGTAGGGTTGAGGTACCAGAGATCGGCTCGTTGCGCGGGGTACGCTTCGGGGCAAGACGCGAGGGGAGGTGGTGGCATCTGCTCGGCGAGCCGCCGGCCACCGGCTACCTCCGCGACTGGGACCTGGTGTACTGGCTCGGCCCAGAGCGCGGCCAAATCAGCATAGATGCTGAGTGGCTGGTATTGTGGCTTGGACCCGACGATCGGTTACAGACTACCGGATCGTCCGAGACTAGGATGGTAGATGCGCCGGTCGCCCCGGAGGGCTAGGAAGCCGGAGGGAATTCGTCCCATCAATCGGCGTTGCCACCTTACCGCCCCGAAGGGGAACCCATATGGCGGTCAGAGTCGAGCCTGAACACAACGAAACCCGCGCCTTATTCGATCTCGTGGATTTCATTGACCAAGTGGTCTCATCGATCTGGCCGGCGCGGCCTGGACCAGGCTGGCTCTGCGCGCAGCATGACGAAAACCCCGCGCTCTTTTGACAGTGAGCCCGGAGCAGTGTCTTACGGATCGCACACTGGACGCCTCGGCTCGCTGAGCAAATAGGGGGACAATCGCGCTCGCGCTGGATCGCGCGGGCGCCCGACGATGATGAGCCTTGAGTCGCCGCTCGGTCTGCGGGCCGTGCGGATGGCCCAACGACTGGTGCAGACACCAAGCGTGAACCCTCCGGGGGATGTGCGCGCGTGTGCCCACATCCTTCAGGAAGCGTTTCAGCGGTCCAACATCACCACGGAATTGCTGGAGACGGAGCCGGGCCGGGTGAATGTGATTGCGCGAATCGGCGACGCCGCGTCCGGCCCGGTCGTCTTGCTGAACGGCCACCTGGACGTGGTCCCCCCCACCGCTGACTGGGAAGGAGAGGCGTTCAGCGGGCGGATCGCCGACGGCATGCTGATCGGCCGGGGGGCGGTGGACATGAAGTCAGGGCTGGCCGCGATGGTGGCGGTGATGGAGGAACTGCGCGCGCGCGGCCTGCCCCGGAAAGGCCAGGTCGTGCTCGCGGCAGTGGCGGATGAAGAGACCGGCAGCCGCTTTGGCACCCGATCGCTCCTGGAGCGAGGGCTGGAGGCGTCCTCGGCGATCGTGGGAGAACCGACGAACCTGCAGATCGCCAACGGCAATAGAGGGTCGCTCCTGGCGACGGTGACCTTTCGAGGCAAAGCCGGCCATGCCGCGCGCCCCTCCCGGGGAGTGAATGCGATCTCGGCCGCGGCAGTGTTTATCAGTCAGCTCGAGTCATTCCATCCTCGGCGGACGGATGCTCGATTCGAGGTCAGTACGCCATCGCTGACGGTCACGATGATTCAAGGGGGGGTAAAGAGCAACGTCGTCCCCGATCGCGCATCGGTGACCCTGGACAGGCGCACGCTCCCTGGTGAATCAGGCGCCATGGCAGAGGACGAGTTGAGGCAAGTGCTGGACAGGACGACGCGGCCAGGGATCCGCGCGGAACTGCACGTCAGGACGATTCACGAGCCGTACATTCTCCCTGAGGACGCGTCGCCGGTTGTGGCGATGAAAGAAGCCTGTCGGCGCGTGCTGCAGCGGGCCCCGCAGGTCCTGGCGAAAGCGGAGGCCACAGACGCTTCCTACCTCTGGCATCTCGCGCATATCCCCACCATCATTTTCGGGCCGGGAGATCCGACCCTGGCCCACTCCTCCGGCGAAGCCGTGCCGGTGGAACAGATCGCGGCGAGCGCGCACGCCTACCTTGAGGCCGTTAGGCTGCTGACCGAGGTATCCCCCTACGGGGCTCGCTGAGGGATCGGCCCCCTGACCACCTTGACGGCATCGGGCTATTAGTCTAATGGTATAATTAATGGTCCTGCAGCTGCTTACTGCTCTGAAGAAGGAACGATTGCACGAGAGTGCCGCCTCGCAGATCAAGGGCTTGATCGCGTCCGGCAGACTCGAGGTTGGACAGCGGCTGGCCACCGAACGGGAGCTCGCCCGGCGGCTGGGCGTAAGCCGCGTGGTCGTGCGAGAAGCGCTGCGGTCCCTGGAGCATTCTGGCTTGATCGAGGTCAGACCGGGTGCAGCCGGCGGCGCCTTCATTACCCGGGATCTGCACAAGCCGCTTTCCAACGCCGCGCGTGACTTGATGAATGAGGGCAAGCTCACGGCGCGGTACTTCTTCGAGGCCAGAAGGGCCATCGAGTGCTCGACCATCGCACTGGCGGCCACCCGAGCCAAAACCGAAGACATCGAGAAGCTGAGAGCGATCAACAGAAGCCTGTTGAGGGATCGCCAGGAGAACACGAAGCTCCGTGAACACAACGCGGCGTTTCACATCGCCATCGCGAACATCTCCGGGAATCCCCTGATGAAGCTTCTCGTGCAATCCTTGATGGAGTTATTGAACACCGTCTTTCCCCGCTCAGCGCAAACCGCCGCGTTTGTCCAGAACACGGTCGAGCGCCATGAGGCGATCATCGCCGCGCTGGTCAAGAGGGACGTTGCGCTCTGTCAGGAACTTATGGCCCGCGACACGGAATTCACGGTGAAGCTGAAGCGTGTGTGGCACGGGTCGGCAGATGGCCCCCGCCCTTCGCGGGGCCGTGGGCGAGCAGGGGGGCGATAGAGAGGCGCCCTCGAGGTGGCCGGGGCCGGGGCTCTTTTCGGTGACCGAGCCCCGGGGCGAGATGGTGTCCGAGTCGGGTTAGCCAGGAGGCGGGGGGATGTCGAGAGACGGCGCGCCACAGTCAGCATACGGACGGCCGAGGCTGTCGCACAACGCCGCACTGACCGAGGTCGGCCCGGGCACGCCCGCAGGCGAGCTGCTGCGGCGCTACTGGCAGCCGGTCGGTCTCTCTGCCGACGTGGGGAATCGGCCGGAGCGGGTGCGGGTGGTAGGTGAAGACCTGATCCTCTTCCGCGACGGCCACGGCCGTGTCGGGTTGGTCGATGAGCCCTGCGCCCACCGCGGGACCTCCCTGTACTATGGCCGCGTCGAATCCGAGGGGTTGCGCTGCTGCTACCATGGCTGGCTCTACGACGTCGAGGGGCGCTGCCTCGATCAGCCCTGCGAGCCCCCGCAGAGCGCCTACAAGGACAAAGTGCGCCAGCCCTGGTATCCGTGCCGCGAGTACAATGGCTTGGTCTTCGCCTACCTGGGCCCGCTGGAGCGCATCCCCATTTTCCCCCTCTACGACCTCATCGAAGACGGCGAAGGCCTGGTCGTCGCCGATGGGACGTCGTACGGGCTCGGCGGCAGCACCATCCTGGACTGCAACTGGCTGCAGATCTTTGAGAACGTGATGGACCCGTTCCACGTCTTCGTCCTGCACTCGACCTTCAGCGGCCAGCAGTTTTCGTCCGCCATGACTGTCCGCCCCGAAATCACGTGGGAGCTGACGGAGCGGGGGATGCGCTCGACCCAGGATCGCGCCCTTGGCGAGGGACGTCTCTTTCGTCGGACCACCGAGGTGCTGGTCCCGAACATCCGCATCGTGCCCTCGGTGGCCGCGGGCGAGCGGGAGGGCTTCGAGCGGTCGGGCCACATCGGTTGGGTGCTCCCGGTCGACGACACACACACCCGGATGTACTCCCTCTTGCGCGTCCCGTTCATGGAGGGCGAGGCGGTGATGCCGCCCCGAGCGAGCCACGCCGGCAAGCTGTGGGCGGAGCTGAGCGAGGACGAGCATCAGGACATGCCCGGCGACGCGGAAGCCATGGTCAGCCAGGGGCCGATCGCGATCCACGCGCGGGAACACCTCGCCACGTCCGATCGGGGGGTAATCATGCTCCGCAAGTTCCTTGGGCAGCAGATTGACGCGGTTCGGCGGGGCGAGGATCCCGTCGGCATCCTCCGCGATCCGGCGCATGACCTCATCGCCACCACCGCGGGTAACGCGATGGTGAGGGCCTCGACGGGGTCGGTCTGATGTCCGCCCCGGGGGCAGCAGCTCCTGGGACGGCCGGGAGCGGATGGCATTGGAGGGAGTCTGAACCGATCAGTCCAAGAGGGGGAAGCCGATGAGAGGAGAGATGAGCCGCCGGCAGTTTCTGCAACTCCTGGCGGCTGTGGGTGCCGCGGGCAATGTCATCCGCCTGACTGAGGTCGCCCTCGCGGGCGCGGCCGCACCCCCGCCGGGACTGGACGAGCTCCTGCAGCTTACCGCCACCGAGGCCGTGGCCCGGATGCGATCGGGGGACCTCGGGGCAGAGACATACGCCACCACCCTGCTCGCGCGGGCCCGCTCACTCCGGTCCCTCAACGCGCTAATCGCGCAGGACGCCGACCAGGTGCTGGGGGCCGCTCGGGCGGCCGACAAGGTGCGCGCCCGGGGCGGGCGGCTGGGACCGCTGCACGGGCTGCCCGTCCTGTTCAAGGACAACATCAACACCGCGGCCCTGCCGACGACAGGCGGCAGCCCGGCGCTGAAGGATAATCGTCCGCGCAGGAATGCGGGCGTCGTCACCGCCCTGCTGCGAGGGGGAGCGGTTGTCCTCGGTAAGACCAACATGCACGAACTGGCGTTCGGCATCACCAGCAACAACGCCGCATTCGGGTCCGTCCGCAATCCGTACAATCCGTCTCTGATTCCCGGCGGCAGCAGCGGGGGGAACGCCGCGGCGGTCGCGGCGCGGATGGCTCCGGCCAGCATCGGCACGGATACGGGGGGGTCTACGCGGATTCCGGCCGCCCTGTGCGGCATCGCCGGCTTCCGGCCGACCGGGGGACGCTACCCGGGCAGCGGCACCCGCACCGGTGTGACCGAGATCATCCCGATCTCGCGCACACGGGACACTCCGGGCCCCATGGCGCGTTCTGTCGCCGACGTGGCGCTGCTCGACGCCGTGATCACGGCCGCCGAGCCAGTGGCCAGGCTGGGGGAGCTGCGGGGGGTCCGGTTGGGCGTGGATCGCCGCAATTTCTTCCAAGACCTGGACCCGCAGGTCAATTCGGTGGTGGATGGCGCCCTCCGGCGCTTCGCCGACCGCGGGGTGGTGCTGGTTCCCGTGGAGTTCCCAGACCTGGGGCCCCTCAACGGCGCGGTGGGCTTCCCGGTGGCGGTCTTCGAAGCCGGTGTCGACCTGCGAGTGTATCTTGAGGCAAACAGGACCGGGCTCACGCTCGAGAAGCTGGCACCGGCGCTCGCCAGCCCGGACGTGAAGTTCGTCATCTCCGAACTCGTGCTCAAGGGTGCGGTCCGGGAGGAGGTGTACCGGAACGCGGTAGGGGTGGCGCGGCCGGCACTGCAGGCGGCCTACCAGCGGGTATTCGAGAGCTCCCGCATCGCCGCTCTGGTCTTTCCCACCACACCGCTGCCGGCCCGGCCGATCGGTCAGGACCAAACTGTGGAGTTGAACGGCCGGCAGGTGCCGACCTTCGGCACCTACATCCGCCACACTGACCCGGCAGGCAATGCGGGCATTCCGGGACTGAGCCTGCCGGTGGGCCTGACGGCTGACGGCCTGCCCGTTGGCCTCGAGCTCGATGGGCCGGCGGGCAGCGACCGCGGGCTGCTGGCGATCGGCCTGGCCATTGAGGCGGAGTTCGGGTTCCTGCCGCCTCCTCGGCCGGCGTGAGGAACGAAGATCAGCAACAGCCAAGAGGGGGGAATGCAGATGCGTAAGGGAAAACTGGCCCTGGCCGCTTTCCTTGTCCTCTTCGGATTGACCGCGGCGGGGCCTCCTGCGCCTGCGCCGGGGCAGGAGGGAGGCCTGGCGACACTCGCTCTGGCCGGTCCCGGATCTCAGAGCCTCAAAGAGCTGCTGTATGAGGCGGCCAAGAGAGAGGGCCAGGTGAACCTGTGGGGCCCACCCACGGATACCGTCGAGAAGTTCTATCCCCAGGAGTTCCAGCGGGCCTTCTCCGCCATCACCGTGAAGGCGGTGGGAGACCCGGAAGCCCCACAGAAGATCCTGACCGAAGCCCTAGCCGGCAGGCCTGAGGCCGATGTGTTCTGGTGGCCCATCACCGGCTTTATTGACCTGCACAAGCGTGGGTTGCTGGCCAGATTCGAACCCGACGCCCTCAAGGCGTTCGGCATCGCTCCCGACGACACGACGCTGAATGGCCGGGGACTGAAGGTCGCCAACGTCATCTATACACTGGCGTACGACAGCCGCAAATTCAGACCATCGGATCTCCCCAAGACCTGGGAGGAACTCCTCGATCCGCGCTGGAGAGGACGGGTCGTGAGCAGCACGCTGCTCGCGCCCGGCATCCCGGCGTTCCTCGGCGTGACCAAGGGCGAGCCCTTCGCACTCGACTTTGCGCGCAGCCTGAGGGACCAGGTGAGGCTGACGCTGGTGCCCAGTTCCCTACTGGGGTTGCAGATGGTCCTTCGCGGGGAGAAGGATCTCCTGATCTGGCTGGTCCCCGAGGTCCTGAAGGCGAAGTTTCACCGTAACGAACCGGTCGACTGGGCTCCGATCAGCCCGACGTACAGCACGCAGCATATGATCGGCGTACTCCAGAGGGCGCCGCATCTGCTGCAGCGGGGGCCCCGCGCCAACGCCGCCCTGCTCTTTGCGCTTTGGGCCGGCAGCAAAGAGGGGAAGATTGCCATGGAGAAGGCGTCGTTCGACGCGGATGCCCGCCCGGGGGCGCCCACGCAAATGGCGAAGATCGTGAAGGAGGCCCGGATGCAGATCCTCTTTCAGAGCGAACAGAACACCGAGCAGTTTGCGGCGATCAGCACGAAGGTGCGGGCCATTCTCCTGGGGCAGGCACCCTAGGAAGGTTCTCTCTGTCCGCCCAGGCGGTAGCGGCGGCAGCCGTGGCGCACGCGCTCCAAGGAGTGCGCCGCGCGCTGAACCCCCAGTGGATCCTGCTGGGGACTGCCGGCGTCCTGGTGGTGTGGCTGGTGTCGGGGCCGCTGGCCTTTCTCTTCGTCACGGCCTTCCGCGACACCGAGGGCGCCCTCCCATTCGAACCCGGTGTCCCCTGGACGTTGCGGAACTTCCTTCACGTCTACGGCAATCCAGGGCTGTACCGCCGGGTCCTGCCCGACACCCTGATCTACACGGCGGGCGCGGTCCCCCTCACCATTGGCCTGGGCACATTCTTTGCCTGGCTGGTGGAACGCACCAACATTCCCCTGCGCAACATCCTGTTCGTGGCCCTGCTCAGCCCCGTGATCATCCCCTCGATCATCGTGGCCATCGCCTGGATGCTGCTGCTCGGACCTGGTGTCGGATATATCAACCTGCTGCTGCGGTGGGCATTCGGACTCCCGGGCCCCGGACCGCTGAACATCTTCAGCATGTCCGGGCTCGTGTTTGTGCAGGGTCTGGCGCTGGTGCCGTTGAGCTTTCTGTTCATGACGGCGGCCTTTCGGAACATGGACCCCGCCCTCGAGGAGGCCAGCGCGCTCAGCGGAGCGAGACCCCTGACCACCTTTCGGAAGATCACGTTGCCGATTCTGCTGCCCTCGACCCTGGCGCTCCTCATCGTCGTCAGCACGCTGACGCTGGAAGGCTTCGAGATCCCCCTGACCATCGGCGTCCCGGGCGGCGTCCAGATCTTCAGCACCTGGATCTTTCTCGCGATCAATCCCCCGGCAGGGCTCCCCAATTACGGTCAGGTCGCCGCGATCGCCGTTCCCGTGGTCCTGCTGGGGGCCGTCCTGCTCCTGCTCTACAACAGAGCCACCCGGACGGCCGAGCGCTACGCCGTCGTCACGGGCAAAGGCTACCGTCCTCGACCGATCGACCTCGGCCGGTGGCGCTATCCGGCACTGGCCGCGGTCCTCGTCTACCTGATGCTTGCCCTCGGCCTGCCCGCGCTCATCATGTTGGCCACCAGCCTGAGCGCCGGCGCGGCTAGGGGGGAGTTCCAGCTGGCCGCCCTCTCCGTGCAGTCGTACGTGGACCTGTTCCAACATCCCGCCACGCTGCTGGCGTTTCGCAACACTATGCTCGCCGGGGGCCTCAGTGCCACCATCGTGGTCTTCATTGCCTGCATGGTCTCCTGGGTTGTCGTCAGGACACGCGTGCCCGGCCGCCATGTCCTCGACTTCATGGCCTTTGCGCCGATCACGCTTCCCGCGGTGATCACCGGAGTCGCGATCGGTCTACTCTATCTCGTCGTCCCGATCGGGATATACGGAACCGTCTGGATCCTCGTCGTCGCCTATGCCACGCGGATGGCCGTGGCCACGCGGGTGATGCGGGCGAGCCTGATCCAGATTCACCGGGAATTGGAGGAGGCCTCGTCGGTCAGCGGTGCGAGGTGGTTTGCCACCTTTCGCAAGGTGCTCTGGCCACTGCTCGCCCCGGCGATCTCCCTCGTCTGGCTGCTTCTCTTCGTCGTGAGCTTTCGCGAGTTTACCCTGAGCATGCTGCTCTTTCGTCCCGACAACATCGTCCTGGGAGTCCACCTCTGGAAGCTTTATGAGCGAGGCCGGATCGTGGAGGCAGGGGCCCTGGGCGTCGTCATGATCCTGGTCGTGCTGGTGGTCGGGCTCCTCACCCGACGTTTCCTGGTGCCCAGGCGGGCCGAGGGCTAGGGAGGGGCTGGCCCCGTGCTCGTCGCCGCGAACCTCCAAAAGACCTTCCAGGCCGCCTCGGGCGCCGTCCAGGCGCTGCGCGACGTGAGCTTTGAGGTGAAGCGGGGGCAGTCGTTTGCCCTGCTGGGCCCTAGCGGCTGCGGCAAGACGACGACGCTGCGGTGCATCGCGGGGTTGGAGCGGCTGGACGGCGGGCAGATCCAGCTGGATGGCCAGGTCGTCAACGCCCCGGACCGGCGCATCCACGCGCCGCCCTACGAGCGGCCGATCGGCATGGTCTTCCAGTCGTATGCGATCTGGCCGCACATGACCGTGTTCGAAAACGTGGCCTATCCTTTGACGGTGGGTGCGCGGCGGCTGTCCGGGGCGGCGAGGGCAGACCGGGTGATGGAGGCTCTGCGTCTGGTCAAGATGGAGGCCCTGGCCAGTCGCCCCGCCCCCCAGTTGAGCGGAGGACAGCAGCAGCGAGTGGCGCTGGCGCGCGCGCTGGTGGCGCAGCCGAAGCTGCTGCTCCTGGACGAACCGCTCAGCAACCTGGATGCCAAGCTGCGCGAGCAGATGCGCGAGGAACTGCGATCCCTGGTCTCGACGCTGGGGATCACCTCCCTCTACGTGACGCACGACCAGATCGAAGCGCTGGCCATGTCGGATCGCGTCGCCGTGATGGAGCAGGGGGTCATCGTCCAGGAGGGCACGCCTCGCGACATCTATGCCCGTCCCCAGCATCGGTTCGTCGCCGACTTCGTGGGCGCGGCAAACTTCTTCGAAGGCACGCTGTCCCGGGTGTCTGATGACGGCCTGGGGGTCGTCGCCTTAGCCGGAGGGACCCTGCTGGCCTGCCGGTGGCCGCGAGACGGCGCGGGCGTTCCGTCCGCGGAACGGGTGGTCGTCGTCGTTCGGCCGGAGGATATCACGATCAGCCGGCGCGCTCCTGAACGGGAGGCGAACGCCTTCGAGGCCCAGGTGGAACAGGTGGCCTTCTTAGGCAGCTTCGTGGAGGTGCTGACCCGCGCCTCCTGTGGTGCGGTGAGGGTGCGCGCGCATCCGGCAGAGGAGCTCCGGCAGGGCGAGCGGGTATTCCTGAGCATCCGGCCGGATGCTTGCAAGGTGCTGGATCTGGGCGGAGGGGGATAGGCCTGGGATGCCAGACGCCGAGCTGCGCGCGGGGCTGGGCCGCTTGGTGGAACGCGTGGCCGAGACGCTGGTCGAATGCGGCGACGCCTATCCCTACGCGGCCGACCCGGGCACGGGACGCTGGTTTACGACCGCCGACGGCAACTGGTGCGGCGGGCACTGGGTCTCGATGCTCTGGATGGCCTACGATCTGACAGGAGAGCGCCGCTTTCGGGACGCCGCCCTCGCCCGTACCGAGCCGCTGCGCCCCAAACTGGCGGCCGATGACATGTTCCGTGGCTTCACCTTCTACTACACGGGCGCCCGGGGCTGGGAGATCGCCGGATGGGACTGGCAGCGTGAGCTGGCCCTGGCCGGCGCGCGGGCCATGGCGCAGATGTACGAGGCCACGATTCGCCAGATGCCGATCGGCAATGAGGTGAGCGTGCTGAGCGCGGGTCAGCCCCTCCGGGGCCGCGCCATCAGCGCCGTCGACAACATCTACGCCTGCCTGATCCTCCCCTGGTGGGCCTGGCGCCAGACGGCCGAGCCGCGGTTCCGGGAGATCTGCGTCGCCCACGCCGATCGCACCATGGAGCTGTTCATCCGCCCGGATCGCTCCACCGACGAGTTCATTGAGTTCGATCTTTCCAGTGGCGTCCCTCGTCGACGGTTCACCCGCCTGGGCTTCGCGGACGACTCCTGTTGGGCGCGCGGCCAGGCCTGGTGCATCGCCGGCCTCGCCCTGGCCTACGAATACACTCGGGAAAGCCGCTACCTGCAGATGGCCGCCGAGACGACCCGGTACTTCATGGATCGCTCGCCGTCGGACCACGTGCCCTACTACGATTTCGCGGATCCCCACATCCCCCAGGTCGAGCGGGACAGTTCGGCGGCGGCGATCGTCGGAGCCGCCCTGGTGCGCCTGCTCACCCTGCCCGCAGCGGAGCCCGCGGCCCGTGCCCTGGCCGACGTCGGGCGGCGGGTCGCTTGCTCGCTGGTGCAGGGGTACCTCACCTCGGCAGGAGCGGACCAGACGCGTCGGCCCGGCATGCTGCTGCACGGCTGCTTCAACCGGCCCGGGCGGGTGTTCGCCGACCATGAACTGATCTGGGGCGACCACTACCTGATGGAGGCCCTCTACGTGCTGCACCGGGCGGAGGAGCTCTGACGTGGGGCGGGCCGCCCCGCCGGGCCGACCACGATGAAGGCGATCGCGAAGACCGGGCCGCCGCCGGGCCTCGAGCTGGTGGACGTGGACGAGCCGCGTGTCGGACCGGGCGAGGTGCTCGTGGAGGTGAAGGTCTGCGGCCTCTGCGGCACCGATCTCCACTTCTACCTGTCCGAGCTCGGGTTCGAGCGCCGCATCACCTTCCCGCGCATTCTCGGCCACGAGCCCGCGGGCATCGTGCGGGAGGTGGGGCGGGGCGTCGATGGATTTCGCGTCGGCGACCATGTCGTCGGCGAGCCGCATGGCGCCTGCGGCCGCTGTGAGACCTGCCGGGAGGGGCGGCCCCAGTTCTGCGAGCGGATCCCGGTCCTGGGGTCGCAGCGGGACGGCGCCCTCGCCGCGCTCGTCGCCGCACCCGCCGAGTGCCTGCGGCACGTTCCGCCCGATCTCGATTTCCTCCTTGCCTCGCTCCTGGAGCCGCTGAGCGTCGGGGTGCATGCGGTCGAGCTCTCGGGGCTGCGGCCCGGGGAGGCCGCCCTGGTGCTGGGGCCCGGGCCGATCGGGCTGATTACGGCGCTGGCCGCCCGGGCCGCCGACGCGGGGACGGTCGTGGTGACGGGGTTGGGCATCGATCGCCAGCGGCTGGAGATGGCGCACCGGCTCGGCTTCCCCACCGTCAACGTCGAGGCGAATTCACCGATCGAGCAGATCTGGGGGCTCGTCGGCGAGCGCGGTGCCCCGGTCGTGTTCGACACTACCGGGGCGATGCCTGATGTGCCGCGGATCACCCGCAGGGGCGGCCGGGTCGTGCTCATCGGCTGGCCGCGCCGCGCGCTGTCGCTGGAGGAACTGACCGAGTTCTTCCTCCGTGCGATCACGCTCACCCCGCTGCGCTGGCGCCCGGAAGCGATCTGGCCGCGTGTGCTCGACCTGGTGGAGAGCGGACGCATCGATCCGGGTCCGCTCGTCACGCATACGCTGCCGCTCGATGAGGGGATCCACGGCTTTGACCTCCTCGTCCGGCGCGAGGCGATGAAGGTGCAGTTGGTGCCCTGAGGGAGACGGTCTTGGACAACGGAGTCCACGGCGAGGCGCTGTCTTCACCACGCACCCCGGTCGCACTTCGGATGACGGGCGGAGAGACGCTGGTCGCGTCGCTCTACCGCGAAGGCGTCCGGGTCATCTTCGGGCTTCCGGGGGTCCAGCTCTACGGAGTCATGGCGGCCCTTCGTGGGGAGACGAGGATCCGCTTCATCACCACTCGGCACGAGCAGGCGACGAGTTATATGGCGGATGGCTACGCCCGGGCCGGCGGCGGCTTTGGCACCGCGCTCGTGGTTCCAGGGCCCGGCCTGCTCAACACGCTGGCCGGCCTCAGCACCGCTTACGCGGCCTCGTCCCCGGTGCTGATGATCTCCGGGCAGATCCCGAGAGGCTCCATCGGCAGGCGCGTCGGCGTCCTCCACGAGGTGGACGACCAGCTTGATGCGGTGCGGCCCGTCACCAAGTGGCGCCGGCGCGTGCTTGAGGCCGCGGAGGTCCCGATGGCCGTGCACGAAGCCGTCTGCCAGTTGAAGACCGGTCGCCCACGGCCCGTGGAGATCGAGATCCCGCCGGACGCTCTCGCCGAAGAGGCAGAGATGCAGTGGCCGGATCCGTGCGCCGCGGTGCGACCCGCCGGCGCGCCTGCCGACGTCGAGCGGGCCGTGGAGCTGCTGCTGGCGGCCACCCGCCCTGTGATCTATGCCGGCGGCGGGGTCCACCTGTCCGGGGCGCACGACGTGCTGGCGGCGGTGAGCGAGCATCTCCAGGCAGGGGTCGTCCAGTCGGGCGAGGGCAAAGGCGCCGTCAGTGACGCCAGCGATCTGTCGCTCGGAGCCGCCCTCTGGCCCCACGGACCGTTGCGCGAGTTCTTTCACGCGGCCGATGTGATCCTGGCCGTGGGCACGCGGCTGGCGCTCGCCGCCCCCCGGTCAGAGCAGCAGGTCATCCACATCGACATCGATCCGGAAGAGATCGGCCGCAATCACCGGAAGACCCTCGGCCTGGTCGGCGACGCCAGAGCGACGCTGGCGCTCCTGCTCGAGCACCTGCGGGTCCGCTCCGCCCCGCGCCGATCGCGCCAGTCCGAGCGGGCGTCCCTGCGGGCTCAGATCGCGGCGACGGCCACGCTGGAACCGCAGGCATCCATCTTGAAGAGCCTCCGGGCGGGCGCGCCGGAGGACACCATCGTGGTGGCGGACATGACCCAGGTCGGCTACTACTCCCGCCCCTTCTGGTCCGTCTACCAGCCGCTGACATACCTCACCTCTTCCTACTCCGGCAACCTTGGCTTCGCGTTCCCGGTCGCGCTGGGCGCGAAGGTGGCGCGCCCCGACCGGCCGGTGCTCGCGCTGTGCGGCGACGGCGGCTTTCTCTACCACGCGCAGGAGCTCGCCACCGCAGTCCGGCACGGCATTAACGTCGTCGCCGTCATTTTCAACGACAACGCGTACGGCAATGTCGCCCGCGACCTGGAAGAGGAGTGGGGCGGGGCCTACGCCGCCGACCTCCACAACCCCGACTTCATCAAGCTGGCCGAAGCCTACGGGGTCGTCGGCCTGCGCGCCAGAGTCCCGACCGACGTGGGGGATCTTGTGCGCGATGCCGTACGGATGGACCGCCCGGTCCTGATCGAGGTGCCTGTGGGCCCGATGCCTCGCCCGGAGTTTTTCCCGGCGATGTCTGTGCCGGCGAAGTACCGTCGTCGGATGCCCGGCAGGGAATAAACGAGAAATCGTCGGGTTCGCCTAACTTTGCGAAGTCCATGGAGGAATTCTACATGGTCAAAGTCCTGGCCTCCGTCCATTCCGACTGTCGCGATTTCGTGGCCGTCGTCGAAGAATTGCTGGAACGGCGTCGGCGTGAGGCAGCCTCGGCGTCTGACGACATGCCGTCCTGGCGGCACGATGATTGGGGGCCGCGCGCCTGGAGTCGCACCGAATTCGAAGACATGGTCTATGGCAGTTACAAGCCCATGCGGCAAGGCCGAGTTACTCGCCCGCCCCGTCGCGAAAAAGTGATGGAAATCGCCGACTATCTGAGCTGCACCCTAGAGGAACGCAACAGACTGCTGGTCGCGGCGCACGCTACGCCCGTGGCGCCATATCTCACCGGAGAGAAACTTGAGGAGGTCCTACAGGTGGCTGTCGGGGTTGCGCGCAGTCTGCCGATACCAGCGCTCGTCATCAATCGCGACTGGCGGATTCATTATCTTAACCCGCACACCCTGACCTTGAACGGTGTTTCTGCTGAGCAAGTGGCCGCCATACCCGCGGATCGGCTCAACATCTTGCACCTCTTGTTTGACCCCAACCTGCCACTCTATCCTCATCTGATTCAAAATCGTCTGTCTTGGACTCGCATGGTGCGGCAGACGATTTACGGTTTCAAGTTGGCGAACTTGCTCTGCCAATTTGAGCCATGGTACCGCACACTTGTGCAGCATCTGCTGACCCTCCCCGAATTCGAAAAGCACTGGCGCACAGTGGATGTCGACGTCGCCTTTGATGCCGACCCCAGCACACGCACTCTACCAGCCTGGGCCGTAGTCGAAGCGGTTGCTCCTAATCAACGGCAACGGGTCCGCCTGCGGCCATTGCTGATCTCGGTCGGTTACTTTCAATTCGACTTTCCCCAAATCATGGCTTTCCTCCCCGCCGACGACGAGAGCAGCGAAGTCTTGCGGGCCATTGGCATCCCTGTTCCCGTACCCCTTCCAGCCGGCAACCAGTGGAAAACCCAGCCGGACAAATTGTCCTTTGCGGGGATGCCACAATCAGGTTAGATCCACGCTGGCATGCTATCCAAACCATGCGGAGGTCAGAGTGAAACACGAAACGGGGGATTTTCGAGGGGCGGATGAGATGCGGCTGCGCGAACATCGGTGGCTACCCGGCGGCGCGCCGAAAGCGGCAGTCATCTTGCATCATGGACTATGGGATTATTCCGATTATTATGCTCCATTTGCCGAAGAACTGACACGGCACGGGTACGCGGTGTCCGCGTTCGACATGCGGGGGCACGGGCACTCGGACGGCGGTCGTTCATTCGTCAAGGCATTTGACGAATACATCGCCGACCTCGACATTTTCCTCAAGCGCGAACGCCAACGTATGAACGGCAAACCGATCTTCTTGTTTGGACACAGTCTGGGCGGATTGATCGCGACGACATACGTGCTTCTTAATCCGAATACCGATCTGCGCGGCGTCATCTTGAGCGGTGCGGGGTTGAAGGAGGGGCGCGACGTAACACCGCTGCTCAAGACCCTTGTGCCGATCATCGGTTCCCTTGCGCCAAGACTGCCGAGCTACAAACCTGATTTCAATTTTGCCTCCCGGGACAAGAGCGTAGTGGAACGCAAACTCCAAGACCCGCTGATTGACCACAGAGGATTGCCCGCGCGGAGCGGTGCGGAGGGATTGCGTGCCATTGCGAATGTCCAGGCCAAGATGGAGCAGTTTTCCGCGCCGGTGCTCATCATGCACGGCACGGCGGACCACTGGACCAACCCGGAAGGTAGTCGGCAACTTGCGGCGCGGGCGGGTTCCAAAGACAAGACGCTGAAATTGTACGAGGGTTCTTATCACGAACTCTTGACGGATACCAATAAAGCGTTGGTGTGGAGCGATGTGATTGGGTGGATGGACGCGCGCCTTTGAGACGGTATCGCATGTGATCGAGGAAATGATCAAAACCGCCGTCTAACACAGCGTGATGCACAAGCTTGCCTACCTCTTCTTGTCCTTTGCGGAATGCTTACTGGCCTGGTCGTCATTTGGCTCGTCGAATACTTTGGCCCAGCGCTCTAAGCTTGCCTCACGCGCGACCCAGAGCAAACCCCCTCGCGCTTGAGGCTCACATTGACGGCACTGACACTAACCATCGGATTGCCTATTCTCGACCTAGCTGGCCACTTCTGCGGCTTGGCCAGGGGATTATCCGAATGCGGCGCTTTCCCGCGCCGGGGACTCTCCTCATGCGAGACAGGGGTGCTGCGCCAAAAAGCTGCTCGTCGCCGGGGACTCCTGCGGCAGCTGGTGGGGGCGTTCTTTGTCACGGTAGGGGGAGGATTCATGATCGCTCTCTGGCTTCCGAGACTAGGATGGTAGATGCGCCGGTCGCCCCGGAGGGCTAGGAAGCCGGAGGGAGTTCGTCCCATCAATCGGCGTTGCCACCTTACCGCCCCGAAGGGGAACCCATATGGCGGTCAGAGTCGAGCCTGAACACAACGAAACCCGCGCCTTATTCGATCTCGTGGATTTCACCGCGCAACACGTGCTGGAGATCGGCTGCGGTGATGGCCGCCTGACCTGGCGCTTCGCGGGCAGGGCGGCGCATGTCACCGCGATCGATCCCTATGCTGAGTCGATTACACGAGCGAGGGAGAACCAGCCGGCCCGAACTAAAGGGTCGCGTCGACCCCACGTGTTTGACACAGCTGGAGCGGAGTCAGCGAGGACTTCTCGAGCACAGCGGCAGTGGGACAGTCGCAGAGCGCTACAGGTTGCAGAGGGCAACCGGTTAGGTTTTGCCTGTATGTGGCGCCCCTGAGACTGGTGCTCGCGACGATCGGGAGCGTATCCTGAACTTGGAGAAGCCACCAGAGGAGGTGCGTCATGGCCGATACGGTTCGGCGGGTCGAATATTACTACGTGACCGTTCCGGACAGACCCGGGGAGGGCTTCCGGGTGCTTTCAAACGCAGCCCAGCCAAACGCACGTTAGCTACTCTCCTCCCTAATCCTCGTCCCGGTGGGGCGCTTCCACAACATCACCCGGACGTGTGGCTAAGACGCGCGGGGCTTCTCTCACTTCTCATGCAGGCGGGATGGGTCGATCACGATGATGCAAACGTGAGATGTTCGAACTTGGCTGCGGGGCCAGGACTCGAACCTGGATTAGGAGAGTCAAAGTCTCCGGGCTTGCCGTTAGCCGACCCCGCAGCGTTAGCGATACCGATAATCCAGCCAGCAATGCGATGATTTAGCCCAGTGCTCTGCCTAACATGCATCCTCATCGTACCATAGTAGTGACTACCGATATTCTTCCTTCGCGGTGAAGGATTATGCCTCTTCAGATGCACGCGAAGGACCTGTCCGGGTGATCCCAGGAGCTCCGCCCAAAATCCAACGGCAGCTTGTATATCAGCCTTCTCATGGATTTGCACAGCGTACTGGATCTCAGAGTCGTCCACACCGCAACTTCGGATCAGCCATTCCCTCGTAATGAGAACCATTCGGGGATCCATGTTTGTGAAGATGACCATGCTTGCGCTGCGCCACTCTTTCGGTTTGGTCCCCTCCGCCCAATAGAGGATGGTGCCAATAAGCCACAGCCATTCGCCCCTCCTCAGACGAAGCTCAGCTTCTTCCTCTGCTTCAGCCATGATCCGGCGAACCCGTTCCACTCGCTCGGCATGGAGTTTCGCGGCCCCGCGCCGTCCAGCGGCAAGCTTCTTCTCCGTGAGCCTTTGTCTCTGCGCCCTGGCCAACCCGACACTGCGGAGCCACAGAGAGAGTGTTGATCTGGCCACGGGGACCTGTCTGTCGGATTTCTCTGTAAGACAACCCATTCGTGCGGAGCTCGATAGCCTTCCTCTTCTCTTCAGGCCTGCTCAACGCCGGAAACCCCCTCGGGGAGATGCACGGCATCCCCCAACACAGAGGTCGGCACGACTATTCGATTTTGCAGTGGCTCGGAACGGAGGGGCGGTCGCTCAGTGCAACAGCATGTCCTCAGGCCTTCCCGGCGAGTGCCACCACCTCGACCTCAATGAGGGCGTTGCGGGGGAGCCGGGCTGCCTGCACCGTCGTGCGGGCCGGGGGCTGATCCCGGAAGAACGAGCCGTACTCTTCGTTCATCGGGCCGAAATCGTTCATCTCCGCCAGGAACACGGTGCACCTGACCACCTGGGCGAGCGAGGAGCCCGCGGCTTCCAGCACGGCGCGAACGTTGTCCAGCGCCTGCCGGGTCTGCTGCTTGACATCGGTGCCCACCAGCTGGCCGGTCCGCGGGTCGAGGGCGATCTGCCCCGAGAGGAAGAGAAACCCGTTGGCCCGGATGGCCTGGGAGTAGGGACCGATCGCGGTGGGGGCGGTATCGGTGCTGACGATCTCCCTGACCACGAATGTCCTAGATCTGGCGCAGCAGGGCGTGGATGCGGAGGCGCAGGTGGACGGGGGCCGGCTCGCCCGCGCATTTCTCTTGAATGATGGCGCGCAACCGGGCTTCGAACTCCGCGCGCGGGCCGCAGCCGCGACAGTCGCGGATGTGCGCGGCCAGCCGGCGCGAGGTCGCCGGATCGACTTCCTGGTCCATGAACTGCCAGAGCAGGCGCGCCACGTCCGAGCAGGGTCGGCGGCTCATCATCCGGTGGATTCCTGGGGGGTCACATAGCGGGCGGCGCGCGCATACTCCCACAGCGACTTCTGCAGCAGCCGCCGCCCGCGGAAGAGCCGGGACATCACCGTGCCGACGGGCACGCCGAGGATCAGAGCGATCTCTTTGTAGGAGAAGCCTTCCAGGTCGGCCAGGATCACGGCCGCGCGGAAGGACTCGGGCAGGGCGGCCAGCGCCGCGTCCACGTCTACGTCCATGACTCGTTCCAGCACGATCTCTTCGGGATTGCCCTGACGGCGCATCTCCTCGCTGTCGAGCGCGCGGTCATAGAGGTACAGATCCTCCAGGTCGTCCGCCTCCACGATCTGCGGCTCACGCCCGGCCTTGCGGTACCCGTCGATGTAGCTATTCATGAGGATGCGATAGAGCCAGGCGCGTGCGTTGGTGCCCCGTTCGAAGGTGTGGAAGGCGCGCCAGGCTTTGAGGAAGGTGTCCTGCACCAGGTCTTCGGCGGCATCGCGATTGCGCGTGAGCCGCAGCGCGGCGCCGTAGAGCCCGTCGAGGTGCTGCTCGACCAGAGCCGCAAACTCCGCGGCCGCTTCGCCCGGTGGTGTTGGATCGACCGCCAACGCTCTGAACTCCGGAGTGGTCTCTGTCTTCACGTCCCGTGCAACGCCGGGGGACGCACCGGCATTCCTCGCTGATCCTACTCCCTGACCTGATCCCACGGGACGTCGAGCGGAGAAACGATAGGGGCAGGGCATCCCTGACAATCGCGCCCAGATGGGGCCCTCGCCCCGCCCGTTGATGGTCGGGCCAGACCTGCGTGTCCGGGGTGCCCTACCCGAGCCCCCCTTCGACGCGAGACAACGATGTCCTGCCGAACGGTCCTGGGCGGAGGACAGGCGGGAAAACGCGAGAAGATCCGGCCGCGCTGCGGCTATTTTCGGGCCGCGGCCCGCATCGCCGGAGCCGGAGGGCGGGCCGGCGGGGGAGGCGCCGCCCCGGCGGGGCGGAGGCGCGCCGCCGGACGGGGGCCGCTCAGATCCGCCAGGGTCAGCCGGTCTAGCACCCCTTCGGCGGCGACCTTGATCGCCACCCACATCGGCCGCAGGCCGCAGCCGACGGCGTAAGCGCAGTCGGGATCGTCTACCTCGGCGCACCACCAGGGAGAGGCACCCTCCTCCAGCACGTCAAACGCCTCCCGCAGGTGAATCTGCGCCGGGGGACGGGAGAGGCTGTGCCCTCCCGTGGGGCCGCGCTTGCTCCGGAGGAGGCCCGCGCGCCGCAGCGAGGTCATCAACTGGTTCAGGTAGGATTCGGGCAACCCCTGGCGGACGGCGATCTCATGGCTCCGGACGTACCCTTCGCCATAGTGGGCGGCCAGGTCGATCAAGGCCCGAAGTCCGTATTCCGCGCGGCTGCTCACTTTCATTGCACGACCACATCCTCTGCGGCGACGCTCCGGTCGGTGATGCGAAACCCGCGCACCTCCGGCCGGTCCCAGTCCCTCAGGGATATGATAATATACACGGCCTCCGGATAGAACGCCCGGGCGACGTCGGTGCGGGACGGCACCGCTTCCGACGCCGTGTGGGAATGGTAGATCCCCACGAGGTCCCATCCGGCCTCGTCCAGCTCCTTGTGGAACTCGAACAACTGCCGGTCGTCCAGCCGGTAGGTGTAGGGACTCTCGTCGGCGTTGCGTCCCCGCAGGACTCGCAGCACCCGCCCCTCCCGGCCGGCCAGCAGTCCGCAGCATTCGTTCGGGAACTCGGCTCGAGCATGGGCGACAATCTCCTCATAGTGCGCGCGGCTGAGCACCATCTCCCGCCTCAGGCGAAGAGGCCTGTGGAGAGGTAGCGGTCGCCGCCGTCCGGCAGCACCGCGACGATGATCCCCTCGTCAATGTCCTCGGCCAGCCGCAGCGCCGCGGTCATGGCCGCGCCCGCGGAGGGACCGACCAGCCACCCCTCTTCCGCCGCCAGGCGGCGCGTCATCTCGTAGGCCGGTTCCGTCCGCACGGCGATGACGTGGTGATGCACGGCGGGATCATAGATGCCGGGAACGATGGAGGAGGCCATGTGCTTAAGCCCCTCCAGGCCGTGCAGCGGCCCCTCGGGCTCCACGGCCACGATTCGCACGGCCGGGGCGTGCTCCCGCAAACGCCGGCCGACGCCCATCACCGTCCCGGAGGTGCCCAGCCCGGCGACAAAATGCGTCAGCCGCCCCTCGGTCTGCGCGAGGATCTCCGCGCCGGTGCCGTCGTAGTGGGCGCGCCAATTGGCGGGGTTGTTGTACTGATCGAGCAGGACATAGCGGGCGGGATCGGCATCGCGGCGGGCGCGGGCCTCTACGATGGCGCCGTCCGATCCTTCCAGCGGGTCGGAATAGACGAGCCGCGCTCCGTACGCGCGGATGACGCGCTTGCGTTCTTCGCTCACGTTCTCGGGCATCACCAGCTCGACCCGGTAGCCTTTCGCCGCCCCGATCATGGCGTAGGCGATGCCGGCGTTGCCGGAGGTCGAGTCGAGCAACACCTTCTCCGGCGTCAACCGCCCGTCGCGTTCAGCCTCCTCGATCATGCGCAGGATGGGCCGATCCTTGACCGATCCACCGGGGTTGAACCACTCCGCCTTCGCCCAGACCTCCACGCCCCGCGGGATGCCGCGCAGACGCGCCGCCCGCAGCAGCGGGGTGTGGCCGATGCGCTCGAGGAGGCTGCCGCTGGCCGTGGTCATCGCCGGCGTGGTCAATCGTCGAAGAGCACGGTCGATTCGGGATAGACGCGCACGCGGTGGCCGAGCAGCCGCTCGTGGATCAGCTCGCTCAGGGCCGCGTTCTTCGCCTCGAGGCTTCCCGGCGCGCGCAGCAGTTCCAGCGGCAGGTTCACCCGCAGGGCCCGGTTCGGGATGACGTGGCGGGTGATGCCGGTCGGCAGTTTTTCGTCCAGGGCGGCGAGAGCGAGGATCTGCTCCTTGGTGAAGGTGGGGAAGAGCACGAGCGCGCCGATGCGATCGTACTCTTCGCGCAGTTCGTCGAGATCGTCGCTGAGGACCCGGTAGATGCGGAGGCGGCCGTTGTAGGCGCCCACGACGGCGCGCAGCGCGGCGATCTGGCCGGGAAACCCCCCCTGGGCGGGGACGCCCCGCGCCGTCCCTGCAGCAAGGATGCCGCAGGCTACTTCACCCGCCGCCAGGGCGCGCGCCACGTTCTCCCGCTCGCCGAGATCCACCATGAATCCCGGAGGGAGGAGTCCGTCCAGCGCGGGCCCGTCCTCGCGCAGGAGATGGTGCCACACCGCCAGCCGGATCTCCGGCGCCGGGTAGTCGACCACCTGCACGAGATGCGCAGTCACCCGCAACCGTCGCAGGGCGCTGGTGCGGTTCGCTCCGTCGAGGATGACGAAGCCGCCCGCCGGCAGCGCCGCGGCCACGGGGGGATTCCGCAGCACACCGTCGGCCACCAGCGCGTCCACCAACGCGTCGACCCGCTGTCCGTCGGCATCTTCATGGAGGTGCACCGCGTCCGCCTCGACGATGCGCAGCGTCGGGAGCGGCTGCCCGGAAGGAAACTGGAGCGGCCGGCTCACTGCCGGCTGAGCTTGCGCGCGAGGTGGTCGATGACGTCGATCTTGGTGACGATGCCGGTGACGCGCCCCCCGTCCACCACCACGGCGGCGTTGGCGTTGAGGAAGGTCTCGGCCAGCCCGTCCACGGGCGTCTTTGGCGTGACGACGGGCGGCGCCGGGTCGACGATGGAGGTAATCGGATCGTCCAACCCGTGTCCGCCTTCCAGCAGATAGCTGAGCAGGTCCACCTCGCTGATCATCCCGACGAGCCGCTCGCCGGCGACGACGGGCAGTTGCGAGACGTCGAACCGTTTCATCTTCCCGACGACGTGGCGCACCGGCTCTTCGGGGACGGCGGTCACCAGCTCGAGGCCCTTGGCCCGGAGCAAATCCTCCACCGTCCCCATCTCCGTCTCCAGGAAACCGTGCTCCCGCATCCAGTCGTCGGAGAAAATCTTGGAGAGGTAGCGCAGCCCGGAGTCGGGCAGGACCACCGCGGCGCGCTTCCCTTCCCCATGGCCGGGCAGGGTGCGCAGGTACTTCAGCGCCCCGGCGACCGCGGTGCCGCTGGATCCGCCGCAGAAGATGCCTTCCTCCCGGACTAACCGGCGCGTCATCAGGAAGGACTCCCGGTCTGTCACCTGCACGACGTCGTCGACGACGCTAAAGTCCATCGTGCCGGGGAGAAAGTCCTCGCCGATCCCTTCGACCTTATAGGTGTGCGCCTCCGGCAGCCGGCCGGTGCGGAAGTACTCTGTGTAGACGGAGCCGATCGGATCGACCCCGACCACGGTGAGGCCGGGACGTCGTTCCTTCAGGTAGCGCCCCGCGCCGGAGATGGTCCCGCCCGTGCCCATGCCGCAGACCAGGACGTCCAGCCGCCCGCCGGTTTGTTCCCACAGTTCGGGGCCGAGCGTCTCGTAGTGGGCGCGCGGATTGGCGGGGTTGTGGTACTGGTCGGCGTAGAAGGCGCTGGGGGTCTCGGCGGCCAGCCGCCGGCTGACGCTGTAGTAGGAGCGAGGGTCGTCCGGGTCGACGGCGGTGGGCGTGATCACCACCCGCGCGCCGAAGGCCCGCAGCAGGCGGATCTTCTCCTCCGACATCTTGTCCGGCATGACGAAGATGCAGCGGTAGCCGCGCACCGCCGCCGCCATCGCCAGCGCCATGCCCGTATTGCCGGAGGTGGCCTCGACGATCGTCCCCCCGGGGCTGAGGCGCCCGTCCGCCTCGGCGTCGCCGATGACGGTGAGGGCGATGCGGTCCTTCACCGACCCGCCGGGGTTGAGGAATTCCAGTTTCGCCACCACGTCGGCGCGCACGCCGCGTGTGACCTTGTGCAGCCGGACCAGCGGCGTCCCGCCGATGATCGCGAGGACGGTGTCCTGGATCGCGTCGCCGGTGCGGGGTTCGACCTTCACCGGCCTGGACCCCTGGCCGCGCGGCCACCGGCCATCGCCGGGATCACCGACACCTCGTCACCGCCCGCCACCGGCGTGGCCTGGCCTCCCAGCGTGCGGATCTCCGCGCCGTTGAGGAAGACGTTGATGTAGGCGCGCACCTGACCCCCCTCATCGAGGATCTGCCCGCTCAGGCCAGGGTAGGCCGTAGTCAGGTTGCCCAGGACCTCGCCGACCGTCGCGCCCGGCACCTCCACCCGGGATTGACCGCCGGTCTGACGGCGCAGCGGGGAGGGCACGAACACGACCGCCATCAGCTCACCTCAGCGTTCCAGCGCCTGCTCGAGGTCGGCCACCAGGTCCTCCGCATGTTCAATGCCCACCGAGAGGCGCAGCAACCCTTCGTCGACCGCCAGGGGGGACCCTGTCAGGCTGGCGTGCGTCATCGAGGCGGGGTGATCGATCAGCGACTCCACCCCGCCCAGGCTCTCCGCGAGCAGGAAGAGGCGCGTCCGCGAGGCGACTGCCCGGGCGGCCGCGGAGCCCCCGCGGACGATGAAGGAGACCATCCCGCCGGAGTGGCTCATCTGCCTCCCCGCCAGTTCGTGGCCCGGATGAGATGCCAGCCCGGGGTAGAAGACCCGGTCCACCTGAGGGTGCCTGACCAGCGCCTCCGCCACGGCGGCGGCGTTGGCGGCGTGGCGGTCCATGCGCACCGCCAGGGTGCGTAACCCCCGCAGCACCAACCAGCTGTCGAACGGCCCGGGGACGCCCCCGGCGGCATTCTGATGGAACTTCAGCTGTTCGTACAGGTCCTGCCGCGACGTCACGAGCGCGCCGCCGACGACGTCACTGTGCCCGCCCAGGTATTTGGTCGTGGAGTGCACCACCAGGTCGGCGCCGAGGCGGAGGGGTTGCTGTCCATAGGGGGTGGCAAAGGTGTTGTCGACCGCCACCAGCGCTCCGCGCTCGCGCCCCAACGCGGACAGGCGGGCGATGTCGATGATCTTCAGGTAGGGGTTGGTCGGCGTCTCGATGAAGACCAGGCGGGTGCGGTCGGTGAACGCCTGGGCAGTCGCGCGCGCGTCGGTCATGTCCACGAAGGTGCTGGTGATGCCGTAGCGCGCCAGCACCCGGACGAACAGCCGGTAGGTGCCCCCATAGACGTCGTCGGGCGCCACGACATGGTCGCCCGATTTCAACAGCAGGGCCAGCGTCGTAATCGCCGCCATCCCCGAGGCGAACGCCAACCCGTGGGCGGCGTCTTCGAGGGACGCCAGGGCGCGCTCCAACGCGGTGCGCGTCGGGTTGGCGGTGCGCGAGTAGTCGTACCCGCGGTGCTCTCCCGGCGCGGTCTGCGCGTAGGTGGCGGTCTGGTAGATGGGCGTGATCACGGCGCCCGTCGCCGGATCGGGGTCCTGTCCGTCGTGGATGGCGCGCGTCTCGAACCGATCGGCGCGGCTCATCGGGCCGACGACGCCCCAGACGCCGCCGCCGCGAGCGGGGCCGCCGGGGCCTCCAGCCTCCGGCCGATCTCTTCCCGCGTCGCGTCCGTCAGTGACAGACCGAAGACCTCAGCGAAGTGACGGGCGTATTCGGGGGCGACCTCATCGACGGAGATGGGCCCGCCCGTTTCGCGGGAGAGCGCCGTGACGGGGCGTCCCAACCCGCAGGGGTTGATCCAGGAGAAGGGCTCGAGGTCGGTGGAGACGTTCAGGGCCATCCCGTGCATCGTGACGCGGCGCTTCACCGCCACCCCGACGGCCGCGATCTTGGTACCGCCGACCCAGACCCCCGGGGAGCCGCGGACCCGCTCGCCGATCACCCCGAAGGCGGCGACGGTGCGGATGATCGACTCCTCCAGCGCCCGCATGAAGCGCCCCACGTCTTCATCCAGCGCCCGCAGGTCCAGAATCGGATAGGCGACCAGCTGACCCGGCCCGTGATAGGTGACGCTGCCGCCGCGCTCGATGTCGTACACCGCGACGCCGCGCTGGCGCAGCAGGTCGCGGGAGAGCAAGAGGTGGCCCCGCTCGCCGGAGCGGCCGATGGTGACGACCGGCGGGTGCTGCAGGAGGAGGAGGACATCGGGGACCCTCCCGGCCTGCCGCGCGGCCACGAGGGCGCGCTGCAGCGCCCAGGCCTCCTCGAAGGGGACCAGGCCATCGAGGGCCAGCAGAAGAGCTTCCCGCGTCACGGCTTCATTCTATCTTTGCCCGACACGAGTTCAGTGTATCTTTGCCCGACACGGCTTCATTCTATCCTTGCCCGGACGGCTGCGGCGAGCGCAGGAGGAGCCGGCCCTAGCGCGCGCGCTGAGGAGAAGGGCGCAGTTCTCTGACCGTGGGCGGCCGGAAGTAGGCCCACCCGACCAGCGCGAGATAGCTGAAGTAGGCCAACGCTTCGACCAGCGAGGGGTTGCCATTGTACCCGAAGAGCGCCTTGAGGAAGCTGCCCAGGATGGAGGATTCGGGCAGAACGCCGTTCATGTCCCAGACCGGGTCCACCAGGGCGGGGATCAGGCCGGCCTCCTGAAACTCGTGGATGCCGTGGGCGAGCAACCCCGCGGCAAAGAGGAGCAGCAGCACGCTGGTGACGTTGAAGAAGGCCCGCAGATTCAGGCGGTAGGTGCCGCGGTAGAGCAGGTAGCCCAGCAGCACCGCCGCGGCCAGGCCGAGCAGCCCTCCGGCGGTGGCGGCCAGCGGCGTCGCCGCCCGGACCGCCGCGAACATGAAGAGCGCCGTCTCCAGGCCCTCGCGGCCCACGGCCACGAAGGCCAGCGTCCCCAGCGCCACCACGGTCCCCGTCTCCAGGGCGCTCTGCACCTGGGCGTGCAGGTGGGCGCGGATGTTGATGGCCTGACGGCGCATCCAGAAGATCATGTAGGTGAGCACGGCCGCCGCGGTGAGCATGGCCGTGCCCTCAAACAACTCCTCGGCCCGCCCCCGGATGCCCCCCGCGGTGAGAAAAATCGCCGCGCCGGCGACCAGGCTCACGAGGGCGGAGAGCGCCACCCCCCACCACACCGCCCCGGCCTTCTCCTGGTTTCCAGTCCTGGCCAGGTAGGCCAGGATGATGCCCACGATCAGAGCGGCCTCCAGGCCTTCACGCAGCGTGATCAGGAAGGATGGCGCCATCGGTAGGTTAGACTCCCGGACTCCTCGGGCGGATGAGTGGACCGCGCGGACGCGCACTGGCGCGCCGGCCCCCGGTTAGGCTATCCTAATTCTTGACTTGCGGACAAGAGAATCAACGAACAATCGTTGTTGGAACCGATGATTCGAGCGGGGGATTTGGAGAAGCGATTCGATGCGGCGGGATTGCGCATCACCCCTCAGCGGGCGCTCCTCTTCCGCCTGATCGAGGAGGCGCAGGCGGAGCACCCCTCCGCCGAGTCGCTACACCGGCGCGCCGCCAGGGAGATGCCGTCGATCTCGCTGCGCACCGTCTACGCCATCCTGGAGGAGCTGCGGGAGGTGCGCGCGGTGCGTCCGCTCGACCTGGGGACGGGCGCGGCGCGGTTCTGCACCACTGGGGCGCCGCATTCCCACCTCGTCTGCGAGGGCTGCGGGCGCGTGCGCGACGTCTTCCTCGAGACCGGGCCCGTGCCCCTCCCCGCGCAGCAGCGCGCCGGCTTTGTGGTCAAAGAACAGACGATCGTCTTTCGCGGCCTCTGCGCCGACTGCCTCCGCCCGGCCTGACCGCGCCCCCCTCCCCCCAGCCCCTTTTGACGCGTCGCGTCATCCTGATCTTGACGCGCATGACGCAGTGCGTTATGCTGAGGGTATCCGAACCGATGGGGGTGTCGTGATGAAGACGAAAGAGACGCAGGACCGCCTCGCCCACGAAGCGGACCGGGCCCTCGACGCGATGGCGCTGTGGGCGGAATCCGGACAGGCCATCCTCCGCCAGGGCGCCGAGTTTGCCGTCAAGGCGGTGGAGGAAGGGACGCGGCTCTTTGCCGCCTTCCAGACCGCAGGGTTCGAGGCCGCCAAGGACGGACAGGCCTGGACGCAGCGGGTAATCCGCGAGGGCCTCGAGGAGAGCCGCAAGGTGGTCACCCATTTCTCCGATAGCGGGACGGTAGCGGCCCGGGCGGCCCAGGGACTGCAGACGGCGGGCGATCAGGCCGCCATTAAGATGCGCGCGGCGCTCGGTGAGGCCGCGGCGAAGGTGAACGACCTCTACGCCCCGGCCAAGCCCTAAGCGGCGACGGCCGCCACCGCCGGGCTA
>JBOGSD010000097.1:0-1565 GCA_050695215.1 bacterium
GAAGAAGGATGCGCTGCCGCCCGCGCTGATCCGCCGGGCGGAGGCAGCGGGGGTGCGCTTCCTGGGGATGCGCACCGACATGCCCGCGCTCTATCGTCTGATGGACCTGTTCGTGCTGGCCTCTCACCGGGAGGGGTTCCCCCGCGCCGCCATCGAGGCGGCGGCGATGGGCTGCGCCCTCATCCTCACGGACATCCGGGGCTGCCGGGAAGTGGTCGCGCATGGGAGCGAGGGACTGCTCGTCCCCGTCCGGAATCCGGACGCGCTGGCTGAGGCCATCATCCGGCTGGTGGACGATCCCACGCTCCGCGCCCGCTTTGGGGCGGCGGCCCGCCGGAAGGCCCTGGCCGAGTTCGACGAGGCGCGGGTGATCGCCCGCGTTCTGGACACCTACCGTCTCGTCCTCAATGGCATCGATGGACACCACGGCACCGATGGACACCGCACGGCGGCCCTCCGTTCGTAGAGGACGCCCGGAGGACGCGCGGGCGGTCGCCCGCCTCCACCGGGAGATCATCTCTTGGGGGCTGCTTCCTTCCCTTGGGGAGGGAGTGGTCACCGCCTTCTACAGGGCGGTGTCCGCCTCACCCGTCGCCTTCTGCTTCGTCGCCGACGACGGAGAGCGGCTCTGGGGATTTGCCGCGGGGACCGCGGATTGGCCGCGGTTGCGCCGAGAGGTCATGCGCACGACTTGGCGGCCGCTCCTGCGCGCCGTCCCCGTCCTGCTGCGGGGGGGGCGCTGGCGCCGGCTGCGCGAGACCGACCGCTACACGCAGAGCAGCCATCTGGCGGTCTCCGCCGAGTTCCTCTCTTTCGGCGTGCTCCCCGAGATGTCGGGGCGTGTCTGGGTCGGGGCGGCGCTGGCCTACGCGGTGGTCAACGAGTTCCGCCGCCGGGGAGTCCGGCGGGTCAGGGGCGTGGTCTGGGAGCAGAACGAGCGCGCCCTCAAGTTCTTCGAAGCGGTCGGCTTCCGGTTTGTTTCGGAGGTCGAGATCCATCCCGGCGAACGGTCGCGCACCTTCGTTGCCGACCTGACGCCCACGGCGCAGGGGGAGTGAGAGCGATGGCTCAGTACAGTCCGGCGTTGGAGCAGCGGCCCGTTAACGCGGGGGGACTCTGGTTCCTCCCCTTCTACCTCGCCACAATCGTCGGTCTCGCGCTGCTGCTGGCGGTGGGGGAAGCGGAGGAGATCCGCGCGGCGGTGATCCTGCTGCTGCTCACGCCGCTGACATTGATGATCTTCGGGCGAGCCGCCCGCGCCGACCCCGACGGCGCCTTCCTCTACCGCGTCCTCCTGCTGGCCTGGCCGGCGAAGCTGGCGGCAATGGCGTTCAAACTCTACCTTCTCGCCACCGTGTTCGGAGGTGCGGACGCGTTCCAATACCACAACGTCGGAGAGGGGATCGCCGCCACCCTCTCCTCCGGTGAGCTGCCCGAGCTCACCCAGGACACCAGCACGAAGTTCGTCGAGCTCTTCAACGGCCTCTTCTATTTCGTGACCGGCCCCCCCTTCGAGGGGGCGTTGATATTCTGGTCCTGGCTCGGCACGCTGGGCATGCTGGCGC
>JBOGSD010000098.1:0-7300 GCA_050695215.1 bacterium
CGATCCGAACTCTCACAGGGTGACCGTCCATACCCGCAACGGAGCGACCCGATACGCGCCGGATGAAATGCTCGATGGCGCGCCCGTCCTTCCGGCGCTGCGCCTGCCCGTGGCCAAGCTGCTCGCCGAGTCTGCCTGACCCGGGCAGACTGACGCTTCATCTTTCGAGACCTGATTGCTGTCTCACGCGATGGTCACAATGAACTGGAAAGACCGGCGAGCGGGCCCGCCTCGTAGACCGGCACGCCAGCGATGACCGTCGCCAGGACCCGCACCTGCAGGAGGACCTCCGGGTCGCGCGGCGCCTCGGTCATGACGTCGCGGTCGAGGGCGATGAAGTCGGCAAGACGGCCGGGCGCCAGCGACCCGTGGATGCCCTCTTCCCCCGACGCCCGGGCCGCGCCGACCGTGTAGGCCCGCACCGCCTCCTCGACAGACAATGTCTCGTCAGGATACCAGGCCGGCCGGCTGTCCCCGGGGCGGCGGCGCGTCACCGCCGCGTAGATCCCCTGCCAGGGATCGGGTGTTTCCACCGGCGCGTCCGAACCGAAGGCCAGCGCGGTTCCCGCCCGGAGCAGCGACCGCCAGGCGTAGGCGGTACGGCTGCGCGTCCCCCAGTAGCGATCGGCGATGTCGCGGTCGCTGGTGGCGTGGATGGGCTGCATCGACGCCGTGACGCCCATCCGGGCCAGCCGCGGCAGGTCGTCGGGGTGAAGCACTTGCACGTGCTCGATCCGGTGCCGCGCCCCCAGCCGCCGCGAGGCCTCCTCACTCGCCTCATACGCGTCCAGCACCCAGCGGTTCGCCCGGTCGCCGATGGCGTGGATGGCACACCAGAACCCCGCCGCCACCGCCCGGCGCACGATGGCGATCAGCTCCTCCCGGCTGTGGATGGCGATGCCGCTGTTGTGCGGCTGTCCATCAAAGGGCTCGAGCATGCTGGCCGTCTGCGAGCCGAGCGTGCCATCGGCAAACACCTTGACCGGTCCCACCCGCAGCCACTCGTCGCCGACTCCGCTGCGCCGTCCGCCCGCCGCGGCCGCTTCCAATTCGCCCAGGGGCAGCGTCGCCCACACGCGGAGTCGGAGGGCGCCGCGCGCCGCCAGCTGCTGGAGGACACTGAGGACCTTCCCGCCCTCATAGGCTTCGGTGCCGACGAAACTGTGCACCCCCGTGATCCCCACGCGGTGCAGCATCGCGGCGGCATCGTGGATGCCCCGCTCGATCGCCGGGGTATCGCCGGACGGGATGACCTTCCCCACCAGAGCCTTCGCCGATTCCTCCTTGAAGATGCCGACCGGCTCACCCCGCCGGTCTCGGGCGATCTCTCCACCGGGCGGGTCGGGCGTCTGACCCGTCACGCCGGCCAGCCGCAGCGCCGCCGTGTTGACCCAGAGGAGATGACCGTCCTTACTGCTCAGCGCCACGGGGTGGTGGGGGCTGACGGCGTCCAGGTCCGCGGCCGAGGGGAAGCGGTCCTCAGGCCAGACGTTCTTGTCCCACCCGCGCCCGAGGATCCAGGCCCCGGGCCGCTCGCGCGCCACCGCCGCCGCCACCGCCTCCACCGCCTCTGGCAGAGAACGGACCGCCGCCACATTTAGGCGTCGCAGCGCGATGCCGTATGGCGCCAGGTGGATGTGACTGTCCACGAACCCAGGCAGCGCGGTCGCGCCGCCGAGATCCACGCGCTCGTAGCCGCGGAATGCCGCCGCGAGCTCGTCCGTCCCGCCGAGTGCGACGATGCGCCCGCCGGATGCGGCGAGACCGTGCACGATGGGGCCCTCGGGGTCGAGCGTATGGAAGCGCCCGTTCAGGAAGAGCGTACCTGTGAGGCTACCAGACCGCGCGGTCGCCCACCCACTCATAGAGATAGACGCGTACGCGCTTGTAGGCGTAGTAGGTCACAAGCGAACTCATCACTCCCTTCAAGAGGTTGAACGGCAAGAGCGCGGGGAGCACCAGCGCGATCACTTGCGGGCGGGGGATGCCGAAGAAGACCGGTGTGAGGGCGATGTTGGCGCCGATCATGACGCCGGTCATCGCCAGCACACCAAAGACCAGCGCTCTGACGGCTCCGCGTTTGGTGTGCTCGATCAGGTAGTACCCGCCCGCGACGCCCACGAGGGTGATACCGGCCAGCAGGTTCATGAAAACGCCAAACAGGCCGCCAGACGGGTCGGGACCGCCAAGCAGCTGAATCAGCAGGGCCTTGACCATCTCGACAGAGATGCCGGCCAGCGGCCCGAGGGCGAATGTGGCGATGAGGGCGGGCACTTCGCTGGGATCGTATTTGAGAAACGGGGGAAGGAATGGCAGCGAGAAAGCGACGCGCATGAGGATGAACGCGATGGCCCCGAGCACTGCCACGTGCGTGAACCGCCTCATCCCGACCCCCTGGCTGCGACCGCGGGGGCAGGGACCCTGACCAGGGATCAGGAGAAAACCTGACCCATGGCCAGGGCGACCTTCTCCCATCCGGACTCTACCGTCGGCTCCGGAATCGCACCGGATCTGCAGCGGCCGGTGTTGGGGCCGCCGCTCGCGGGCTGTACCGCCGGTCGGGAATTGCCGCCGGGCTCACCGCCCGGAGACTCACCCTGCCCCGAAGGTCGTCAGTATTCGCTTCATTTCCATCATAGCACGGCGGGAGGCTCGCTCCGCTCACCCCTCGCGCAGGTCGACCTCTTCCGCCCCGCTCGCCCGCAGCAGCGCCTCCGGCGCGATCGGGAAGACCGCGTGGGGGGTCCCCGCCGCCGCATAGACCAGGTCGTACCGGAGCAGGTCCCGGTCGAAGAACGCCGGCAGCGTCTGCCGGTGACCGACGGGTGGGACGCCCCCAATGGCAAACCCGGTGAAGGACCGCACCGCCTCGGCGTCGGCTTTGCGGATCGTCTGCGCTCCCGCCGCCGCGGCCAGCTTGTCCAGATCGACACGGTTCGCCCCCGACACAAGCGCGAGGATCGGCCGCCCGTCGGCCAGGAAAACGAGGGATTTTACGATCTGGCCCGGTGTCGTGCCGAGGGCGCGTGCGGCATCCTCCGCCGTCCGGGTGCCGGCCGGGAACTCGGCGATCTCGGCCGCCAGCCCTGCGACGGCCAGCGCGGCTTTCACGCGAGCAACGGCCACGGTCCTATCTTAGCGGGAAGGCGCGCTACTCGATCGAGACATGCTGAATCACGTGCTCCCTCATGTCCAGCGCGAAGCGGGATCCAGGAGCATCCCTGGCGGGGATGGCGGGGAGGACGGTGTCTGAGATCGAACCAAGAGGGACCATGACACCTCGGAGGAAGCGGCTCTCACGCTCGGTCACCCCCGAGGAAGTGCTGGCGGAACACTCGGCCGCGGTGCGATCCCTCGCGCAGACGTTGGGTCGCCTGGTGAAGCGCGCGGTGCCCACGGCCGTCGCGGTGGCCTACCCGGTCTGGCACGGCATCGGCTATCGCGATCCCGACGGCGGATACTTCTGCGCGATCTTCCCGCAGGCCGACTCTGTAAGACTAGGATTCGAACACGGGGCACGAATGCCCGATCCCGACGGACTGCTGACCGGATCGGGCCGGCAAGTGCGGTACGTCGTGATAACCCGGCCACAGCAGATCCGCCCCGCCGCCCTGGCGCGGCTTCTGCGGGCGGCGGTTGCCGTCGGAATCGCACGGCGCGCGCGCGCTACGGGTGCAGGAATCATGGTTTGTAGATCCGGGTCTTGGGTTTGAAGACCGCCCAGGCGAACCAGAAGTAGTTCCCGTGTACGACCGCCTCCAACCGCTGCCCTCGCAGCGGGCCGCCGGTGGCCTGCCCCAGGATCGTCCAGGCCGAGCGGGTTTGTCCGTCCGTGAACCCCTTCGCCGCAGGCAGGAACGTGAGGCTCCGGCCGCCCGCCCGCGGGACAAAGACCCCGCTCGCCCCGATGTCCCGGCCGCCGGCGATGTCGCTGCTGTCCAGCGCCGAGGCGGTGCCCTTCTCGAAGAACACTACGATGGGCTGTCCCCCCACCACGTCGTGCACGACGCGGCTCTTCTCCAGCACGCTGAAGGGGTAGACCACATCCTCCCCGCCGAGGGAGACGGTGACGACCCGCTCCATCGGGCGGAGGCGGTTGTCCTTGGGCCCGGAGTAGAGGAACGGGGAGGAGTTGACGTTGTCGTAGCCGACATAGGGGTTCCGGCCATAGGAGCGGATGTGCCCGGTGTTCCGCGAGAGCACCTTGCCCTGCGGATGGGCGCTGCGGAAGGCCTGCCAGGAAACGATCTGCGCGGGGAGGAAGGTGAGGCGCTTCCCGGTGAGGTCGCCGACGATGGCTTCGCCGGTGGCCTGCTGCCACCAGCTTTCCGTCTGCCGATCATACATCACCAGATCGCTGAAGCGCAGCTTCCCCGTCGTGCCAAAGTCGTGGGCGCGACCGTCTACTAGCGCATCGAAAACCAGCGCTGTGTTGCACAGCGGACAGAACGTGATCACCGTGGGGGCGCTGCCGACGATATCGTTGACGATCTCGTGCCAGGTCATGATCTGCATCGGGTAGGCTCGGGCGTCGCCGCCGCGCGCGAAGAGGATGACCGGTTCGATCGGCTTGAGCCACTTGTCTGCGGCGGTAACGCTCTCAAAACGAGGCTTGTCGATGGCGGGGATACCGTCCTTGGGAGGACCGCCCGAAATGATCTCATTCAGGTTCACGGCATGCTTCTTGAAGTTGGTCTTCCACTCCGAGGCGTCGTAGAAAGGCACCGGCTCACCCGTGTGGGCCGCATCGACCCCACGGTTGGCTCGGGAGAGGAGCACTGCACCCGTGGCCGCAAGGACCAGGACAAGCGCGATCACGGCGAGCCGTTTCATCGACACCCATCTCCTCCTGCTGCGCCTCTCTATCATCTCCAACGCTCGCCCCGTCCCTGGCATTTTCAGTGTGGCGGGCGCGCCACGTGACGGCCGATGGAGCACTTCGATCATGCGCTGGACGAGCGTTGTCGGATCCATGCTGACCGTCCCCCGCGAGCAAAGGGCTAGAGGATCGCGCCCGCCCCCCAGAGCCAATAGTAGACGAGGTAGAGCCCGGCGCCCAGGAGGAAGAAGGCTCCGACGCGGTCGACGGAGGGCTGCACGCGTCTCAATGAGCGGATGAGCCCGCCGCGCAAGAATGCGGTCCCAACGGTCACGACGACGAGGATGGTCCCCATCCCCAGCGCGTAACTGAGGAACTGGCCCAGGGAGGCAGAAAAGCCCCCGGCGGCGAGCGCACTCCCCACGACCAGCAGGAACACGGGCAGCGTGCAACTTACCGAGCCGATCGCATACGCGATGCCGAAGAGAAAGACGTTCCCCAGATTCCGGCGCGGCGCGACCATCACGCGCTTCGCCGCGGCGATACTCAGGCTCCGCCGAGTGACCACCAGCCAGGCGCCCAGCGCCGCCAGGGCCACCCCGATGGCCAGCCCGCCCGCCGGAAACAGACGGACGAGGCCGCCGCCCCCGGCGGCGATAAGGCTCCCGATCACGCCCATGATGACAACGAAGCCCGCCGTGGCCGACGCGCCCAGGATGAGCGACTTCCCCATCCGGGCCAGCACCGAGGAGGAGGAGAATTCCGCTTCCTCCGTCCCTAGCTGGTACGAAAGGTACGCGGGAAGGATGAAGAACCCGCACGGATTGACGCTGGAAACCATCCCCGCGGCAAAGGCCCACCCCAACGGCAAGAGGGCGGCCAGATCGGCCACCGCGGTCTCCGCGCGGTCGCGAACGGCACCGAGCAGCGGGAGAGCCACTAGGACGATCCCGATGGGAATGAGCAGAGCGGCGATCGGCGCCCGTTCGGCGGCAGGGGCCTCCTGTTCGTGTGGTGCGCGCATCAGGACCTGGACGCGGCGAGCAGCTGGTCCAGGAGCGTCTCCATCATGTCGCGGGTCAGCAGCCCCGCGTGCTTCCTGAAGATGCGGCCCTGCGGCGTGATGAACACCGTCGTGGGCATCCCGAGGATCTGGTAGTTTCGCACCGTCCTCGCATCCGAGGTCGTCCCCGCGGGGAAGGTCACCTTCAGTTCCTGGAGGAGCGCTCTGCCGTCCTCGTTGGAGCCGAGCCCGATGAAGGGGCCGATGTCGACACCGATCAGGATGAACCGGTCGCCTCTGGCAGCAAAGAGGCGGTCAAAGTCCGGCATTTCCGCGCGGCACGGCGGACAGAGCCCGGCCCAGAAGTTGAGGACGACCGGCTTTCGCTCCCACAGCGAGGAGAGGGCTACTTCCCTGGCGCCGAGGACTTCCTCGCCCTGATAGAGCGTGATCAGGATGTCCGGGGCCAGCGGCAGTGACCGCTGGGCCGGCGGAGGCGGGGGGCCCGGTGGGCTGGCGGTGTTCTCCCCCGCAGGCCGGCGGCCGCGCAGGACGACGAACGCCGCGAGAATCGCCACGAGCACAAGGACCCCAGCCAGCGTCCGGGCCAATCTCCGCCTCGGCGTCCGCGCTCCTCGAATGCGCAATCGCGGCTCCAGTATCTCCCCTCTGTTCAACCGTACCGGCAGTCGGCTTATTCCGGATGTGGCCGGACAGTCCCGTCCGGGACCCGCAGGCGACAGACGCAGCCTGTCCGAACGGGGGAAGGATGCCGAGACCGAATTCCTCGACGGCGAGCCGGTCGATCTCGCGCATCTGATCCGCCGTCACCGCGGGAATGGCGATCCCCGTCCCGGTGTGGAACGTCCTGGTCATCGGCGGGGCGGCTGGGGGTCCAGGGTCAGGGTGAGATAGTCGAGGCGAGCCGCTCCCGGGCGCGGAGGTAGGCGTGGGCGGTGGTGACGAGCGCGGCGTGGCTCCAGGTGAGGGGACTGACCGAGAGTGGCGCGCCGCTGTAGGGGTGGATCTGCTCCGCCAGGACGCCGCTGGGCAGCGCGTGGTCGCAGACCCAGGTGAGCAGATCGATGACGCGGTCGAGATCTGCGGCCGTGCGCGCCGTCTCCGCGTACCAATGTGCCAGCCAGAGGGTGCAGACGAACCACGGATTGCCGGGGACGGCCGCCATGTCGCTCCCGACTCCATGGTAGGTGTCATGCTCATAGCGGGCCAGCCCGCCGACGTCGGTCTTGATCCACAGTCGATCGCGGCTCGCGGCCATGGTGCGAACGACGCGTCCATCGTCGGCCGGGTACATCCCGAAGAGCCAGAGCCCGGCGATGGAGGCGTCCAACACGGGGTCCACCTCCCAGGAGCCGTCGGGCCGGCGGTTCACCATCCTGACGAACCGGCCCTCCTCATGCCAGAGATGGCGATCGGCGCCGGCGCGGATTTCCTCGGCGGCGCGGCGGTAGGTGGCG
>JBOGSD010000099.1:0-29759 GCA_050695215.1 bacterium
TCCCCGGCGTGATCGTCCTGGCCGACCGCAAGGCGGCGGGGGCCGTGGTGGCGCGCAACGCCGACGCCTCGCTGGTGGATCTCGGCGATGGCGTGGCCTGCGTCGAGTTCCACTCCAAATTGAACACGATCGGCGAGGGAACGGGGCAGATGCTGCACCAAGCCCTGGACCGCCTCGAGAGCGACTTCGACGCCCTGGTGATCGGCAACCAGGCGCGGGACTTCTCCGCCGGCGCCAACCTGATGTGGCTGCTGCTGGAGGCGCAGGACGGCAATTGGGAAGACCTGGACCTGGCGGTGCGCCAGTTCCAGGCGCTGATGCAGCGCATCCGCTACGCGCGGCGGCCCGTGGTCGGCGCGCCCGCAGGACGCGCCCTGGCCGGCGGCGCCGAGATCTGCCTCGCCTGCGCCCGCTTGCAGGCGGCGGCCGAGACCTACATGGGGCTCGTCGAGACGGGGGTCGGGCTCATTCCCGCGGGGACCGGCACCACCGAATTGGTGCGGCGGACGCAGGCGCGCCTCCCCGCCGACGTCACCGCCGACCAGGTGCCGCTCCTACGCTGGACCTTCGAGACCGTGGCGCTGGCCAAGGTCTCCCGCTCGGCGCACGAGGCGCAGCGACTCGGCTACCTGCGGGACGCCGACGGGATCTCGATGAATGGCGACCGGTGCATCGCCGATGCCAAGACCGCAGCCCTCACCCTGGTCCGGCTGGGGTATCGTCCTCTGATGCCCGAGCGCATCCGCGTGACGGGACAGCGCGGACGCGCGGCGCTGGAGTCACTGCTCTACATCCTCAAGACGGGCGGGCACATCAGCGCCTACGACGACGAGGTGGGCCGCAAGCTCGCTCGCGTCATGGCCGGCGGAGACGTCCCCGAGGGCTCCTGGGTCTCGGAGGACTACCTGCTCGAACTCGAGCGGGAAGCCTTCCTCAGCCTGCTCGGACAGCCCAAGACGCAGGAGCGGATGCGCCACACCCTGCAGACCGGCAAACCTCTGCGCAACTAAGGTGCGCCAGACGTTTTTCGTGGCCATCCCGGTCGCGCTGGCCATCGCCGTCTTCGGGACGATCTACGGGGCGACCGTCGCGCCCTTGATCGGGTCCGGCGTCGCGGTGCTGGCTTCGCTCATCATTTTCTCTGGATCGCTGCAGTTTGCCCTGGCCAGCCTCCTGGCCACCGGCGCGCCGGTGTCCGCCATCATGATGACCGCCGTGACGCTGAACCTGCGGCATCTCCTCCTGGGCGCGGCGCTCCGTCCGCGAGTCCCTGGCTCCATCCTCCGGCGCGCTGCGCTGGCCTGGTTTCTCATCGACGAATCGGCGGGACTGGCGCTGGCCACGCGGGGAGATGCCACCCTGACGCTCCTGGTGACGGGCGTCCTCGCGTATGGATCCTGGGCGCTGGGGACGGCCGTCGGCACCATCGGCGCAGCGCTGACCGGACTGCGAGGGATTTCAGAAGGGGTCTTCCCGGTGCTGTTCGTGGGACTGGCGGCCATCTCGGCCACCCGACCGCAGCTCCTCGTGCGCGCGGGCGCCGCCGCGTTGATCGCCTTCGCCGTGGCCGTCCTGTGGCCGCAGGCGCGAGGGCTGGGCCCCGCAATCGCGGCGCTCCTGGTGGCGATCCCGGGGCGCGGGGAATGAGCTTCCTGTTGATCGTCGCTCTCGGCGCGCTGACCTATGGCAGCCGCGCGGCCGCTCTGGTGCTAATGCCCCATCCGCCCACGTGGCTGCGGGTCTTTCTGGAACGTCTTCCGGCGCCGCTGTTTGCCGGTCTGGCCGTGCTGCCGCTGGTGAGTCCCGACGGCACGCTGACGACGTCGGCCCCGATGCTAGCGGCGTTCGGCGGCGCGCTGCTCTCGGTCCCGTTCCGGTCGCTGCTCGTGACATTGGCGGCGGGGCTGATCGGGTATGCTGTAGGCGGATTCCTGGCCCGGTAGGCCACGGCCAAGAGAGGGGCAGCGGATGCGCGATGCGGTGATCGTCTCGGCGGTACGGACGCCCATCGGCAAGTCCCCGCGCGGGACGCTCAAGGACACCCGGCCGGACGAACTCGCGGCCGCGGTCATTAAGGAAGCGGTGCGGCGAGTGCCGGGACTCTCCGGCGATCAGGTCGAGGACGTGGTGCTCGGGTGCGCCATCCCCGAGGCGGAGCAGGGCCTCAACGTCGCCCGGGTCGCCGCCTTGCGCGCCGGGCTACCCGTCACCGCCTCCGCCCAGACGGTGAACCGGTTTTGCTCCTCCGGTCTCCAAGCCATCGCCACCGCCGCGCACGAAGTGATGCTGGGGCAGGTGGACGTGGCCGTCGCCGGCGGCGTCGAGTCGATGACGCTGATCCCGATGACCGGCAACAAGTACGCCCCCAACCCGCACTTCACGGAGGAGTGGCCGGAGGTCTTCCTCTCCATGGGGCTGACCGCGGAGCACGTGGCCCGCCGCTTCCACATCAGCCGGGAAGACCAGGATGCCTTCGGCCTCCGCAGCCACCAGCGCGCGGCCGCCGCGACCGCCGAAGGGCGCTTCGACGAGGAGATCCTGCCGCTCACCGTGACCCGCTGGGAAGACGGCAACGGCCGGCCGGAGCCGAAGGAGGTCGCCTTCAGCGTCGATGAGGGGGTGCGGCGGGATACCTCGCTGGAACGACTGGCCGCCCTGCCCCCGGTCTTCGCCCGCGACGGCGTCGTCACCGCGGGGAACGCCTCGCAGACCAGCGACGGCGCGGCGGCGGTGGTGGTCATGGCGGACGAGGTGGCCGCGCGCCTGGGCATCAAGCCGCTGGGAGTGTTCCGCTCCTTCGCGACCGCCGGGGTGCCACCGGAGCTGATGGGCATCGGGCCGGTGGAAGCCGTTCCCAAGGCGCTGCGCGGTGCGGGCATCAGCCTCGAGGACGTCGACCTGATCGAACTGAACGAGGCCTTTGCCGCCCAGGCCCTGGCCGTCGTGCGGGGGCTCGAACTGGACGAGGCCCGCCTCAACGTCAACGGCGGCGCCATCGCCATCGGCCACCCCCTCGGAGCGACGGGCGCGCGCATGACCGCGACGCTGCTCTACGAGATGGCCCGCCGCAACGTGCGCTATGGATTGGTGACGATGTGCGTCGGCGGGGGGATGGGCGCGGCCGGAGTCTTCGAACGACCGTGAGTGGAGGGAGAGGTCCGTGAGGGCGCCCGAGACCGCAGTCGAGCGGCGCGGCGGGAGTTTTCTTCTTGAAGAAGCCGCGCCGGGGGGTGTCTTTATCCCGGAGCGGCTGAGCGAGGAGCAACGGCTGGCGGCGCGCACGATGCGGGAGTTCCTCGAGCGGGAGGTCCTGCCGCAGACCAAGACTCTTGAAGAGAAAGACTGGGCGCTCACCCGCCGCCTGATCCGCCGGCTGGGGGACCTGGGCGTCCTCGGCGCAGAGATCCCCGAGGCCTACGGGGGCCTGGGGGTGGACAAGATCACCTCGCTCGTCGTCACCGAGCATCTGGGGCCCGCGGCTTCCTTCGCCGTCTCGGTGGGCGCACACATCGGCATCGGGACGCTGCCGATCGTCTTCTTCGGCACGGAGCAGCAAAAGCGCCACTACCTGCCCCGGCTCGCCAGCGGGGAACTGATCGGCGCCTATGCCCTCACCGAGCCGACGGCCGGATCCGACGCCATGGCCATCCGCACCTCCGCCACACGCACGCCCGACGGCAGCGCCTATCTGCTGACCGGGGCGAAACAGTTCATCTCCAACGCCGCCTTCGCCGACCTGTTCGTCACCTACGCCAAGGTGGGCGGCGAGCAGCACACCGCCTTCATCGTCGACCGCGCCACGCCCGGGCTGACCGTGGGGGACGAGGAGCACAAGATGGGGATCAAGGGCTCCTCCACCGCGTCGCTCTTCTTCGAACAGGCGCGCGTGCCCGCGGAAAACCTGCTCGGGGAGATCGGGCAGGGGCACAAGGTGGCGTTCAACATCCTGAACGTCGGCCGCTTCAACCTGGCGGCCGGCGCGCTGGGGGCCGCCAAGGCCGCCTTCCGCGACGCCGTGGCCTACGCCAAGGAGCGGCGCCAATTCGGCAAACCGCTGGCCGATTTCGGGTTGATCAAGCAGAAACTGGCCCAGATGGCGGTGCGGCTGTACGTGAGCGAGTCGATGGTGTATCGCACCGGAGGCCTCGTCGACGGCGCGTTGGCGGGGATGCACGAGGACGCCCGCGCGGTGATGGCGGCGCTGGAAGAGTACGCCGTCGAATGCTCCATCAATAAGGTCTTCGTCTCCGAAACTCTCGACTTCGTCGTCGACGAGATGGTGCAGATCTACGGCGGCTACGGCTTCATCGAGGAATACCCCGCGGCGCGGGCCTACCGGGACGCGCGGATCAACCGCCTCTTCGAAGGCACCAACGAGATCAACCGGCTGCTCATTACCGGCATGCTGCTGCGGCGCGCCCAGCGCGGCCAGCTGGCGCTGATCCCCGCCGCCCGCGCGGTGGCGGACGACCTGCTCAATCCCACCGTGGCGGGGGACGGCCAGGTTGCCGGCCCGGTGGCGGCCGAGCGCCAGCAGGTGGCGATGGCCAAGAAGGCGACCCTCTTCGCCGCGGGCGCCGCGCTGCAGCGGCACCTCAGCGCGATGGACGAGCAGCAGGAAATCCTCGCCTGGCTGGCCGATATGGTGACTGAGATCTTCGCGATGGAGAGCGCGGTCTTGCGCGCGGCGGCCACCTCCGGCGCCGCCGCTGAGGAGGTGCTCCAGGTCCGACTGGCCCGGGCCTATCTGCACGAGGCGCTGCCGCGCGTGGACGGACTGGCCCGCCAGGTGTTGGCCGCTTCGGCGGAGGGAGAACATCTGCGCACGCAGCTCGCCGGACTGCGCCGGTTCCTCCGCTACACGCCGCTCAATGCGGTGACGGAGTGGCGCGCCATCGCCGACCGCGTCAGCGCCGCCGGGCGGTATCCGCTGTAGGATCTGACTTCATCATCAGGGAGGCCGCATGAAGACGACCACAGACCCGCGCAAGGCGTTTCCGCGCAGGTTTCTCCCGGCCGACGCGGAGATGGGGCGGTGGGAGGAGATCGAGGCGATCGGGAGGCGGCTGGCCGAACGGCGAATCGATTCGCCCCAAGCGCTGGAACGCTGGCTGGAAGACCGCGGCGAACTGGTCTCGGCCATCTGGGAGGAGCGGACCAAACGGTACATCGCCATGACCTCGCAGACCGATGATCCCGAGCGGGAGCGAGCCTACCTCAGCTTCGTCCAAGAGATCGAGCCCAAGGTGAAGATGCTGTCACACCGGCTCGATGAGGCCTACCTGCGCGATCCGCACCGGGCCGCCCTGCCGGCGCGCTACCGGCTCTTCGACCGCAGCGTGGAGAACCGCGTCGCCCTCTACCGCGACGAGAACATCCCGCTGCAGGTGAAAGAAGCCGAACTGGAGACGGAGTTCCAGAAGGTCTCCGGCGCCATGACGGTGCGCTATCGCGACGAAGAGCGCACGCTGGCGCAGATGGCCAAGTTCCTGGAGGAGCCGGACCGGGAGACCCGCCGGGAATCCTGGGAACTGGTGGCCCACCGCCGCCTGGCGGACCGCGACGCCTTGGAGGACCTGTTCGATCGCCTGCGGGAGTTACGCCAGCAGATCGCCGCCAACGCGGGCCTTGAATCTTACCGTGACTACGTTTTCCGCGCCTACGAGCGCTTTGACTACGGGCCCGACGACTGCCGGCGCTTCCACGACGCGGTGGAAGCGCACTTCGTGCCTCTGGCCGAGCGACTCTACCGGGAGCGCGCCACCCTCTTGGGCGTCGATCCGCTGCGCCCCTGGGACACCGACGTGGATCCGCTCAACCGTCCGCCGCTTCACCCCTTCGCGCAGACCACGGACCTGCTGGATCACACGGAGACGATTTTCCGCCGCGTCGATCCCGAACTGGGAGACCAGTTCGCCTTCATGCGCGAGCAGGGCCTCCTGGACCTGGAGAGTCGCAAGGGCAAGGCGCCCGGCGGCTACCAGGCCGATTTCACCGAGCGGCGCTGGCCCTTCATCTTCATGAATGCCGTCGGCCTGGACAGGGACATCCGCACGCTGCTGCACGAGGGTGGGCACGCCTTCAACGCGATCGCCGCCCGCGAAGAGCCGATGGCAGAATACCGCCATCCCCCGATGGAGTTCGCGGAAGTCGCCTCCATGGGGATGGAGATGCTCAGTGCGCCCCACCTGGGCGCGTTCTACCCGGACCAGGCCGACTACCGGCGGGCCTACCGGGAGCGCCTCGAAGGCATCGTGCGGATCTTCCCCTGGATCGCCACCGTCGACGCCTTCCAGCACTGGGTGTACGAGAACCCCGGCCACACACCGCAGGAACGGCGAAGCGCCTGGGTGGCCACCTACCATCGGTTTCAGCGCGGGATCGACTGGTCCGGCTACGACGAGGAGCTCACCTACTACTGGCACCGCCAGCTGCACGTCTTCCTCCATCCCTTCTACTACATCGAGTACGGCATCGCCCAGTTGGGCGCGCTGCAGGTGTGGCTGCGTTCCCGCTCCGACTACCCCGGCGCGGTCGCCCGCTATCGGGAAGCCCTCGCCCTGGGAGGAACGCGGGAACTCCCGGCGCTCTTCGAGGCGGCCGGGGCCCACTTCGCCTTCGACGACTCGACGGTGGGTCCGCTGGCGCGCGAGCTGGCCGAGGAACTGGCGAAGATGGCGTATGCCTGAGGGAGAACGGGGCCCCCGCGTCGGGGAGGTCGTGCCGGCCTTCGAAGCGCCCGACCAGTTCGGCCGCACGCAGACCTTCGCCACGATCCGCGGGCCGGGGGGCGCGCTGCTGGTCTTCGTCCGCAGCGCCGACTGGTGACCCTACTGTAAAGGCCAGCTCGTCGAGCTGGAGCACAACCGCCAGCGCCTGGCCGCCGAAGGCCTTGGCCTCTGCTCGATCAGCTACGACTCCATTGAGATCCTGCGCGACTTTGCAGAGCGCCGGCGTATCACCTTCCCCCTGCTGGCCGACCCGGACTCGGCGATCATCCGCCGGTTCGGGCTCTTCAACGAAACTATCGACCAGGTCAGCCGGGATTACGGGATCCCCTATCCAGCGACACTCCTGGTCGATGTCGAGGGAGTGGTCCGGCAGAAGGTCTTAGAGGAGCATTACATCCACCGGATGCCGGCGGCGACGCTGCTGATGCGGATGGGGAAGGCCGTGCCGCCGACGGCCCCACAGGGGGTTCGGCGGCTCGATTACTTAGAGGTGCACACGGCGGCCACGGAGGAGCGACTCTACCCGGGGAACGTCTTCACGCTGTTCGTAGACGTCCACCCTAGACCGGGCGTGCATGTCTATGCGCCCGGCTCGCGAGACTACCAGGGGCTGGCGGTGACGCTTGACGGGAACCCGTACGTGAGAATCCGCAACGTGCAGTACGCGCCAGCGGAAACGCTGACACTGCCTCTGTGGGGTGAGGAACTCCCAGTCTACGGTCGTCCGGTGCGTGTCTCCATTGACGCGGCCCTGGTCTCCCGTCTCGACCTGGCGCCACTATTGGAGGGCGGCGGCCCTTTGGAAATCCGAGGGACAATTCAGCTCCAGGCGTGCGACGATCGCGTCTGCTGGCCGCCGCAGACGCTCCCGATCGAATGGCGCCTCCCGGTCACCCCGCCCGACCTGGAACGCCCCCCTGAATCTCTCCGCCACCAACCGAAAGGTTAGGTGGTAGAATTCCCTCGCTATGACGGAGAAGCAGGCAGAGGGCATGGGCACCTTCCTTCACCCGGTGCGGCTGGGACGGCTCAACGGATCGCGCTGGGAAGACATCGACGCGCTGGTGGACACCGGCTCTACCTACACATGGATTCCCCGTCCTCTCCTGAACCGCCTGGGGATCCCGCCGACTGACTCCCGGCGTCTTCACATGGCGGACGGCCGGGTCATCGAGCGAGAGGCGGGTCTCGCGTTGATCACCGTGAGGGACAGCACCGTTGCCACTCTCTGCATCTTCGGGGATGTCGAGTCGATGCCCCTGCTTGGTGCAGTCAGTCTGGAGGAGTTAAGCGTCGCCGTTGATCCCGTCCAACGGCGGCTCGTCCCCGTCATAGGCTACGCTGGTCTCCCCGTCACGCCCGCCTCAGGCGCCACCCCCGAAGGGTCGGGTTAAGTTCCCGCGGGCTAGCGTAAAGCCTTCAGCATCGGCTCCAGGTCGATCTTCGCCAAGTCCTCCGTACGGATCGGCACGGGCTTAAAGGTCTTGCGCTTCCGAGGGCCGCGGTAGATGATCCCCAGCGGCTGGCGCTCCCGGCGGTCGAAGTCGGCCAGCAATTCCCAGGCCGCCTGGAGGCTCGTGGGGTCGTGGCTCTCGGGGACGTGCTCGACGTGGCCCTTGAACCATTCGTAGGTGTTGATCTTATTGTAGGTGACGCAGGGCGAGAAGTCGTTGACGAAGGCAAAGCCGGGGTGCTCCATCGCCTGCACGTAGACGTCGGCGGCGTGGCGGGGGTCGCCGGAGAAGGACTGCGCCACGAAGGTGGCGCCGGAGGCGAGGGCCAGCCGGAGTGAACTGAAGGGCGGGGGGAACTCTTCCGACCACTCCGTGATGTTCTCGCCCAATCCCGCGGTGGGGGAGCGCTGCCCGGTGGTCAGGCCGTACACCCCGTTGTCCATAACGATCAGCGTGACCTGCGGGTCGCGCCGGCAGGCGTGCACGAAGTTCTCGACGCCGATGGCGAAGGTGTCGCCGTCGCCGGCCATGGCAACCACGCGCTGGGTGGGGTTGGCCATTTTCACGCCCAGGGCGTAGGCCAGGGGACCACCGTGGGTGCCGTGGAATCCGTTGCCGTTGAGGTAATTGCGGATCTGCCCCGAGCAGCCGATCCCCCCGATCAAGAAGACCTCGTGCGGCAGCAGCTCCAGCTTCGTCAGCGCCATCTTGATGGCGTTGAGAACCCCAAAGTCGCCGCAGCCGGGGCACCACTGGATGCGATGCCGGGGGACGGCGTTCTCTTCCCAGATCTTGCTGGCCGCGATCTTGCCGGCCGGCTGGGTGCTCATCCGATCAGTCTCCTTCCTGGCCTCTGCTCATCGCTCTCGTGAGCCTCTGCTAATCGCCCTCGTGCGCCTCTACGGCTGCCAGCGCCTCGAACTCGCCGACGCGGTACTCGGTCGCGCCGTTGCGCAGGACCTCGCGCACGCCGTGGATGATGTCGGAGACGTAGAAGACCCGCCCATTGTACTTGAGGACGCGGCGGGTGGGCAGCAGGCACTGCTCCTGGATCAGATCGGCCAGCTGTCCGGTGAAATTTTGCTCGCAGACGATCAACGCCGCGGCCCGTTCCAGGACCGGCTTGATCAGAGCGATGGGGAAGGGCCAGAGGTGGGTCAGGTGCACCACCGCGGCCTCGATCCCCTCCGCGGCCAGGCGGGCCCGCGCGTCCAGCAGCACCGGCTTGGTCGAGCCCCAGCCCACCAGGACGGGGACCCCCGCGGGATCGCCGAAGACCTGTGGGCCCCGGACGTCCTCCCGCAGGTACGTCTCCAGCTTGCGCATCCGCTTTTCCATCATGACTTTCCGGCGCGGCGGTTCGGTGGTGACGAAACCAAACTCGTCATGCTCCGTCCCGCTGACCTTGAAGATGCCGCCGGGCGTGCCGGGGATCGTCCGCGGGGAGATCCCCGAGTCGGTGATCGTGTAGCGCTTGAAGCCGTCGCGCCGCAGCTCCTCTTCGCTGAGGATGCCTTCGCGCTGGACCGTGACCGTGTGCTCGGTGAAGAAGCGCTCGGGGACGGTCTTGCGCACCTCGGCCAGCGTCAGGTCGGTGAGGAAGAAGACCGGGCACTGATACTTGTCGGCGAGGTGAAACGCCTCAAACGCCATCGTGTAGCACTCCTCCAGCGTCGAGGGCGCCAGCACGATCCGCGGGAAGTCGCCGTGCCCCGCGCCCAGCATCATCCGCAGATCACCCTGCTCGGTCTTGGTGGGCATGCCGGTGGAAGGGCCGGCCCGCATCGAATCCACGACCACGATGGGGATCTCGGCCGTGCCCGCCAGGCCGAACTCCTCGACCTTGAGCGAGATGCCCGGGCCAGAGGAGGCGACCATCACCCGCGCCCCGGCCATCGAGGCCCCCAGCGCCGCCCGGATCGATTCCCGCTCGTTCTGCCCCTGCAGCGAGCGACCCCCGTAGCGCTGCAGGTAGCGGTCCATGAAGCCCAGCAGCGGGGAGGCGGGGGTGATGGGGTAGCCGGCGTAGAAACGGCAGCCGGCCTGGATCGCCCCCATGCCGAGGGCCTCCGAGCCGGACATCCAGAGCATGCGCTCCTTCGGGGGGGTCGCCTGCAGCCGGACGCCCACGCCGTCCCAGCCGCGATCGCGCAGGACCTCCTCGATGACCTCGCGCCCGCGGCGCGCCGCGGTCAGGTTGAGGTCGACCAGTTCCCGCCCTTTCCGCAGGAAGCGTTCCTCCAACCAGGCGGTCAGGTAGGCCTGGTCCATGTCGAACTCGAGGAGGCGGAAGAGCGCGCCGCTGACCACCATGTTCTTGACGATCTCTTTCTTCAGCTCGCGCAGCGCGATCTGGCGCGCCGGCAGGGGGAAGACCTTCACTCGGCGTCCTTCCAAGTCGTCGGTGGGGACCGCGCCGGTCGATGAATCGTAGAGGAGCACGCCGCCCTCGGCCAGGAACTGGCCGTGCCGGATGATGGTGTCGCGATTGGGCTGCGCCGGCACGTCCGGGTTGGCATCGTACTCGAGCGCCACCAAGATGTCGCTGCGGTTGTCGCCGTGCGAGACCGGCGGCTCAGCGGCAATCACCAGCGGGTCGAACTGATGCGCGCCATAGATGGTCGAGGCGTAGTTGCGCTCGTTGGCCAGGACCGACAGGCCGGCGCGGGTGAGGATCCGTCCGACCAGATCGACGACGGTCCCCACGCCGTCCCGCAGCTGAACGCCGCCGACCAGAATCTTCAACTGTTGACTGTTCACCGCCGGTCCCTTCGCCCCTGAGTGCGCCGCTGAGATGGGAAGACCTCCGGGCCGTGAGGCCGCAGAGGCCCATCCATTAAGAATATAACACAGGGAAACACCGCCTCCCTCCCGAACGGCCCTCGTGCGCGAATGGAGCTCCGGCAGCGTTACGAGGAGGATCTCTTCCTGGTGCGCGGCGCCGCCGCCTGGCTGGCCACCGCGGCGCTGTTGGCGGCGCTGGCGCTGTTCCCGTTCTACAGCCCGCGCTACCTGCTCTTCCCGGCCATCCTGGTGGCGATCAACGCCACGGTGGCGGTGGGGCTGAACGTCCTCACCGGCCTGACCGGCCAGATCTCCCTCGGCCACGCTGGCTTCGTGGGGATCGGCGCGTACGCGGCCACCCTGCTGGCGGCGCGCCTGGACTTCCCCTGGTTCTTAGCCTGGCCGGCGGCCGGCCTGATCGCGGCGGCCTTCGGCGTGCTGGTCGGCGTGCCCGCCCTGCGCCTCACCGGACCCTACCTCACCATCGCCACCCTCGGCTTTGGCGTCGCCGTCCATCAGGTGCTGACCAACTGGGAAGCGCTCTCGGGGGGACGGATGGGGCTGCCCGTGCCGCGGGTCGCCTTCGGCCCGGCCGCGCTGACGAACGACCAGCGCCTCTACTATCTCGCCGTGGGCGTGGCCGTGCTCCTGACGTGGGCCGCGGCGAACCTGGCCCGGTCGCACGTGGGGCGCGCCTTCGTCGCGCTGCGCGACAGCGACATCGCCGCGGAAGTGATGGGCGTCAACCTAACCCGCTACAAGGTGCTGGCTTTCGCCGTCTCCGCCTTCTACGCGGGGATCGGGGGGGCGCTCTTCGCCCAGGCGCTGCGCCATCTGGAGCCGCAGTCCTTCGATCTGCTGCAGTCCATCACGTACTTTGCCATGATCGTCGTGGGCGGCCTGGGGACCGTCTCCGGCGCGGTCCTCGGAGCGGGCGTCATCACCCTGCTCCCCGGTTATCTCGGTGAGCTGCGAGCATGGCTGCCGGTGATCTTCGGGACGGCGATCATCCTGATCATGATGGTCGAGCCGCGGGGACTCTACGGCCGCTGGCTGCGCATCCGGCGTTACTTCAAGTCGTGGCCGATGTGACCGCCCGCGGACGCCTCCGCGCGCCGGGGGAGACGAGGCACGGCTGATCTGGCGCAGTTCGTCGTCGGCGGGCTGGCCGCGGGCACCCTCTACGGCCTCGTCGCGCTGGGGATCGTCCTGCTCTACCGATCCTCTCGCGTGCTGAATTTCGCCCACGGGGATCAGGCCACCCTCGGCGCCTTCATCGCGTTCACGCTGCTCGTCGGACTGGAATGGCCGTTCGCGTCCGCGGTGGTGGCCGCCCTGGGTGCGGGGGCCGCGGCCGGCGCGGTCTTCTACTTCGTCGTGCTGCGCCCGATCAAGGAGTCCACCCTGCTGGGCCGGATCGTGGTGACGCTCGGCCTGGCCCTGGCCCTGAGCGGCCTGAACTCCCTGGTCTTCGGCCCGGACACCAAGGTCTTGCCGTTTCCTCTCTCCGACATCCGCGTCTACCGCCTCGGCGGCGTCGTCATCAGTCAGTTGAGCCTGGGGCTCTCGGCGGCCGGACTCCTGCTGATGATCCTGCTCTACCTCCTGGTGCAGCGGACGAAGGTGGGACTGGCGATGCGCGCCGTCTCGCAGAACCTGGTGGCCGCCCAGGCGCTGGGGATTCCGTCGCGCCGCATTTTCGCGTTGACCTGGGGGCTGGCCGGGGCGCTGGGGGCGGCGGCCGGCATCCTGACGGCCCCGGCCACACTGCTCACCCCGTTCATGATGCTGGACCCGTTTCTGAAGGGTTTTGCGGCGGCCGTGCTGGGGGGGATGGACAGCATGCCGGGAGCGGTCCTGGGCGGGTGGCTCCTGGGTCTGACGGAGAGCCTGTTCGCCGGTTATGTCTCCGTGAGATTCAAGACGACGCTGGCCTTTCTGATCATCATCGTGACGCTGATGGTGCGCCCCGAAGGGCTGCTGGGGCGGGAGTTCCACCGGCGCGTCTAGAGCAGGGGGTGGGCGGCGCGTATAAAGGGGAGGGGCCGGGCGGGGAATGCCGAAAAGGCTGGGGCGACTTCATCTCAAAGGGGAGTGGCAACGATGAGGTACCTGCGCGTGTTGGGACTGGTGCTCGTGCTGGCGGCGCTCCTTGCCTCCGCCAGTGTGGGCGTGGCCCAGGAGCGAGGCATCACGCCCACCGAGATCGTCATCGGCAGCACGGTGCCGCTCTCCGGTCCGGCCGCCTTCTGGGGACTGGGGGTCGGAGGGGGGATCGACGCCTACTTGAAGCTGATCAACGAAGCGGGCGGCATCCACGGCCGGCGCTTCCGCACCGTCCTGCTGGATGACTCCTATCTGCCGCCGCGCGCCGCCGTCAATGCCCGCGAACTGGTGGAGCGCCACAACGTCTTTGCGATCGTCGGGATGATCGGTACGGCCAACGCCTTCGCGACGCGAGAGTACATCCTGGAAAGCAAGGTGCTCTGGATCACCCCCACCACCAACGACATCTGGGCGGGGCTGCGGCCCGAACAGAAGAAGTACCTCTTCGTCACCTATCCCTCCTATCACAACGAGGGGCGCATCCTCACCGAGTACGCGGCGAAGAACCTCGGCGCCAAGTCGATCGCCGTGTTCTATCAGAACGATGAGTACGGCCTGGGGCTGCTGCGCGGGGTGAAGTACGGCGCGGCGCAATCGAAGGGGGTCAAGTTCGCCGGGCAAGCCTCCTACGAGGTCACCGACGCCGATGTCAGCGCCCAGGCGGTGAAGCTGCGGGCGACAGGGGCGGACACCGTCTTCATCGCCGCCACGCCTTCAGCGGGCGCCTTGATCGTGCGCGAGATGGCCAAACTGGGGTGGCAGCCGAAGAAGCTGGCCACCTTCACCCTCGGCGACCCGATCATGTTCCGCCTCGCCGGGGAGGCCTGGAACGATATCTACATCGGGCAATATTTCCCGACTCCGGGCACGGACGCGAAGGTCGATGAGATGCTGGCCAACCTGATCCGCATCAGCCCCGCCCTGCGCAACAGCCCGTACAATGCCCTGGCCGGCGTTTCGTTCGTCGAACCGCTGGTCGAGGCGCTGCGGCGGGTCGGACCCAACCCGACCAAGGACCGCGTCGTGGAAGCGATGGAAAGCCTCCGCAACTGGGACGGCGCGGTTTCCCGCGCGGTCACCTTTGGGAAGGACCGGCACCAGGGGCTGAACCGGATCTTCATCGTGAAGGCGTTGAACGGACAGTACGTCAAGGTGACCGACTGGATTTCGTATCAGACCCAGTACTGACGGCCATCGGCCGTGGGTAACCCGGACGCGCTGTTGGAGGTGCGCGACCTCTCCATCGCGTTCGGTGGCGTACAGGCGCTGGCGGGGGTCGACTTCGCGGTCGGCCCCCGCGCGCTGGTCTCGCTGATCGGCCCGAACGGCGCCGGCAAGACCACCCTCTACAACTGCATCTCCGGCCTCTACCGTCCAGACGGCGGGACGATCCGCTTCCGCGGCGAATCGCTGCGGGGGCTGCGGCCCGACGCGGTGGCCCGCCGCGGCATCGCCCGCACCTTCCAGAACATCGAGCTCTTCCGCAGCAGCACCGTCCTCGAGAACGTCCTCCTCGGGCGCCACCTGCACTACCGCGCCGGCCTGCTCAGCGCGGCGGTAGGAGGCTGGGCCTGGCGACGGGAGGAGGTGCGCCACCGCCGGCGCGCCGAGGAGATCCTGGACTTCCTGGACCTGCAGAGCGCCCGGGAGCGGCGGGTGGGCGACCTGCCGCTGGGGCAGCAGCGGATGGTGGAGATCGCGCGTGCCCTGGCGGTGGAGCCGGCCCTCCTGCTGCTGGACGAACCCAGCAGCGGGATGACCGCCGAGGAGAAAGTCGACCTCGTCTTTCGCATCCGAGACGTCCAGGCGCAGTGGTCCATCGCCGCGGTGGTGGTCGAGCACGACCTGCGGCTGGTCATGGACATCTCCGAGCGTGTCACCGTCCTCGATCACGGGGTGAAGATCGCCGAGGGCACGCCGGCGGAGGTGCAGCAGGATCCCCTGGTGATCCATGCCTACCTGGGCGAGGCGCTGCCGGCCTGATGGGCGCGCCCGGCGCTACGCTGCTGGCGGTCGCCAACGTCGAGACCGCGTACTACGGCCGGCTGACGGTGCTCCACGGGGTCTCGCTGACGGTGGGGGATGAAGAGATCGTCGCGGTCCTCGGCAGCAACGGCGCGGGGAAGACCACGCTCCTGCGCACGGTGATGGGGTACATCCCCGACCAGCCGGACAAGGGCACGGTGGAGGTCATGGGGCGCCGCGTCAACGGATGGGACCCCGAAGACGTGGCCCGCCTGGGTGTGGCCTACATCCCGGAAGGCCGGGGCATGTTCCCCGAACTCACCGTGGAAGAGAACCTGGCCCTGGGCGCCTACACACGCCGCGACGGCGAACTGAGGCGCGACCTGAACCGTGTGCTGCGCCTCTTTCCGATCCTCGGCGACCGCGCCCACCAGCAGGCCGGCACGCTCTCGGGTGGGGAGCAGCAAATGCTGGCGATCGGCCGGGCGCTGCTGATGCGCCCGAAACTGCTGATGCTGGACGAGCCCTCCCTCGGCCTGGCCCCCCTGGTCGTGCGGGAGATCTTCGGCGTCATCCGCGAGATCCACGCCGCCGGCACCGCCATCCTGCTGGTGGAGCAGAACGCCCGGATGGCCCTCGAACTGGCGGACCGCGGCTACGTGCTGGAAAGCGGGCGGATCGTCCTGGAGGGGCCCGCGGCACGGCTGCGCGAGAACCCGCACGTGCAGGAACTCTACCTGGGGATCAGCCGGGAGCCGAGCGTGAAGGGCTACCGGCGTTACAAGCTGCGGCGGCGCTGGTCCTAGCCGGCGTACAATTGCTCGACCAGGTCACTGTGCTTCCTCATCATTTCCGCGCGCTTGACCTTCATCGTGGGAGTGACCTCGCCGTCCTCGGCATACAGACGCTTGGGCAGGACGGCGAACTTCTTCACCTGCTCCGGGCCGGAGAGCGTCTTGTTGACCGCCTCTACCTCGCGCCAGACAAGGTCCCGGACGTCCTGATGCTGGGAGAGGTCGGTGTAGGTGGTGAACGGGAGGCGGCGGTCTTGCGCCCACTTCGTGACGTTCTCCTCGTCGATCACCACGAGCGCCACAAGATAGCGCCGCCCGTCCCCGATCACCACGGCGTCGTTGACATACGGTGAGAACTTCAGTTTGTTCTCGATGTATTGCGGCGCGATGTTTTTGCCGGCGGCGGTGATGAAGAGATCCTTCTTCCGATCGGTGATCCGCAGGTGGCCGTCCGGGTCGAATGCCCCCACGTCGCCCGAGTTGAGCCAGCCGTCGCGCAGCGTGGCCGCCGTGGCCGCGGGATCCTTGAAGTAGCCGGGAAAGACGTTCCCGCCTCGGAAGAGGATCTCCCCGTCGTCGGCCAGCCGCACCTCCACCCCGGGCAGAGGTGTCCCCACCGTCTCCGGCCGCACGTCGCCCTGGCGGTGCACCGTGGTCGGTCCGCTGCCTTCCGTTTGCCCGTAAACTTGCAGAATGGTCACGCCGATGCTCCAGAAGTAGGAGAGCGTGTCGGGGGCGATGGGCGCCCCGCCGGAGAGGGACCAGCGCAGGCGATGCAGGCCGAGACGCCGCCGCAACGGGAGCAGGATCAGCATATCGGCGAGACGATATAGGAGCCCCAGGCCGGCCGGCATCGGCCGTCCGCGCTGGCGGTAGGGAGCGGCGCGCCGCCCGACGGCCGCCGCGGCGCGGTAGGCCAGCCGCTTCAGCGGGTCGACCTCACGCATGTGCAGATCGATACCGGAATAGAGTTTCTCCCAGATCCGCGGCACGGCAAAAAGGATTGTGGGCGCGACCTCGCGCAGGTTGTCCAGGATCGTATCGAGGTTCTCCACAAAGTTGGCGGCGTAGCCGTAGCGGACCGGCACCAGCACCGAGGTGAGGCGCTCGGCGACGTGGGAGAGGGGCAGGTACGACAGCACCTCATCCTCCAGCCGGTATCCCAGCGCCGCCCCCAGCGACTCCGCGGTCCAGAGGATGTTGCGGTGGGTCAGCATCGCGCCCTTGGGCGGCCCGGTGGTCCCGGAGGTATAGATCAGCAGCGCGACGTCATCGGGGCCGATCCGCGCCAGCCGATCCTCCAGCGCGCCGGGATGCGCCGCCCGGTGCGCCCGGCCCAGGTTGAGGAACTCGTCCCACATCAGCACCTGGGGGTCGTGGAAGGTGCGTAGCCCTTCCGGATCCATGACGATGACCCGCTCCAACCCCGGCAGGCGGCCGCGGATCTCTAGGGCTTTATCCAGCTGTTCCTCGCCCTCCACGATGAAGAACCGGCACTCCGCGTGGTCGAGGATGTAGGCGACCTGCTCCGGGCTGCTGGTCGTATAGATGCCCGTCGTCCACCCCCCGGCGCTCTGGACGCCGAGGTCGCTGAAGAGCCACTCCGGGCGGTTCTCCCCGACGAGACCGACGCGCTCGCCGGGCTCGAGCCCGAGCGCCATCAAACCGTTCGCCACCAGCCGGACCGCCTCGGCATAGGCGCCCCAGGTGACGGGCTGCCACAATCCCAGATGCTTACGCCGGAGGGCGATGCGCGGCGCGACGCGTCCGGCCAGGGCAAAGAACACGCCGGGGACGCTGCCGGCCGTCGCGGGCGGGGCCTGGGTGAGCACCATGTGACCAGAGTTGGGCGAGGCGAGGGGACCTTCCTTCTCCCGCAGAACACCCTCCGGCATGCCCACGGCGCCAGCGTTCCCACGCATCGTCCGGATCAGCCTGCCCACACCGTTTCCCGTCGGGCCGGTGAACGCGTATCTCCTTCCCGATCCCCCCGTGACCTTGGTCGACGCGGGACCGAAGACCGAGGAGGCCGGTGTGACCCTCCGACGCGGCATTGCGGAAGCCGGAGTCCCGCTGGCCTCCCTCCGCCGGATCATCCTGACGCACGGTCACCTCGACCACTTCGGCGGGGCCGCGGGGCTGGCGACGGAGACAGGCGCGGAGGTATACGCCCACCCAGACGACGGCCCAAAGTTTTCGGGCTTCCTTGCCATCGCCGGCCTTCTGCCCGCGCTCCTGCAGCGGCACGGGGTGCCGGACCCGCTGATCCCCGCCGTGGTGGACGCGTATACATCGGGCCGCCGGCTGGCCGACCCGCTGCCATCGTTCCACCCGCTCATGGGCGGAGACCGCATCGAGGCCGGCGGGGTGGAGTGGGAGATTCTGCATACGCCCGGGCACGCTGCCGGGCACATCTGCCTGCGCCGCGGGGACTTCTTGATCGCCGGCGACGTCCTGCTGGAAGAGATCACCCCGAATCCCCTGGTGGAGTACGGGGACGATGGCACGCGCATCCCCACGCTGCCGCTTCTACTTACCTCGCTGCACCGCCTGGGAGCGCTGAATCCCGCAGAGATCTTCCCCGGACACGGCGCGCCGTTCGGCCCGGCGGCCCCCCGAGTGGAGCAAATGCTGGCGCACCAGGCGCAGCGGCAGGAAGAGGTCGCGGCGCTGCTCACCAGCGCCCCGCGCAATGCCTTCGAACTGGCGAACGCGCTGTTCCCCGGGGCGGAACTGCTCAACCTGGTCCTGGCCATGTCCGAGATCCTGGGGCAATTAGATGTGCTGGTGGCCGAGCGCCTCGCCGTTGAGGAACCCCTCCCCGGTGAGCGCACCGGTTACCGCCGGCCGACCGCGTCCTAGGCGCCCTTTCCGTGCGCGGGTCTGACGGCCTTTCCTGGCGCGGGTCTGAGGGAGCAGATTCGCGGGCAAGACAGTGTCGTGGCCACAGCGCTGGCACAACGCAAGGACGGCGGCCGAACTGACTTCGGGCTCCCGGCCAGACGGCGCACTCCGCTGGCCATTCTCGGATGGATCGTCGTCCTGCTGGCGGCCGGCCTCACGATGGGCTGGCGCGCGCTCCGCTGGGCCGACCGCAACCTTTAGCCTCCCCGCTCAGCACTCCCGCTCGGCACGCTCCGCTCGGCTCACCGGTCTCTTGGCGCTGCCTCCCCGCACTCGAAATGCACTGCCTCCACCCCTCGTTCATCAGAGTGACGCAAGAGTAGGAGCCGCCCATGACCCGTCGAAGCAACGCCGTGACGCCCGTGCCCATGACCAAGAAAGAGAAAGCCGCGTGGCTTCGCAAGGTCCCCATGTTCGCGGAGATCTCGCCGCGCGCCCTGGCGTTAATCGCCGATAAGGTCACCGAGATCGAGTTTCCGGCGAGGCGCTACATTGTGCGGCAGGGGCAGGTGGGGACGGGGTGCTACCTGGTCGTCACCGGCCGCGTGCACGTGGAGCGGGGGGGCGAGGTGATCAACCGCCTCGGGCCGGGAGAGATCTTCGGCGAACTGTCCCTATTGGACCAGATGCCCCGGGTGGCCCACGTCATGGCCGCGGAGCCCACCGTCTGTCTGGGTCTGGCATCGTGGGACTTTACGCGGCTGCTCGAACGCAATCCGAAGATTACCCTGGCCATCCTGCGTAAGGTCGCCCGCCTCCTGCGCGAGGCCGTCGGACTCCCTCACCACTAGATCGTCAGTCTACCGGCGCCGCCGCGTCGCCGCCGTCCATCAGGCGGGGCGCGAAGCGCAGGACCTCCTGGACTAACCGGGCCAGCCTCGTCCCGCTCTCCTCGCTGAGACCACGCTTGCACTCGGCCGAGGTCAGCGACAACTGGGAGGGCAGGACCCAGGCGCCCATCGAGCGGGCCACCAGCCGCAGGGCGTTCAGCGTGTTGACCGCGCCCATCGTGCCCCCGACGACGCCGACGAGGGCGACGAGTTTGCCCGCCAGGTGGTCCGACCAGAGGTAGTCGAGCGCGTTCTTCATCGCGCCGGAGAAGGAGGAGTGGAATTCCGGCGAGACCCACACCTGGGCGTCCGCCTGCTGCGCCCGCGTCACCCACGCCAGCACTTCGGGATGGTGCAGCTGCTCGATGCGTCCATCGTGCAGCGGAAGACCCAGTTCGGCCAAGTCCACCAGGTCCACGTCGGCGCCGGCGTCGCGCAAGGCGGCGGCCGCCGCTTCGGAGGCTTTGCGGATGGACGATTCGGGGTGGACGCTGCCGCTGAGGACCAGGACGCGCATGCTCAGGCGGGGGAGTGCGGCGCCGGCCGCAGCACCAGCCCGCCCTCGGCGACGCGCCGCTGCAGTTCTTTCTGAAAGTCCTCGCCCGCGGCCACCGACTGCGCCACCGCCGCCTTGAAGGTGTCGGCGTCCAGCGAGATCAGCGCGCACTCCGTCCTGGCACGCACCGTGGCCGTCCGCGCGGTGTTCTCGAGGATGGCGATCTCCCCGAAGTAATGGCCCGGGCGCAGCTCGGCCACGACGCGCTCCTGTCCGCCGTCGTCCGCCACGATGACCTCCGCTTCCCCCTTGGACAGGATGTAGAAGCGCGTCGCCGGATCGCCCTGGTGCACGATCACCTGGCTCGCCGGGACGGTCTCGCGGGTGAAGCTGGCGGCGAGGACGCGGGCCTGCTGCTCGCTGAATCCCTTGAACGTGTCCTGGATGAACCCGCCGCTGTCCCCCCAGATCAACTCCACCGGATCCATCGGCCGCCGCGCCGGCCAGCGGGCGTCGATCCAACGGCGGAGGAACAACTGCACGAAGAGTAGGTTGCCGATGAAGATCGTCTCGATGACGTACTGGTCGCGCAGGGTCAGGTTCAGGTAGGCCACGGAGTAAGGACCGGCCGGATCGGCCGGTTCCCCCGCCGTGAAGATCGGGTAGAGCATCGCCAGCGCCCAGAGGACCGCGTTCGAGCCAGCGTAAACCATGCGCCCGCGTTCACTGCGCGGGGCCACCTTGGGGTCTGTGATGAAGGCAAACGAGAAGAGCATGAACTCCGGCGAGAAGAGCACATCGCGCCAGAAGCGCAGCCCGTCCGCGACGCTGCCTCCCAGGGCGCCCGAGGCGATCTGCCCCGTCACCAGCGCCACGGGCGCGAAGACGGCCAGGAAGGTGAAGGGGATCAGGGTGAGCCGGAACGAGCGCAGGATGTAGTAGATGCCCAGCGCCAGGTAGAGCACCAGGAAGAGCTGCCCCCCCCAGGCCACGCCCCAGAGCAGCGGCGTCGGATGCACGTACCGCGGGAAGAGCACCAGCAGCGTGAAGATGGCGATGGCGGAGGGGTTGAAGATCTGTTCCCCGCGCAGCTTGATGACGTATTTCTGGGCGATGGCGATGATGGCGCCCAGCCAGAGAAAGCCGAAACCGTTCATCGACCACCAGTCTCCCCACCGCGTGCCGTTGGTCTTGATGAACCAGGTCAGCGAGTTGGCCGCCTGCATGGCGCTGCCGGGGAACTGGATCACGCCCTGCGTCTCGACGAAGAGGTAGATCTCAAAGATCGCGGCGACCAGGATCGTGGAGATGATCAGCGCGGGGGTGGTATCGAAGCGCAGCCAGACCTGGCCCATGATCTGCAGCCCCCAGATGATCATGGAGAAGTGCAGACGCGGGTCGCGGAACGAGGGCAGGATCACCGGCAGCGGCTGGCCCTTCCAATAGAAGACCGGCACCGCCCGCTCTTTGCCGTCGGGCATCTTGAACGGCGCCCGTCCTCCGAAGCCAAACCGGGGGGCCGCCATCTGGGCTTCAACCGCCACGGCTCACCTCCGCCATCTGCGCCTCCCTCTTCCTCCGCTCAGCGGGAGCCTTCCACTTCGGCCATCCGCGCGCGCATGACCCGCTCGAAATCGGCCCGGATCGCCGGATAGCGGTCCAGCACCGAGCGAAAGTCCTCACTGTCCAGGGCCACGAGGCGGCAGGGGGTGCGCCCCCGCACCGAGGCCACGCGCGGGCCGCCGGTCAGCAAGGCCATCTCGCCGACGAAGGCGCCGGGGCCGAGGACGGCGATGTGCCGCTCGCGGCCGCCCTCCTCCTGGAACACCTCGACCTCGCCCGTGACGACGATGAAGAAACTCTCCCCGCTCGTCCCCTGGCGGAAGAGCACCTCCCCCGGCGCCAGATCTCTCGGCGCCAGCTGCGTGGCGATCTCCTGCGCCTGGGCGGGCGTGACGCCGCGAAAGACCTGATGCACCAGATCCTCGCGGAAGTTCACCGCGAAGAAGGTCGGCCGTCCCTCCTGCGCGCCGCCGCTCTCCACCGCCCGTAGATCGTAGAGGACCAGACGGTACCAGCGCACCGTCGGCTGATCGGGCATCTGCGTGGCAGGGAACTTGGCGCGGAAGATCTCGTGGGCGGGCCGGCGCTCCTCCGGAGTGGTCAGTGCCACCGCCCGCCCTTGGAAGTGCAGGCTGCGCGCCTGCTGCAGATCGGCCGTGTCATCGTAGATGGCGCCGGCGACGTAGGGATTCTCCCCGAGGTTGCGCGCAGTGGTGGAGCGGCCGTCCACGGCCAGGTAGAGGTCCAGCCCGTTGCTGGCGTACCAGAACGTGGAGGCGTGCGGCGTCCCCAGCTTGGTCGCCGTCGCCAGCGTGCAGAGGTGATGGCCCCGCAGGTATTCGTCCGGTTTCATCGGCTGCCTCCAGACCGCAAAATCACGCCCGCGCCCCTGCCGCCATCTGTGCCTCTTCGACCTGCCGCAGATACCAGGACGCCCCCAATGCGGACACGCGCGTGCGCGCCTCTTCCAGTGCCGCCTGCGCCTCCTCGGCGTCCCCGATCGCGGCGTAGGCCCGGCCGAGGAGGAGCCACGACTGCCCCTGCTCGAGGGGCTGGGGCAACGGCAATCCTGCTCCGAGTTGCACCGCCTCTCGAGCCGCTTCCGCCGCTTCGTCCGCCGCGCCCCGTCCCAGCGCCAGCCGCGCCCGGGTCCGTCGGGCGCGAATCAGCGTGGTGACGTGCCCGATCTCCTGCGCCGTCTCCGCCGCCCGCTCCATCAATCCGAGCGCCTGGGAGTCCCCGACGGCGGCGTAGAATTCGCCCACCACGCCGTCGGCCTGGCAGCCGCAGATGATGCAGCGGAATCGGTCGCGCGCTTCCAGCGCCCGCTCCATGGCGGCGCGCGCCCCCGCGTCGTCTCCCAGCATGTGCAGACAGCGCCCCAGATCGTGATGCAGCCAGATCAGGTCGTGGAACCGGGCGTGGGCCAGGCCCGCGTCGAAGAGGCGCCGCGCGTCCTCGAGCCGCCCGTACCCCAGCGCCAGATTGCCGCGCATGAAGGGGAGCACGAGGTGGTACATGCCGCGGATCTTGGCCCCCTGCGAATCAAGGAGGGCCTGGGCCCGGCCCAGGTGGCTGCCCGCCTCCAGCCAACGGCCGGTGAGAAAGTATCCCCAGCCCAGCACGATCCGCAGGGAGGCCTCGTCCAGCGTCCATCCGAAATCGGCGGCCTTGTGCACGCTGTCCTGGGTCTGGCGGAGCAGCTCCTCGTCCACGAAGCCGCGCGTCCACATGTCGCTGAAGAGGAAGTCGAGGCGGCCGTCGATGATCAGCCGCTCATCCCCCGCGGCTTCCGCCTCGGCGACCCAGGCGCGCATGATCTCTCGCCCCGGCGCGCCCAACAGCGGCAAGATGGCGGGATGGCCAAGCACGCTGTAGGCGCGGGATCGGCTGCGCAGGCTCCCCGCGCGGCTGGCGATGTCGACCGCACGGCGCGCCGCATCCACAGCGGCGCGGAACTGCGACTCGAGGATGAGGATGAACGCCCGCACGCTATACGCGCCGCTCCACAAGGCGTGCTCGGGAGGCAGCAGCCCCTCCGCCTCGGCCAGCAGCGCTTTCGCCTCTTCGGGCTGATTATCGTGCGCCAGCGCGTCCGCGGCCTCGATGCGTGCCCGGGCGCCGCGGAGGGGATCGGCCCTGGTATCCACCCGGTCCATGACCGCCTTCCACACCTCGGCCCGGGCCTTCACCCCCCGATCGTGCAGCCGCGGGTAGAGTTCGCCGAGCAGTTCACAGGCTTCTACGGTGCGCTCTGCGTCGCCGGCGTCCTCTCCGAGGTGACGGACCCGCTCCAGCAGCTCGACCGCCTCACGGGAAGCGTAGCGCTCCGCGGCCTGCCGTCCCGCCTTCATGAGGTAAGGCAGTGCCCGCAGCGTGTTGCCGCCGCGGTCGTGGTGGATGCCGATGGCCTTGGCCAGCTCGTCTCGTTCATCGGGATAGAGCCGCTCCATCGCGTCAGCGACCTGCCGGTGCAGCGCCACCTGGTGCTTGATCAGCAGGCTATTGTACGCGACCTCGCGGAGCAGCGGGTGGACGAAGGCGAACTCGGGGTCCGGCGCCAGCGGGTCACGCCGGCGAATCAGATACGCTTCCTCCAAGGCGTCGAGCACCGGCGGTGTTTCGGCCTCTCCGCCGAGCGCCGCCACGAGCGAGAGGCGGAAGGTATCGCCGACGACCGCCGCCTGCTGCACCAGCGCGCGCTCTTCCGGGGCCAGGCGATCGAGCCGCGCCAGCAGCGCGGCCTGAATCGTCTCGGGGAGCACCTCGCCCACGGACCCCGTGAGCCGCCAACCGCCGGCGTCCTCCCGGACCAGCAGGCGGCTCCGGCGCAGCGTGGCCACGAGCTCGCTCAGGAAGAAGGGGTTGCCGGCCGCCTTCTCGATGAGGGCGGCCTCGGCCTCCTCCGGCAGCCGGTCGCCGAGCAGAACCTCCAGGAGCGCGCGGCTGTGCTCGCGCATGAGCGGTTCCAGTTGCAGCGTCGTCACCGCGGTGCGTCGTCCCCAGGCCGGGTGGGCCTCGCCCGCCCGCAGGTTGCCGATGACCAGCAGCGGGGTGTCGCTGAGACGCTCGACGAGGACCGGCAGCACCTCGCGCGTGCCCGCATCGGCCCACTGCAGGTCCTCGATCACGACGACGGTTGGCCGCACCAGCATCCGGCGAATGGCCTCCGCGGCAACGAGGAGGGCGGTCTCGTGACTCACCGCCGGATCGGGGGCCATGTCCACGAGACCAAACAGGCGGCTCACGATCGCCGCGGCCTGTCCGGCGCGCTCGCCCATGGGGAGGCGCGCCTCCACTCCATCCAGCGTGACGTCGCCGGTCAGACCGGCGAACTGTCGGAACAGGTCCGCCAGCGGGCCCAGGCTCTCCCCCCCGTAGGGAGGGCAGGAGGTCTGCAGGAGGGCGACTCCCTCGGGCAGCCGGCCCAGGAACTCCTCTGTCAGTCGCGTCTTGCCCACGCCGGGGTCGCCGGCGACGATCACGACCTGGGCGCGCCCCCGCATCGCGCGGGCCAGCAGGTCGTCCAGCTGCTGCAGGTCATCCGCGCGGTCGATGAAGGACGGTCGCGCGATCGGCTCCGGGCGCTCCCGCTCGCCCAGCACCTCGTAGACGGCCACCGGCTCACTCTTCCCCCGGACGACCAGAGGCTCCCAGGCCCGGAGGAGAAACGCGCCCTGGGCCTGGCGGCCGACGGACTCGGAGATCAAGACGCCGCCCTCTGGAGCCGCCCGCTGCAATCGCGCCGTCAGGTTGACCACGTCACCCATCACGGTCGGGTGCGTCTGCCCCGGCGGTCCCACCTCACCCCAGACGACCTGCCCGCTGTGGATGCCGATGCGCAGCCGCGGGGCCTCACCGAGCAACTGCTCGAACCGCTCTCCCCGCGCCGCCATCGTCTGCTGCATCGCCAGCGCGGCCCGCACCGCCCGCAGCGCGTCGTCTTCGTGCGCCACCGGCGCGCCGAAAAGGGCCATCAGCTGATCGCCGATCACCTTGTCCACGTGCCCCCCGACCCGTTCCACTTCCGCCCCCAGCGCGGCGAAGACCTCGTTCATCGCGTCGGTGACGACCTCAGGGTCGAGCTGCTCCACCATGGCCGTGAACCCGACGACGTCGGCGAAGAGCACCGTGACGACGCGCCGCTCGCTGACGATCCCTCCGCGCTCGCCGGCCATCGGCATGTCCTACCGGAAGGCCAGCCCGAAGGCGACGGCGACGATCAACCCGGAGACGCTCTCCAGCCACCGGGCGCGGTGGCCGGCATTCGCGCCGACCTGCAGGGCCGTGGTCAGAGCGCCCACCCACCACCACACCGGCGCCGCGAACAGCACCACGGTGAGGGTGAGGGCGCGCTCGGCCACTCCCCGCACGCGCAGGGAAGGGGCGAGCAATTCGAGGGGGTCTGCCCTCGTCTCAAAGGCCAGGGCCACCTGATAGACGAGGACCGCCCCACCGAAGGCCGCCGCGACATAAGGGATGGCGTAGTACATCGCGCCCGTTACCGCCGGAGAGCCGTAGATGAGGACGCGGTCGAGCGAGAGCCCAGCCGCCAGCACCCCCAGGAGCAGGATCCCCACGTGGACCGCCTGATCAAACAGGAAGGCGATCAGGGACAGGGGGCCATGCTCGGGGCCATGCTGCGCCTTCATCCCGTCCACCCAGAAGTGGAGGACCGTCACCAGCGGAATGGCCACCAACCACCGCGGCAGCACCGGGGCGGCTAGAGCAAGCATGACGAGGCCGTGAATGGCCGCGTGCAGCGCCCGGCCGGCCGGCCGGCGCTTGGACCGGACCAGCCACCCCGGCTGCAGGATGAAGTCGGCGACGAGGTGGGCGAGCAGCAGGTAGAGCCAGGGCGACAGGCGCTCTTCACCTCACGAGTGACGATCGGCGTCGGGGTGCTCGCCGTGCCTACGTCCAACGGCCGGGCAGCGCTGGAAATTTCTGTGCCCACGGCTGTGGTGCCTGCCGCGTCAGCGGCGCAGGTAACTGTCCGTGCCGTCGATCCAGTCCTGCCGGGGCGGGCTGAAGACGTCGAGCTCCACCGTCGCCTCAGGGAACTCCGCCCCGTGCGGTACCCCACCGGGGATGAAGAGCATCTCGCCGGGCCGCACCAGGACCTCCCCCTCGGGAAGCGTGAACTTCATCACCCCGGAGAGGCAGTAGGTTACCTGTTCGTTGTCGTGCTGGTGGGTGGCGACCACGGCGCCCTGCTTGAACTCCAGCAGCGCGACCATCATACGGTCACCCCAGACGAACCGTCGCCCCATCTGCGGATTGACCGCCTCGGCGGGAAGATCGGCGAAGCGGACGTGCCTGACTTTGTCCATGGCCGTCTCCTTTCTCCCCGCTTGCAGTTCCCCGGCCGCGGCGGGCTGCCCTGCCCGTCTTCTGCGCCGACGGCCGCCCGCTACCGCAGCGCGTGCACGAACCACCCCGCGGCGGCGCTGCCGAGGACGACGGGGACGATGGACCAGCGCAGCCGCCAGAGGCCAAAGAACGCCACCGCCGCCACCGCGGCCGCCGCCACGTCGAGCGCGGCGGGGTCGGGCAGCGCCACAACCCGGCCGAAGACCCTCACCGTCCTCGTCGCCTCGAAGAGCGTGTTAAGGGAGAACCAGAGCAGGAGGTTGACCATGACCCCGACGACCGCCGCCGTGATCGCCGCCAGGGCCGCGGTCAGTCTCGCCTGTTCGCGCAGCCGTTCCACGAACGGCGCGCCGAGGAAGATCCACAAGAACGACGGCGCGAAGGTCGCCCACACGGTGACGAGAGCGCCGAGGGTGCCTGCGACGACCGGATGGAGACCCCCGGGATTCCGGAACGCCCCCAGGAACCCGACGAACTCGGTGACGAGGATCAGCGGGCCCGGCGTGGTCTCCGCCAGTCCCAGGCCATCCAGCATCTCCGCGGGCGCGAGCCAGCCGAACTGCTCGACGCCCGCCTGGGCGACGTAGGCCAGGGCCGCGTAGGCCCCGCCGAACGTCACCATCGCCAGTTTGCTGAAGAAGATCGCCTCCTGCGTCAGCACGTCCGCGCGCCCCCGCCAGGCGGCCACGAGCGCCAGCGGCCCCCACCAGACCGCCAGCGCGATGGCCAGCGTCGTCAGCGCCCCGCGCAGCGTAGCCGGTCGGTCCGCTGCAATCGGGTCCTCGCCAGCGCCACCGGCAGCGGCCGGCGCGGCGTCACGCGGCGGTCCCCCATCCACGGCAGGGGGGAACCCGACGCGCGGAGGACTCCACCGGGCCGCCAGCAGGCCGACGACGCCCGCGCCGATGACGACGGCGGGAAAGGGCACGTTGAAGACGGCCAGCGCGATCAGCGCCGCGGCGGCAATCCCGATCAGCAAGGGCCCCCGCAGCGTGCGGCCGGCGAGCCGGAGGAGCGCCGCCGCGACGATGGCGATCACGCCCGCGCGCAGACCGCCAAAGATGGCCGCGACCCAGTCCACTTTTCCGTGGACGGCGTAGAGCCAGGAGAGCAGCAGCATCAGCAGGGCCGCCGGCAGGACGAAGAGGATCCCGGCGACGAGACCGCCCGCCGTCCGGTGCAGCAGCCATCCCACGTAGACGGCGAGCTGTTGTGCTTCCGGACCGGGCAAGAGCATGCAGTAGTTCAGGGCGTGAAGGAAGCGGTCTTCGCCGATCCAGCGGCGGCGCTCTACCAGCTCCTGGTGCATGATCGCGATCTGGCCGGTGGGCCCGCCGAAATTGATGAAGCCGAGCTTCAGCCAGAAACGGAACGCCTCTCCGAAAGGGACCGGCCGCATAGACAAGAGCATTCTCTCCGGCCCATGGCGGCCCTGGCTGGAGATCACGCTCGGTGGGAGCAGCGGGGGCCTGCGACGAAGTACGGCTCCACAGTGCGCCTGGAGCTGCGCGGGCTGACGCTGCGCTACGACAAGACCATCGCCCTCGACGGCCTCACCGCGGTCCTGGAAGGTCAGATCCTCGCCGTGCTGGGGAGCAACGGCTCGGGCAAGACCTCCCTCCTGCGCGTCCTGGCAGGAGTAGAAGCGCTGAGCGATGGTCAAGCGTCTCTTGACGGGATGGCGGTCCTGCCGGGGCGCCTGCCGGGAATCTCCTATCTGCCGCAGGAGACCGGCTTCTTTCCGTTCCTGCAGCAGCCGGGGGAGACCCTCTCGCTCTCACTGCAATTCCGCGGCATCGACGACCCCGAGGCGCCGCGCCGGCTGCTGGCGGCGATGGGGTTGGAGAAGGATGACCGCAGCGCGGGCGGCTACTCGGGAGGCATGAAACAGAAGCTGCGCATCGCCCAGGCCCTCGTGCACGCGCCCCGCCTGCTGCTCCTCGACGAACCCACCACCGGCCTAGACGGGCGGGAGCGGCTGCGCGTCCTTCGGCTGCTCGAGCGGCTGCGCGACCGCACCGCCGTGATCTTTTCCACGCACACGCCACAAGACGCCGCCGCCAGCGCCGACCAACTGCTGATCCTGCACCGCGGCCGCGTCGTGGCCGCCGGCACTCCCGGCGCCATCATCGCCATGGCGGGCGGACGCGTCTGGACTCTCACCGCCACTGCCGCGACGATCCCCACTCTTCCCGGCTGTGACGTCGTCCACGCAGAGCGTGACGGCGCGCGCTTCCACCTCCGCCTGGTCGGGGAGCCTCCTCCGGGGGCCGTCCCGGCCGCCCCTCGTCTGGAGGACGCCTACGCCCTCCTGACCTGGACTGACAAGTGACACGCAAGCCGGTAGAACACGAGACGGTCACCCCGGACGGAATGTGATGTCACCCTAGATGGATCATGCGGTCGTAGAGCGAGGGAGCGGCAGATCTTCCGGAGGAGTGGAGCCGGCGAGGAGATTCGAACTCCTGACCTGCGCATTACGAGTGCGCTGCTCTACCACTGAGCTACGCCGGCTCGATGCGGGACGCCATCACGCGATCCCGCACATGGCATTCTAACACGACGGAGGATTCTCGAAGGTCTGCGCGAATGCGGACTGCGGTGCGGCGAATCTCCGCGACGGGGCGCGGGCGGTGACGGTGCGGAGGGCGGCATGAACGAGAGGCTCTGGGAGATCTACGAGCAGCTCTGCCTGGTGGAGATGCGCGGCCTCGACGAGTTCGTCCGGCGGGTGAAGGGCGCGGAGTTCGGCGATTTTT
>JBOGSD010000100.1:0-19577 GCA_050695215.1 bacterium
AGGTCGCCCGCCGCGAGGTGCTGGAGGAGGCCAGCGTCACCAACGTGCGGGTCGTCGCCGACCTCGGCCAGGAGCGCTACTTCTTTTTTTGGCGATCCGAGGACACCTACTACGACAAGACCGTCCACTACTTTCTGATGGAGTTCATCGGGACCGAGGAACCCCGTCCACAGACGGAGGAGGGCTTCATCGCCTGCGAGTGGGTGCCGCTCGCCGAGGCCTTGACGCGGATCAAGTACAAGGAGACGCGAGAGATCGTCCGGCGCGCCCAGGCGCGGCTGGTTGACACGGAGGTCTCCGCCGGAGGGCCCCATGTTTCCTGACGCGCCAGAGGCCAAGCGGATCATTGAGGAGACCTACCGCAAGTATGCCGAGTTCATCAACCCGGGCTTGGCCAAAGTCTTTCGCTTGACTGGCGAGGCCGTCGAGTGGGAAGCGTCGGGGGTAGTCGTCCGCGATGTCACCGGCAAGGAGTATCTCGACTTCTCCGGCGGGCCGGCGGTCTTCGTGTTGGGCCACCGCCATCCGAACGTGACGGCAGCCGTGATCGAGCAGATCAACCGCATGCCCATGTCGGTGCGCGCCCTGCCGCGCCCCCTCGAGGCTGACCTGGCCGCCCTCATCGCGGAGGTGACGCCGGGGGACCTGCGCTACAGTTTCTTCTGTAACAGCGGGGCCGAGGCCAATGAGGGCGCGATCAAGCTGGCCCGTCTGGCCACCGGCCGGCCCGGCATCATCGCCACCGAAGGGGCGTTTCACGGGAAGACTCTCGGGGCGCTCTCGGCCAGCGGGCGAGAGAAATACCGCAAGCCGTTCGAGCCGCTGGTCCCCGGCTTCCGCCACATCCCCTACGGGGACGCCGACGCGCTGGACGCCGCGATCGACGCCCAGACCGCCGCCTTCATCGTCGAGCCGATCCAGGGAGAAGCGGGAGTGCGCATCCCCCCCGAGGACTATCTCGCTCGGGTGCGCGAGATCTGCGACCGGCGCGGCATCCTGCTGATTGTGGATGAGGTGCAGACCGGCCTGGGGCGGACCGGGCGCATGTTTGCCTGCGACCACGCTGGGATCACCCCGGACATCATGACGCTGGCAAAAGGGTTGGGCGGGGGGGTCATGCCGATTGGGGCCTTCGTGGGACGGCCGCACGTGTGGGAGGCGATGGCCGCCGAGCCGTTCCTGCACTCGTCGACCTTCGGCGGCAACCAGGCCGCCTGCGCCGCGGGCGTGGCCACCATCCGCACGCTCATATCGGAAGATCTCCCCCGGCGCGCTGCCGAGATGGGGACGCAGCTGCGCGAGGCGCTGGCCGGGATGGCGCGGCGCCATGCCGGCCTCGTTCGCGACGTGCGCGGGCGGGGGCTCCTTGTCGGCCTGGAATTCGGCGACCCTGACATCGCGCTGATGGCGGCGGCATGGTCGATCACCGCAGGAGTCTTCGTGTACTTCTCCCTGAACAACCCCGAAGTGCTGCGCCTCGCGCCGCCGTTGATTATTACGGCGGAGCAGATCACGGTGGGGGTGGGGCGGATCGACCGCGCCCTGGGCGAGGTCGCGGCGCTCCTGGCCGAGATAGAGGTGGCGTCCGAAGCGCCGCCGCGGTGAGGCGCCGGCGCGGGCCCAGAGGCCGGCCTGGTGAGGTATAGTAAGGAAGAATGATCCCGGCCCTCGAGGCCGGGGCGATGACGGGGTCCATCCCCGCGGCCGGCCTGAGCGAGGAGGCGGTAGGTGCGAGCCTCCGGCCGATCCGGGGAGCGCCGCCCCCGAGCGGCAGGGTGAGTACCCGCCGGGATTCGCCCGTGAGCGCGAACTGGAGCGCCGGAGCCGCCGCATCTGAGGCCGGTCCGGAAGCGGGGTGGTACCGCGGGAACGCCTCTCGTCCCCCTGGGGAGGAGAGGCGCATCTATTTTTCAGCAGGCCAACCGGAAAGGGCGACGCGATGGCGATGACCTGGCGGCAGATCCATCAGGGGTTTCTGGACTTCTTCGCACAGCGGGAGCACACGATCGTCCCCAGTTCCTCGCTGGTGCCGGCGGGCGACCCCACGCTGCTCTTCGTCAACGCGGGCATGGTGCAGTTCAAGGACGTCTTTCTTGGCCGGGAGCGCCGCCCCTACGATCGCGCGGTCACGGTGCAGAAGTGCATGCGCGTCTCCGGCCATCACAACGATCTGGAGACGGTCGGCCCCAGCGCGCGTCACCACACCTTCTTTCAGATGTGCGGCAACTTCGCCTTCGGCGCCTACTTCAAGCCCGAGGCGGTGCGCCATGCGTGGGACCTGGTCACCGGCTTCTACGGCCTCGACCCCGACCGGCTGCGCTTCACGGTCTACAAGGAAGATGACGAGGCGTTCGAGGCCTGGCGCGAGCGCGGGATCCCCGCCGACCGCATCTTCCGCATGGGCGAACGGACGAACTTCTGGATGATGGGGCCGGTGGGGCCGGTCGGCCCCAACTCGGAAATCCACTACGACTGGGGTCCGGAGGCCGACACCTGCGGGCGAGCGGATTGCAGCGTGGCGCTGGACAACGACTGCGGACGGTGGCTGGAAATCTGGAACCTGGTCTTCATGCAGTACGACCAGGCTCAGGACGGGACGCGCACGCCGCTGGCCCGCCCGGGGGTGGACACCGGCATGGGCTTGGAGCGGATCGTCTCCGTCCTGCAGCGCACGCCCAGCACGTACGACACGGACATGTTCACGCCGATCCTCGATCGGATCCAGCGTCTCTGTGGACATGACGAGCGGCAGCGCAGCGCCCAGGTCGTGCCCTACCGGGTAATCGCCGATCACGCCCGGGCGGCGGCCTTCCTCATCGCCGACGGGGTGATGCCCGGAAACGAAGCACGCGCCTACGTCCTGCGCATGATCGTGCGGCGGGCGGCGCGCTTCGGCCGGCGGGCGGGTCTGGAGCGGCCGTTCCTGCACGAGGTCACCGACGCCGTGACCGAGGTGATGGGGGAGGTCTACCCGGAATTGACGGCGCGGCGGGAGTTCGTCCGGCGCACCATCCTGGCGGAGGAGGAGCGCTTCGGCGCCACGCTGGCGAGCGGGCTGGCGCGGCTCGACGACGCGATCGCCGCGTTGCCGCGCGGGGAGCGCCGCATTCCCGGGGAGGTGGCCTTCCGCCTCTACGACACCTTTGGATTTCCCTTGGAGATGACGCGGGACGTGGCCCGGGAGCGCGACCTGACCGTGGACGAGGGGGGCTTCGAGGCGGCGATGACCCGCCAGCGCCAGCGCGCCCGGGCGGCCGGTGGCTTCGACGACGGTGACGGCGCTCGCGATCTGGCGACCACGCTGGCGGGGGTCGACCGCACCGACTTTCTCGGCTACAAGGCGCGCCGGGTGCGCGGTGGCCTCCTGGCCCTGCTGGCGTGGGGGGAGCGCGTGACGGAGGCCCCCGCGGGAGAAGAGGTCGAGGTGGTCCTCGACCGCACCCCCTTCTATCCCGAAGGGGGCGGGCAGGTAGGCGATGCCGGCCGCATCCGCTCCCGTCGCGGCGCCATCGAGATCACCGATACGCAGCGGGGCGCAGGCGGCGTCATCGTGCATACAGGCCGCGTCGTCCGGGGGACGGTGCGTGAGGGTGACGCCGTCACCGCGGAGATCGACGCTGCGCGGCGCTGGGACATCATGCGCAATCACACCGCCACCCATTTGCTGCATCGGGCGCTGCACGAGGTGCTGGGTGAGCACGCCCGCCAGGCGGGGTCGTTGGTCGCGCCCGACCGGCTGCGTTTCGACTTCACCCACCTGTCCGCGCTGACGCCGCAGGAGCGGGACGCGGTGGAGCGGCGCGTGAACGAGCAGATCTTTGCCGCCTTGCCGGTGCGCCCACGCTGGATGGCCTATGACGAGGCGATCCGCCGCGGCGCCATGGCACTGTTTGGGGAAAAGTACGGAGAGCGCGTGCGCGTCGTCGAGGTCCTCGGCTATAGCCGCGAACTCTGCGGCGGCACTCATCTGACCAACACCTCCCAGACCGGGCTCTTCAAGATCGTCGCCGAGGGCAGCGCCGCCGCGGGCATCCGGCGGATCGAGGCGGTCACCGGGCGCGGAGTCGCCGCCTGGCTGCGCGCGCAGGAGGCCGCCCTGGCGGAAGCGGCCGAGGTGCTGAAGGTGGCCCCGGCAGAGGTCCCCGCCCGGGTGCGCCGGCTGACCGCGCAGGTGCGCCAGCTGGAGCGCGAGGTGGCCGGGCTGTCCCGGGTGAGCCAGGCCCAAGATCTGGACCGGTTGGTGGCGGGCGCCGGCGAGGTGGAGGGGATCACCGTGCTGGCGGCGCGGGTGGATGGACTCAGCCACGACGCCCTCCGCCGGGTCGGGGACGCGCTGCGAGACCGGCTGCCGACGGGCGTCTTCGTCCTCGGCGGCGCGGTGAACGAACGGACCAACCTCGTGGTGATGGTGACCGCGGACCTGAACCGCCGGGGATTGCGCGCCGACGGGTTGATCAAGGAGGTGGCCCTCCACCTCGGCGGCAGCGGCGGTGGGCGCGCCGACCTGGCCCAGGCGGGCGGGCGCGAGATCGAGCGGCTGGACGAGGCGCTGGCCGGCGTCCCCGACCTGGTGCGCCGCGCGCTGGCTGCCGCGCCGCGGTGAGCCGGACGCTGGCGCTCGACCTCGGCGAGCGGCGCATCGGCGTGGCCGTCAGCGACCCGCAGGGCGTGATCGCCCAGCCGCTGCTGGTGATCGAGCGGCGCGGCGGCGCGGCAGACCTGGGCCGGATCGGGGCCATCGTCTCCGCGCAGGCCGTCGCTCGCGTGGTGGTGGGCTATCCGCTGACACTGGCGGGGCAGGCCGGCACGCAGGCACGGCGCGTCGATCGGTTCATCGAGCAACTGCGCAGGGCGCTTGCGGTCGAGGTGGTGGCGGCGGACGAGCGACTGACCACGGCCGCGGCGGAACGATCCCTGCTGGAAGGAGGCGTGCGGCGGGGACGGCGTCGTCAGGTCCGCGATGCGGTGGCGGCGGCGCTGATCCTGCAGGGCTACCTGGACCGCCGGCGCACAGGAGATGATTCCTTGTGAGTCCGCGAGGCGAGATGCTACACTGCACGGCGGCCTGCGAGAGCGGGTCCGAAGTTGAACCGGAGGTGGAGGAGTGGCCAGACATCGTGAGACGATCAGCCTGGTCGACGACCAGGGACAGGAGCACGAGTTCGATCTGGTGGACGTGATCGAGGTCGCGCAGCAACGGTATGCGATCCTGCAGCCGGCCGGGGGGGAGACGGACGCCGTCATCTTCCGCATGGAGGATGACGAGACCCTCGCCGCGGTGGACGACGACGAGGAGTTCGCTCGGGTGGCGGCCGCGCTAGAGGATATGGAGGACGGCGAGTCGGCCGACGCTGATGAGGACGACGACGAAGACGACGATGACGACGACGAAGACGACGACGAGGACGGTGAGGAGGGGTAGCGTCTGAGCGTGCGGCGGTTCCTCCTTCCGCTCGTTGCGGGGGCTCTGGCGCTGGCCGGGGCCTTCGCCGTCTTGGGGACGATGCTGCGTCCGGTCAACGCCGCGGGTCCCTCCCAGATCGTCGTGATCCCCCGGGGGGGCTCGGTGACGGGGATCGGCGAGCAGTTGGCAGCCGCTGGGCTCATCCGTTCGCGGGCGGCTTTCGTCCTGGCTGCCCGGCTGCGCGGTGTGAGTGCGCGCCTCCAGCACGGCGAGTATGCGCTGTCGCCGGCCTTCTCCACCCTGGAGATCCTCGACCGGATCGCCCGCGGGCGGGTGGTGCTGCACCGTCTCACCATCCCGGAGGGCTACACCGCCGCCCAGATCGCGCGCACCCTGGCGGCGCGCGGATTGGGCCACGGGGAGGCCTTCCGGCGTCTCGCCCGGCAAGGAGGCGACCGCTTCCGGTTCGCCTGGCTGGGCGGGCGTGCCGACCTGGAGGGGTATCTCTTTCCGGACACCTACCTGCTGCCGCGCGGGTTAGGGCCGGAGGAGATCGCGGCACGCTTCCTCATGCGGTTCGAGGAGCGGGTGCTCCCGCGCGCCCGAGGGGCCGCGCCGGGCGCGTTGGGGGAGACGGTGATCATCGCCTCCATGGTCGAGCGGGAGGCGCGGGTGCCTGCAGAGCGCGCCGTGATCGCCGGGGTCATCCGCAATCGCTTGAGGAAGGGATGGCCGCTGGAGATCGATGCCACCGTCCTCTACGCGCTGGGCCGGACCTCCGGCCCGTTGACCACCGCCGATCTGCAGGTGGACTCCCCGTACAATACCTACCGCCGCACCGGGCTGCCGGCCGGTCCGATCTGCAACCCCGGACTGGCCGCCATCTCGGCGGCGCTGCGTCCGGCCGAGGTGCCATACTTGTTCTACGTCCTTCGCCCCGACGGGAGCCACGAGTTCAGCCGCACCTTCGAAGAGCACCTGCGGGCGATCAGACGGTGGCGGCCCTGAGAATCCTGGAACTCTTCCGACCGCGGCGGGTGGCGGCGCGGCTGGCCGATCTGGATCCGGTCGCCCTCTCCGCGGAGGGGATCCGCGGCCTGGTGGTCGACGTGGACAATACGCTCGTGCCCTACGGCAGCGCGGCTCCAACAGAGGAGGCTCGGCGCTGGGTGGCGGCCGCCCGCGATGCGGGTCTGCGCCTGGTGCTGGTGACCAACAATCGGACGCGGCGGACCCGCGCCGTCGCCGACGGTCTCGGTCTTCCCGTCGCCTCGGGATTGATGAAACCGTCCACCTCGGGGCTGCGCCGCGCGCTGGCGATGATGCGGACGGCGCCGGAGGAGACCGCACTGGTGGGTGACCAACTGCTCACCGATATCTTGGCCGGGAACCGGCTGGGACTCTTCACCATTCTGGTGCAGCCGATGGGACGCCACGAGTTCCCCACCACCCGGTTGATCAACCGGACGATCGAACGGGTGCTGGTGCGGCTGCTGCACCTCCCCACTCCGCCGGCCTAGAGGGAGTGCGGTGGCCCGCGGGTCTGTCCGCGCCGGAGCGCGGGCATATATCCTCAGATGCCTCACCGGTCGGGCGTGTGGTGAAACTCCGCCTCGCAGGATTCTTTCAAGAGATTGAGTGGGCGCCGCTGCTCTTGCGCTTCGGCGCCGTGGCGGCCGGCGCGCTGTTCATTCTCATCGACGCCGCGGCCCCGCTCGATCCGACACCCCTGCGCGCCAGCGTCGCGCCGGGAGTCAGCGCCCTGGCCCTGGCCGGGCTGTCTCTCACCGGCGTGATCCTGGCCTTCGCCCCCCGGGTCGCGATCATGGGCAGCCCTCTGGATGAAATCGTTCTCCCCTTCGACCTCATCCTCGTCAGCCTGCTCGTGCGGTCGACCTCCCCCGAGGCCAGCGTCTTCTATCTGTACTTCCCGCTCGTGCTGGCCTGGTCGACGGTGGGGATGGGGCTCTGGCGGGGGTTTGTCGCCGGCGTCCTCGCGGCCGCCGTCTTCGCCATCGTGGCCGGGCCCAGCATCGAGGAGCGCGCGCTCTTCTTCGGCGGTCTCGTCCTGCCGCTCTTCGGAGCGGTCTGCGGCGCGGCGCAGTGGACGCGGCGCCGGCGCCTGAACGAACAACTGCGGCGGGCGCGGGCGGCTCAGGAGCAGCTGCGCCAACTGAAGCGCGCGCACGTGGCGGTGGCGGCGTTGGCTCCCCTGCAGCTGCACGCCAGGGTCGAAGGCTTCCTCGATCTCGCCGTGGACCTGGCCCAGGCCGACGTCGCCGCGGCCGCCTTGCTCGATGAGGAGGGTGTGCCGGTCGTGCGGGGCGTCCGTAACCTGGGGGGGCGGGAATGGGAGATGCGCCGCCTTCCGGTAGAGGAGGGGCTGGCGGGGCGGATCCTCAGCGAGGGGGCGGCGCTGACCACGGAGGACGCCGGGGCGGACCCGGCGTGGCGGGCGCTCTTCGATGGGGTTTCCATCCGGGCGGCGGCCGCGGTGCCCTTCAGCATCCAAGGACAGGTCATCGGCTTTAGCTTGGTGGGCCGGCGCAACGGCGGGCGCTTTCGCAGCGAAGACCTGCAAAGTCTGACGCTGCTGGCCGATGAAACCGCCGTCATCCTGCACGACGGGCAGATTCAGGCGCAACTGCGCGACCTGCTCTATTCCGCGGTGCGGACGCTGGTCGCCGCGCTGGAAGCCAAAGATCCCTACACCCGGGGACACAGCCAGCGCGTCTCCGGCACCGCCGTGGCCATCGCCACCGAGCGGGGTCTTCCGGCGCAGGAGGTGGAGCAGATCCGGCTGGCCGGCCTCCTGCATGACATCGGGAAGATTGCCACGCCGGAAGAGATCCTGCACAAGAACGGGCCGCTCACGCCCCAAGAGCGATCGGTGGTGAACCAGCACGCCGAACGCGGCGCGGCGATCTTGGGGGAGATGCGGCCGTTCCGTCCCCTGGCCGAGCTGGTGCTCAGCCACCAGGAGTCCTTTGACGGCAGCGGTTACCCCGACGGGCTCGCCGGTGAGGCCATCCCCATCGGGGCCAGGATCCTCCGCGTCGCCGACGCCTTCGACGCCATGATCTCCGATCGTCCTTACCGGCGGGGGAAGCCGATGGCCCAGGCCACCGATGAGTTGCGGCAGATGGCCGGCCGGGTGCTCGACCCGGAGATCGTGGAGACCTTCCTCCGCGTGCTCGCCACCAAACCGCCGTTTGAGATCCAGTTGCGCATGTGGCGGGAACGCTCGTGAGCGCGCCGGGATCGGCCGCCGGGGAGGGAGAAGGGGGCACCGGGATCGCGTCGAAATCCTTCCGGCCGTCTGAGGCGCCCGACGCTGCTGCCCGAGGACCTATGTCGCTACGGACGATCCTGCAGGAACTAACCCCCGATGACGCTCAGGCGGCGGCCGTCGGCTCCATGGACGGTGGGATGGTCCAGTCCCTCGTCAAGGATCTGGAACCCGATCTCACCCGCATCGGCGCCGACCTGGCCACCCTCATGAAGATCGGCGCGTTCTGCGCCCGCAAGCTGGAGGGCGGTGAGGTGGATTACGTCTCCCTCTCCACCGAACGACTCTCCCTGCTCGTGGTCACCCTCACCGGCGAGCACTTCCTGGTCGTGGTGCTGCGGGCGGGGGGCAACGTGGCCCGGGCGCGGCTGGCGATCAAGAAGCGCCGCAGTGAACTGGTAGAGCTGCTGCCGTGATCCCCCGCGCGTTGTACGCGATCTGGGCCGCGGCCCTCGCCCTGGTGCTGATCCTTCCCGCCCCCGCCCGCGCCGGCGCGCTGGAGAGCGGGATCACCCACTATCGAGGAGGGCGCCTGGCGGCGGCGGAGGCGGCTTTTCGCCAGGCCGCGCGCGCGCAGCCGCGATCCCACCATGCGCGCCAGTGGTTGGGCGTGGCGCTGTACGCGCAGCGCCGTTACCGGGAGGCCGCCGCGGTGCTGGCCACCGCCGCGGCGATGCGCCCGCGAGACGCCCAGACCTGGCTGTGGTGGGGACACGCTCTGCTCCAGGCCGGCGAGGGCGCGCGCGCCCGGGCCGTCCTGCAGCACGTCCTGGCGCTGCGGCCGGCGCGTCCCGTGGCGGAACTGGCGCAGATGGGGCTGCGCTCGATGCCTCCACCCGGGTCCCCGGCGGCCCGGACGGCCGGCGGGATGCCGGCGTCGCTCGATCCGGCCACCTACGAGGAGCTCGCCCGCTCCTACAACCCCCGCCTCTCTGCCACCGACGCCCGGGGGATCGGGCAGGCCATTCTGGCCTTCGGCCGCCAGTACAACGTGGATCCCCGGTTGATCGCCTCGCTGATCGCGATCGAGTCGGGCTTCTCGCCGACGGCCCGCTCGCATAAGGGGGCGATGGGGCTGGGCCAGTTGATGCCCGCCACCGCCGCCACTCTCGGTGTGGCCGCCTACGATCCGATCCAGAACGTCTACGGAACGGTGCGGGTGATCCGGGGGAACCTGGACCGCTTCGGCTGGGATCTCAATCTGGCCCTCGCCGCCTACAACGCGGGTAAGGGGGCGGTCGAGCGGTACGGCGGCATCCCGCCGTACGCGGAGACGCAGCTGTACGTCCGCAGCGTGGGGAGACTCTACTTGAAAATGCGGGATCTCTATCCCGCCGGCGGGCCGGGGGAGGGTCTAGCGCCCGCCGTGACTGGGCAAGGGCATTAGGGAACAAGTCAGTACGACCCTGCGATAACGGCAAACCCACCGCGAGGTGGGGACGCAAAGCCGCGGGACCCGGTCCTCCGCGTCAACTGACGGGGGGCTCGGGTCGGCCGGGTTGCCGACAGGTGAGAGGTCGTCCTCGCGCCCTCAGCCGCGGCGGCTCGGAGCCGGGCTGGGGGCGCATTCGTTGTGCGGCGCGCCGCGAGCGGCGGGAGGCAGAGTATCGGGGATGAGGAAAAACACGGGCCGGCGATCGTGGGGGTACCTGCTCCTTGGCCTCGCCCTGCTCACCGCCTGCGGCGGAGGCGGCCCCTCGGGCGGGGCGATCCGCGTCGGCCTGATCGTTCCCTCCTCCAGCGACATCCCGGGCATCGCCCGCGCGGTCAGCGAGGGCGCCGCGCTTGCCGCCGCCGAGATCAACAACGGACGCGGCATTCACGGGCGCCGGCTGAACGTGCTGGCTACAGACGACCGGGGTGATCCGGCCGAATCCGCCCGCCTCGTCGCGCACCTCGCGGCGCAGGGCGTCGTGGCCATCCTGGGACCGGTGACCGACGGTGGAGTGATCGCAGCGTCGCCGGTGGCCGAGCGGGAGCGCGTCGTCATCATCTCGCCGGGCGCCACCGGCCCCCTCCCGTACGGCGGCCATTTCGTCTTCCGCACCGCCACTCCAGCCGGCGCGCAGGCGCGGGCGATGGCGGCCTACCTAGTGGACCGCCTGCGAGCGCGCCGGATCGCCGTGGTCTCTGACAGCAACGAGTATGGCTCCATGGTAGCGCTGGCGTTCGAGCAGGCGGTGCGCGAACGCGACGGCATCATCACCAGCCGCCGTCTCTACCGGGACGGCGAAAAAGACTTCTCCCGCCACGTCCGCGGCGTGCTCGCCGAGCGGGCGCAGGCGCTCTTCGTCGCCGGCTATCCGGACGAGGCGGCCCTCCTGATCCGCCAGGCGCGCGCGGCCGGGCGCGACCTGATCATCGCCGGCAGCGACGCGCTCTACTCGGAGGACACCGCCACCTGGGCCGGGGCGGCGGCCAATCAGATCTACGTTCCGGCGGCGTTCCTGCCCACGGTGCCCCTGCCGCTGGTGCGCGCCTTCGTCGTCGCCTACCGCAAGGCGTACAGCCGCAGCCCCGACCAGTATGCCGCCCAGGCTTACGACGGCGTCAAGCTGATCGCTGTGGCGCTGCGCCGGGCCGGCACCGACCGGGAGCGGCTGCGGGACGCCGTCGCGGCGCTGCGCCGCGTGCCTGGCGTGACCGGAGAATTCTCCTTTGACGCGCGCGGCGACCCGATCAGAGTCGTCATCATCACACGAGTGACCGGCGGACGCTTCTTCACCGCCGCACCCTGATCACAGACGGGAGGGAACATCCATGAGAGTACGCATCGCGATCGTCCTTGCACTGATCGTCGGCACGGGGCTCCTGCCCGCGGCCGCACAGCAGCGGACCTTTATCCCCCTCGCCACCGGTGGCACCGCCGGCGTCTATTTCCCCCTCGGCGCGGCGCTGGCCGAGATCTGGACGGCGCGCGTCACCGGGGTGCAGGCGACGGCGCAGACCTCCGCGGCCTCAGTGGCCAACATCAACCTGCTGGCGCGGGGAGACGTGGCGGTGGCGTTCGTGCAGAACGACATCGCCTTCTACGCCTTTCACGGCACGGAGATGTTCATGGACCGGGTGGCGAACCGCCCCGCCCCCATCGACAAGATGCGGGGTATGGCGATGCTCTACCCCGAGACGATCCAGGTGGTGACGTTGCGGGGGAAGGGCTTCACGAGCATCGCCGACTTGCGCGACCGCCGCGTGGCCGTGGGCCCCGCCGCCAGCGGGACCGAGGTAAACGCCCGTCAGATCCTGCGCGCCTTTGGCCTGGGCTACTTCAACATCCGCGAGGACTTCCTCAGCTTCGCCGAAGCCGCCGACCAGCTGAAGGACGGCGTCATCGACGCTGCCTTCATCACCGCCGGCTTCCCGACGGCTGCCGTCCAGGATGTGGCCGCTTCGCGGGAGCTGCAGCTGCTGCCCATCCCGCGTGAGGTCGTGGAAGAACTGCGCGAGCAGTATCCGTACTACACAAGCGTGACGGTGCCCGCCGGCACCTACCGCGGCCAGGACCGTCCGGTGGCAACCGCCGCGGTGATGGCCATGCTGGTGACCCGCCAGGACATGGAGGAACAACTGATCTACGACCTGACCAAGGCGCTCTGGGACGGGATCGACCGCCTCCAGGCGGCGCACGCGCGGGGCCGCGACATCGGCTTCGCCACCTCCCGGCGCGGCATGCCGATCACGATGCACGCGGGCGCGCTGCGGTACTACCGGGAGCGGGGGATCCGCTAGGTGAGCGCGCTCTCCCGGGCGCAGGCGGAGGCGCTGCTGGCCCCCGTGCGGGGCGGCCGCGCCCTCTACGACGAGCTGCGGCCGGCGTACGTTTCGCTCGATCCCCTCGTCGCCCTGCTGCGACGCCGGCGGTTCAGCGGCGTCATCCTGGGCGCCGGGGCGTCGGGAGACGGCGCCGTCTGGCTGGAGGAGGGACGGCTTTCCGGCGGCTGGCTGTTTTCTTCCGGCAGCGGCGACGCCGCGATCCCGCCTGATCCCCTGGAGGTGCTCCGCATCCTCTGGGGGGATGCTGACGCGCGAGTGGCTGTCCATCCGGCCAGACCTCCGACACTCCCGCAAGCGCCCGCGGTCTCCGTCCCGGATGGTCAGGCGCCGGCGAGTGAGCACGCGCCCCTCCCGGACCCCGCGTCCGCCCCGCGGGCAGCGGGCCAGCTCCCCCCGACCCGCAGAGTCGCCGCCAGGAAGGGTGTGCCGGTCGGTCCGCCGGCCGTGACCCAGTCGGACGCATCAATCGATCCTGCGCTCGCAGGGGTGCCGTGGTCGCGACTGCTGCCCGAGACCCTGGCCCGGGTCCGGCGCCACCGCGGGACCCCGCTGGCCCAGCGTCTCGAGGACGCCGTCAATGTGACACTCGGCTCCAACGTGACGGTGGCCGGACGCGATGTGATGGGACAGATCGATCCGGCGCGTGCGGCCGCCGCCCTGCGCGCCGTCGCTGCGGGGCTGGGCGAGGTGGCGGGAGCAGCTTTCGCCGAGCGTTTGCTCTGGACCGTCGGCAGGGACTTTGCCTGCGAGGACGCCTTGAAGCGTCTGCTCACGTCGCCGCGGCGGGGAGGTGAAGACGGATGACCGCGTTTATGGTGCCCCTGCTGCTGCTGGCCGTCGGCGCCGCGGTGTTCCTGCCCGCGCCCGCTGATGCCCGCGCCCGCGTGCTGCAGCATCTCCTCGGGGTGACGGTGCAGTTGCTGGCGGCCGGCTCTGCGGCGGTGCTGCTGGCCCAAGCTGCGCGCGGCTACGGACGCGGGGAGCGCGAGCGGCGGGTCTGGCTCTTGAGCGCGGCGGCGGCGGCGGCCTGGGCGCTGGGGTTGCTCGTCTACGCCGCCACCGAATGGAGCGGCCAACCCCGCGCCTACCCCTCTGCGGCCGACGGGTTCCTCGTCGCGGCTTCCCTCATCCTGGCGGCGGCGCTGGCGGACGAGTTCCGCCTGGTCAGGCCGATGCTGACACGCGGGCAGCGTCTTCTCCTGGTCTTCGCCGGGCTGGCCCTGTGGGGCGTGGTGATCGGACGGTTCATGTGGCCGATCGTCGCGGCGCCGCTGGCCTCGACGGAGAAAGGCCTGGGCCTCTTCTACGCCAGCAGCGTCGCGCTGCTCTTCCCCCTCGCGCTGGGACCGGTGGTGGCCTTCCGCGGCGGCGCGTCCGGCTATGTCTGGATGGGCGTTGCCGCCGGCGTTCTCGCCCTGGCCGCGGCGAACCTGGGTTTTGCCTATCTGACGACCTACGATCTCTATTCAGCCGCGCATCCGATCAATCTGCTCCGCGTCGCCGGCTTGGCCAGTCTCGGGGCCAGCGCCGCCTGGCAGCGGCGGACGATCGAGGCCCTCTGACGTGAACGCCCCCGCGCCTCAGCTCCTGCTCACCCCGGCACGCTGGTCCACCTGGGTGGCGCAGCGGCATGAATGGAACGGCTATCTGTGGCTGCGCTGGCCGGACGCAGAAGCGATTCTGCTCTTTGTCGGCGGCCACCCGCGTATTCACCTCTGGGACGGCCTTGGCTGGGCAGAGGGGGATCATGCCCTCGCCGCCGTGGCGCAGCGCCTCGAGCGGATGCACCCGCCGCGCTGGGGCCAAGTCGCGCTGCCGGCGCGGTGGGCGGCGGCCATCCGGGACCTCGCCCTGACACAGCCGGTCCTGCCCTCCGAGGTCGTCTCACCGGAGGCGTGGGCGGACTGGGCGCGGCGAACCAACTTCGGCGGCATGGCGGTGTTGGTCGGTGACCTCTCCGGCGCCTGGATCGTGCAGGAGGGAGCGGTGCGCCCCGTCAGGTTCACCCAGGGCACCGCGGTCAACGGCGAGAGCGTGCCGCCGCAGACGGAAGGGCTGCTGCAGATCTACCGCGGGCGCATCTCCCAAGAGCTGCTGCCTCCGGCGGCGCGGCCGGTCGAAGAGCCACAGAGGACTGAGGGACAGGCTGCCGCTCCAGAAGTCCTGGATACTTCCGCGGCCAGCCTGTCCCTCAGTCCTCCCGCATCGCCGATCGAGTCGGCTCGTGCGGAGGCGCGGGACGCGCCTCCCTTGATCTCCCCGCCCGCGCCGGCGGAGTCTGGGGAGACCGCGGTGGATCAGGCCAGGAGCGACGCGTCTCGTCGTTTTCGGGGCGACGAGCGATTCCTCCTGGCCCCCACCGTGGATATGGCGGGGGACGCCGTGGCGGCGCTGGCGGTCATCCACGGCCAGGAGATCCAGCGGCTGTTGCCTCTGCTGGACGGCGGGCGCACGCTCGCCGAGGTCGCGCAGGCGAGCGCAGTGCCCCTCGGCCAGGTCGAGGCCCTCGTCGGTGCCCTGGTCGACAAACGGATGGTCTTCCGGTACACGTCGCGCGGTCGCGCCCGCGCCTCCTCGGCGTAGGTTGAGGGCCGGGTTGCCGCCGGTTTGGGGGAAGGAATTTTTTTCCGCGGAGAGGGAAGAAGGAGCAGGAGTCCCGGAGTTTGCGTAGAATATCCGGGGTCACAAGTTCATAGAAAGTCCCCGAGAAAGGCAAACCCATCGCGAGGTGGGGGCGCAAAGTTTACGGGACCTAGCAATAGGTCGGCCGGGCTGCCGAAGGGATAAGGTTTCAGAAATCGCTCTCGGGGAAGTCACCGAGAGCGATTTTCACTTTCAGGCGGACGACTCGCACCCTTCGTCGCAGCATTCATCGCCCACCTGAGCCTGCTGCCCCGACAGGCTCAACCTGCCGCGGGCATCTCACCGGAGTTCGGGGCATTGCCGCCGGAGGGGAGAGACCGATGGCAGCTCGTAGTCAGACCGCTCGCCGCAGCGCCGATCCGTCACGACCGCAGATCCGGACTCATGCTTCCACCTCGGTCGTCCGGCTGGAGCGCCCGGAGCGGGAGGCCGAACGTCCGGCCGCGCGAGATGAGGACGCGTTAGTCGCCCGCTATGGGGAGACCGGCGATCCGGCGCTGCGGGAGCAGATCGTCCTCGCCTGCACGCCGCTCGTCCGGCGGATCGTCTCCGACTTCATCTTCGCCGGGGTGCCCACCGACGATCTGATGCAGGTGGGCTTCATCGGCCTGCTGAACGCGCTCGAGTTGTTCGACGCCGGCCGCGGCGTCAAGTTCGTCACGTATGCCAGCCACCTCATCCGCGGCGAGATCCGCCACTACCTGCGTGACCACCGGGACACGATTCGCAAGCCGCGCTGGCTGCAGAAGCTCAACCACCAGATCGAGGAGGCCTCCGCCCGCTACATCAGCGAGGAGGGGCGCTTCCCCGACACAGAGCACCTCGCCTCCGAACTGAACGTCGAGGAGGAGGGACTGCTCGAAGTGCTCAAGACGCGGGAGGTCCTGCGCACCATCTCGCTGGAGGCGGACGAGGAGGCCGGCGAACTGCGCGCCGACCGGGACGCCCTCCGCCACAAGGGCCACGGCGTCGCGCTGCCCCTGGAGGACCGGATCGTCCTCTTCGAGGCGATGGACAAACTGAACCCACTGCAGCGCCGCGTCCTCTACTACCTCTTCTTCACCGATCTCACGCAGATGGACGCCGCTCGACGCATCGGCATCAGTCAAAAACACGTCTCGCGCGTGCTGGCGGGCTCCCTGACGAAACTGCGGGCGCTCCTCAGCCCGGCGATGTAGATACGGAGGGAACAGACGGTGTCGCAGATCAAAGATGTGCTGGCAGAACTGGCCAAAGTGGAAGGCGTCCTGGCCGTCCTGGTCGTGGGGCGGGACGGGTTCGTCATCGAGGGCATCTCCACCGAGGACGTCGATCTGGAGGGCGTGGCGGCCATCGTCGCCAGTAACATGGCGGCCGCCGAAGCGATGGGCACGGAGATGGTGCGCGGCATGATCCGCGGCCTGCTGATGGAGTTCGAGGAAGGGCCCGTGGCCGTGGGTCCCGCCGGGCCGGACGCGCTGCTGGTCGTGGTGGGCAACGCCCGCTGCAACCTGGGCCGCATCCGCCTGGAGATGAAGCGCAACAGCCAGCTCGCCGCCGCGCTGGTCTAACGCTGGTCTAAGACCGTTCGGCTGTACCCCGGCCCCCCGCACGATCGCACGGGGGCGCGGACGCCCACCCCGTCTGCGCCCCCGTTGCGTTTCCCCTCCACGCGGGACCTTCGGCATCCCCTGGCGCGTTACAGTTACAGAGCAATAATCAATCACAGGGCAGTATCAGACCCGGAGGGAGAACCGATGATGCAGCGACTGCTCCGGCCGCGGGTCCGGCGCGGGGACCTCGGCCCCCTGCTCATCCTGCTGTCTGTCCTCACGCCCGGCGCCCCCGCTCTCGGTCAGCCTGCCGGCCCGGCGGCCGCGCCGTTCGACGCGCAGGCAGTGTACGCGCTCGCCGCCCCGGCGGTAACGGTGGTGCGAGGCCTTCAGGCCGGCCGGCCGGTGCTGGGCAGCGGATTCGCCATCGATCCAGAAGGATGGGTCCTCACCGCGGGGCATGTGGCCCGCACGGCCACCGATCTCCGGGTCGAGTTTCCGGATGAGACAACCTTTCCTGCCCAGCTCGTCGGCTACGACGCGCGGCGGGATCTCGCGGTCCTCCGCGTCAGCGCCTCGCGGCGTCTGCCCGCCCTCACCGTCGCCCGCGACGTGGCGCTGGGTGAGCCGGTGGCGGTCATCGGCGCCCCGCGCGGTCGGCGGGGGATCATGACCACCGGCCAGGTCGCCGGCGTCAGTGCCTCGCTGCCGGGGCTGGTCGCGGAGATCATGATCCGCGTCACTGCGGAAGTCGCGCCCGGCAATTCCGGTGGACCGGTGCTGAACGGTCGCGGCGAAGTCGTCGGGCTGGTGGTGGCGTCTAATCGCGAGGGCCACGGTCTCGCCGTCTCCGCACCGACGATCGAGACCGCCCTGCCGGGGTTGCGCTCGGGCGCCAGGATCGATCGTGCCTGGATCGGCATCGCCGGCCGGACCCTCACCCCCGAGCAGGCGCGGGAGCGCGGCGTGACGGTGGATCGCGGGGCGCTCATCCTGGACATTGTGGAGGACGGTCCCGCCGCCCGCGCCGGGTTGCGCGCCGGCGACGTGATCATTGCTCTCGACGGCGATCCGGTAGAGGCGTGGACCGAGTTGCTCGCGGCCGTGGCGGCGCGCGCGCCGGGGCGCACCATCAGACTGGTCGTGGTGCGCGGCGGGGAACGGCTGAGGGTTGAGGTCACCCTGGGCGTTCGGCCTTAGAGGGTTGGCGATCTGGCTTTCGGTCAGTGCTTTAATCGCCGACGTAGACGACGCGCAGGATCTCGTCGATCGTGGACACGCCGGAGAGCACCTTCTCCAGACCATCGTCGCGCAGCGTGTGCATGCCTTCGCGGACGGCCTGCGCCTTGATTTCCGGTGACGGCGCACGCCGCACGACCATCTCGCGGATCGCGTCGGAGAGCACCAGCAGTTCGAAGACGCCGATGCGGCCCTTGTAGCCGGTAAAACGGCACTCCTCGCAGCCCTGCCCGCGGAAGAGCTGGACCTCCTTGCTGGCGTCCAGTCCCAGCCGTTTCAGCGCTTCGGGTGGCGGGGAATACGCGATCTTGCAGTGCTGGCAGATCTGCCGGGCCAGCCGCTGGGCCAGGATGGCCAGCACCGAGGAGGAGATCAAGAACGGTTCGATCCCCATGTCGGTGAGACGGCTGACCGCCGTGGCGGCGTCGTTGGTGTGCAGGGTGGAAAGGACGAGGTGGCCCGTGAGGGCCGACTGGATGCCCACCTCCGCCGTCTCCCGGTCGCGCATCTCTCCCACCATGATGATGTCGGGGTCCTGACGCAGGACGCTGCGCAGGCCGCCGGCAAAGGTGAGGCCGGCCCTGATGTTCACCTGCACCTGGTTGATCCGCGGCAGCTGGTACTCCACCGGGTCCTCGATCGTGACGATGTTCTTGTCCAGAGTGTTGATCGTGCCCAGCGCGGCGTACAGGGTCGTCGTCTTCCCGCTGCCGGTCGGTCCCGTCACGAGGACCATGCCGTAGGGCGTGCTGATCGCCTGCTCCCAAAGACGCAGGGTCTCGCTGTGGAAGCCCAGACGGTTCAGGCCGATCAGCGGGGTCGCCTGGTCCAGAATGCGCATGACCACCTTTTCGCCGAAGATCGTGGGCAGCGTCGACACGCGCAGGTCCAAGGCGCGGCCGTTGGTGCGGAGGTGGATCCGGCCGTCCTGAGGCCGCCGGCGCTCGGCGATGTCCAGGTCGGCCATGATCTTGGCGCGGGAAATCAGCGGCGCCCGCAGGTTGCGCGCCGGCTTCATCACGTCGTGCAGGACCCCGTCAATGCGGTAGCGCACGAGCACGCCCGTACGGTGAGGCTCCAGGTGGACGTCGCTGGCGCCCTCGCGCACGGCCTCCTCGATGATCATGTTCAACAGGCGGACCACCGGGGCATCCTCGACCAGGGCCTTCATCTGCTCGACGGAGACCTCGTCCTCGCCCATCTCCGCGGACAAGTCCTCCATCGCTTGGTGCGAGGGCGTTTCGTGCACGGTGGCGACTTGATAGTGGCGGCTGATCGCTTGCAGTAGCTGGTCCTCGGTGGTGACCGCCGGCTCGACCTCCTGGCCGGTGATCAGCCGGACGTCGTCGGCGGCGATGACGTTGAGGGGGTCAGTCATCGCCAGGACGAGCCGGCCGTGCTCCCAGGTAATGGGGATCACCCGCAGGCGCAGGGCCAGGGAGTGGGGGACCAGTTTGACCGCGTCGGGATCGATGCGTGCCTCGGCGAGGTCGATGTACCGGTAGCCCCACTGCTTCCCCATCGCCTCGGCGAGCTGCACCTCGGTGATGACCTTCAGGTCGACCAGGACCTGCCCCAGCTTCTCCCCCGTGCGGCTCTGGATCTCCAGGGCCTGCGCGAGATGCTCGCCGGTGACGTAGCCCAGCTGCTGCAGCACCTGCCCCAGCGACTCGCCTTTGCGCGGGGCGAGGCGGGC
>JBOGSD010000101.1:0-2857 GCA_050695215.1 bacterium
GCCACGGGGGCCACCGAGACGACAATGATGATCAGCAGGACGACGGAGAGGTTGTTTTTCACCAGTGGGATGTTCCCGAAGAAATATCCTCCCAGGACAAAGAGGACGACCCACGCGATGCCGCCCACGACATTGTAGAGGAGGAACCGGCCGTAGCGCATCCTGCCCACCCCGGCCAGAAAGGGAGCAAACGTGCGGACGATGGGGACGAAGCGGGCGACGATGATGGTGGCGGCCCCATACCGTTCGTAGAAGCGCTCCGTGCGCCGGAGGTACTCCGGTTTGAAGAGCCTGGCGTTCCGCGCCTGGAAGGCCTTCGGACCCACGCGCTGCCCGATCCAGTAGTTGACGGTATCCCCGAGGATGGCCGCGGCGGCGAGGAGGACGACCAGCCCGACCGGGTCCAGCCCACCCCGCGCGGCCATCGTGCCCAGCGTGAACAGCAGGGAGTCTCCGGGCAGGAAGGGGGTGACCACGAGCCCCGTCTCCGCGAAAACGACGAGAAAGACCAGGAGGTAGATCCAGGCGCCGAAGCCCTGGAGGAGTGCGTCGAGGTACCTGTCCAGGTGGAGGATGAAGTCGAGCACGCTGGGCTGTCCCGCCCCGCGCCCGGCTCAGGCGCTCAAGAGGCCGGAACCTGCTCGCGGAGGACGGTCTCGCGCAGGAAGCGCGCGGCCTCTTCGGGGGCCATCGGGTTGATGTGGAACCCCGAACCCCACTCGAACCCGGCCGTATGGGTCAATTGCGGCATCACCTCGATGTGCCAGTGGTAAGCCGGTGAGCGCGGGTATTCATAGGGCGCGGTGTGCACGATGAAGTTGTAAGGCGGGTTCTTCACGCAGAGGTTCAGTTTCTGCAGCACGGTCTTGAGGGCCTCCGCCAGCGGCGCCACGTCCTCGGCGCCGATGCGACCGAAGCTGGCCATGTGCGCCCGGGGGAGGATCCAGGTCTCGAAGGGAAAACGCGAGGCGTAGGGAGCGACGGCCAGGAAGCGCTCGTTCTCGAACACGATGCGCTCCCCGCCCTTTCGCTCCTGGGCGATCATGTCGCAGAAGATGCAGGACCCTTGCTTGACATAATACCGCTCCGCCACGTCCAGTTCTTCGTTGATGCGTTTCGGCACCATCGGCAGAGCGATCAATTGAGAATGGGGATGTGAGAGGGACGCCCCCGCGGCGCTGCCGTGGTTGCGGAAGAGCAGCAGGTATTCGAAGCGCCTGTCCCGGTCCAAGTCCTCGTAGCGATGGTAGTAGGCGCGGATGACGTCGGCGATCTCCCCCTCGGACATCAGCGCCAGGTGGGTGTCGTGGTCGGGAGTCTCCACGATGACCTCGTGCGCGCCGACGCCGTCCATCCGTCTGAAGAGCCCGATCTGCGTCCGGTCGGTCCTGCCCTCGATGCGCAGCGCCGGGTACTTGTTGCTGACGACGCGCACGCGCCAGCCCGGGCCGTCGTTGGGGCCGCCGCCGGGGCGGATGGCGAAGATCTCGGGAGGGGTCTTCTCTTCCCGGCCTTCGCAGAAGGGGCAGCGCTCGGGGTCGGTGCGGTCGTCGTTGACGGTCCTGGTGAAATCTGTCGGGCGGGTGGCCCGCTCGGTCGCGATGATGACCCAGCGGCGGGTGATCGGATCTTTGCGCAGTTCGGGCACGTTCTGATTCCCTCCTCAACCCACGAATGAGGGCTAGGCGGTCTCGCCGGCCAGCCCACCTACTCTTCTACCCACGGCCTCGCGGTACAAGGCCGCGTATCGGGCCGCGGAGCGGTCCCAGGAGAAGTCCGCGCGCATGCCCGCCTGCTGGATGCGCCGCCAGGAGACGGGGTCGCGGAAAACCCCCCGCGCCCGGTCGAGCGCGCTCAGGAAAGCGGCCGGGTTGTAGTCGTCAAACACAAACCCGGTGGCGATGCCCTCGGCGACCGCGGCCGGCGTGGCGTCGGCGACCGAATCGGCCAGGCCACCGGTGCGCCGCACGACGGGGATCGTCCCGTAGCGCAGGCTGTAGAGCTGGTTCAACCCCGACGGTTCGTACTTCGACGGCATTAGGAAGAGATCGGCGCCACCTTCGATGTGGTGGGCCAGCGCTTCGTCAAAGGTGAGCGCGGCGAACACCTGGCGCGGATTGGTGCGCGCCAGATGAGTGAACAGGGCATGGTACCGCGGGTCGCCGGTCCCGAGGAGCGCAAATTGGATGCCCTGCTCCAGCAAGGTCGGCAGTACGGCGGCGACAAGGTCGCACCCCTTCTGGTCGGTCAGACGGCTGACCATCCCCAGCAGGGGGGCATATGGCAGCGGCTCCAGCCCGCCCTCCTGCTGGAGCGCCCGCTTGCAGAAGCGCTTGCCGTCGAGGTCGTCGGGGCCATACCGCGCCGGCAGATAGGCGTCCACCCGCGGATCCCACTGGCCGTAGTCCACGCCGTTGAGGATCCCAAAGAGATCGCGGCGGCGGCGGGAGAGCTCGCCTTCGAGCCCCGCCCCGAATTCCGCGGTCTGAATCTCACGCGCGTAGGTCTCGCTGACGGTATTGAGCGCGTCGGCGAAGAGCAGGCCGCCCTTGAGGCAGTTCACCTTCCCCCAAAACTCCACCCCACTCGGGCTGAGGTACTCCTCCAGCAGGCCGAGACCGGCAAATTCCGTTACGGGGAAGAGCCCCTGCATGGCGATGTTGTGGATGGTCAACAGCGTCGGCCAGGCGCGCTGCCCCGCCCGCTCGCGCTGATGCAGGTAGAGGGGGATCAGCGCGGTGTGCCAGTCGTTGCAGTGGATCAGGTCGGGTGGGAAGGCCTGCGCGGCGACCGCCACCGCCGCGCGGCTGAAGAAGGCGAAGCGCCTCAGGTTGTCGGGATAGTCGCGGCCGCCCTC
>JBOGSD010000102.1:0-10520 GCA_050695215.1 bacterium
AGCGGAGCCTGCAGGCCACCCTCGATTGGAGTCATCACGGTCTCGCTGAGACCGAGAAGGTGCTGTTCCGGCGACTGGCCACCTTCCCCGGAAGCTTCACCTTGGAAGCCGTGGAGTCGATTTGCACGGGCGAGGGACTCAGCCAGGAGGAGGTGCTGGACCTCCTGTCCGACCTGGTGGACAAGTCGCTCATCGTGGGACACACCGGCGGGAGTGGAGCGCGGTATTCCATGCTGGAAACGATGCGCGCCTACGGGCAGGTGCACCTGCGGCGAAGCGGCGAGAGTGACCTCCTCCGCCACCGCCATCGGAGCTGGTTCCAACGCTTCGCCGAGCGACAGGGGCAGGAGGGAAGTCGGACGTCGTGGCTCGATAGTCTGGAACGGGAACTCGAGAACTTCCGTGGCGCGTTGACATCCTCGCTCGAGCAGAATGACGTCCAGTCGGCGCATCGTCTTGCTGTCGCGCTCGCACCACTATGGTGTGCCCGACACCTGACCGAAGGCCGGCACTGGTTGGAGCGCATCCAGGCGCGCAGCAGCGAGTTGCCGGGAGAGATGAAGGCGGAGTCCATGCTTCACCTGGGGCTCGAGGCTGCCAAGCAAGGCGAGCACGGCCTCGCCACGGCACTGCTCGAGCAGAGCCATGACCTCTTCAGGGAACGTGGGGATCGGCATGGGGGTGCCCGCGCCACGAACGCCCTCGGCATCACCGCGATGGGGCGGGGGCACTTCCAGCGGGCAGCAGGGTATTTCGAGGACTGTCTGGCAGTGGCGCGCCAACTGGGCGACGATGCCCGGGCTGCGGGGACGCTCAACAATCTCGGGCTGGTGGCGCTCAAGGAGCGGGACGAAGGCCGTGCGACCTCGCTCCTTGAACAGGGGCTCGCTCTCGCCCGGGATCAGGGGTACATGCCGGTCGTGGCCGCAGCGCTGACCAATCTCGGGGGCGTCGCGCTGCGTCGAGGCGATCATGCCCGGGCGCGCGCACAGCTCGAGGAGGGTCTCACCTTCTTCGTCAATGACGGCATGCGGGGAGGCGTCGCTGAATGCCTGGAGGGGTTGGCCACCGTCGCGGCGGCGGAGGGACAGGAGAAGCGGGCGGCGCGTCTGATGGGATCGGCCGACGCCCTGCGCGAGGCCATGGGCATCGCGGCTGAACCAGGCGACAGTCCATTCTCCGAGGCACTGACCATGATGCGGCAGCGCGCGACGGAGGCTCCGCTGGCGGCGGAATACCTGGCCGGCCGGGCGATGCGCCTCGAGGACGCTGTCGCGTCTGCCCTCGCCAGACCTCTCGTCGAGGCGGGTCCGGCCGTCGTGGGGCAGATGCCGAGCGCGTTGAGCGAAAGCCGTGCTGCCCTGCGCGTCCACAGTCTGGGGCCGATTCAGGTGCAACGCGACGGCCGCGTGCTTGTGCGGTCAGATTGGACATACCGCAAGGCTCGAGAGCTGCTGGTGTTTCTGCTGACCCACTCCACCCGCTCGAAAGAACAAATCGGGGTTGCGCTGTGGCCGGACATTTCCCCAACCCAACTGCGCGACACGTTCCGCATCACGCTGTATCATCTCCGGCGAACGCTGGGCCGGCCTGACTGGATCCTCTACACCGGTGATGGGTACGCCCTCAACCGCTCCCTGGACTATTGGTACGACGTGGAGGCCTTTGAGGGCGCCGCGGCAGAGGCGGCGCGCCTCATACCCCGTGCGCGTGCTCAAGCCATGGCGGTGCTGCAGGAGGCCCTTGCCCTGTACCGAGGGCCCTTCGTGGAAGATCTCTCTGACGGCCAGTGGTACCTGCTGCGGCGCGAGCAATTGGGAAGGGCGTTTCTCGAGGCGCTGCTCCTCCTTGGTCAACTCGCCTTCGATCAGGGTTCGTATGACCGGGCGGCCGAGGCGTACCGTCGCGCCATCCGGCTCGATGGCTACCTCGAGGCCGCGCACCGTCAACTGATGCGCTGTTATCAGGCGTTGGGGGAACGGGCGCAGGCGTTGCGCCACTATGAGGCCCTCGTCTCGCGTTTTCGTGACGAGCTCGGCATTTCGCCGGATGAGGAAACGGCGGCGCTGGCGGCTCGCCTCCGCAGTGGAGACCACCCGCCCGTATGACCGTCTTGTAGCCAGATTTGTACCCGCCCCTCCGGAGAATTCGCCTCGGGAGGGGTCGCCGCGATGACGTGGGCAGCCATGCTCGTTCCAGGAGTGATCGTCGTGATCGGCCTGGGCGCCGCTCCGATCCCACTGGGCGCGCAGGGCGAGCCTCAGTCGGTGACGTTGAAAGCGCGCGAATATGCCTTCAATCCCAGGGAGATCACGCTACGGGCCGGGGAGGTCACCATCCTCGTCACCAACGAGGGTGGGATTGAGCACGCCCTCATCGTGGAGGACGGCAGCAGGACGACGCTCGCCGAGATCCCCTCGGTTCTACCCGAGAAGTCTGAACAGGTCCGCGTCACATTGAGCGCCGGGGCGTATACCTTCTTCTGCCCAAACGGGAGTGGGTTTCACCGCAGACTTGGCATGGTCGGCCAGTTGAAGGTCACTGAATAGTCCCACGATCTGGTCGGCGCCCCGGCTACTGAGGCACCCCGGCGGACGTGCCGGGGAAGTCGGTGCGCCGCATCAACGCGCCCAGAGCGGAGGCCGCCGTCGTGAACCGGCGCAGGGCCGGAGCGGTGAAGCCGCCGCGCCGCTGAGCGACCAACCGTCCTTTGTGCGGCTCGAAGGTCGCTTCCACGACGGCGACGTCGTCGAGCGTCCGGGTGGTGACCGCCGCGCCGGTCGTCGACGTCGTGCGCGGCCACATCGCGTGCAGCCGTCCGGGCCCCTGGGCGGGAGCCGACGAGCCCCGGGAGGGGGCGCTGTCCACCCGATCCTCGGCGGCGTCCGCCGCATACCGTCTTGGCAGATCGGTCAGCATCACCCACACTTGCTCGGCGCCCACGAGCGCCGGCAGCGCGCTGCAGAGGCAGAGGACCACGTCGTGCAGCGAGGGCAGACGGTGCAGGAAGTGCAGCCAAATGGGCAGGAGCGCCGCGGCGAAGTCCTCCCGCTCACTGGCAAAGCGCTGAGGAAAGGCGTCGTGATCGACCGCAAACGGGTTGGCGAACACCGTCTCGCCGATGACGACCAGCGGGTGACTGAGCGCCATCGCCAGCACGATCTCCGCGCTGAAGCGCGTCGATCCATACTGGCAGATCACCGAGAGGGGCAGCGGCTGCAGCGTGGGGTTCAGGCTGGATTCGAAGAGCGGCGCCTCCTCCGTTCCGGGCCAGGACCGCAGGGCCCAGGTCATCTCCGCGACGGCGCGCAGATGCGACGCGCCGGCACCGGTCGCGGCCTCTGACTGATCTCGCCAGAACCGCCGCATCCGTTCGGGATCAAAGTGTCCCCCCGCCAGGTGCACCTGGTCCGTCGAGAACTGCGCCACGGGCACGCCGCCGCCCCCGGTGGGGGCTTGAGGCGTCTCCCCCCGAGGGGGGTCAAGAATCCAGAGCGCTCGTTCGCCCTCTCTCCGGGACGTCAGGAACCGCGCCGCGGCATTCCGATCGGTGATGGGATCGGTCCAGAGCGAGCAGAGATGATCGCCGGAGGCGGGATGGTACGCCTCCAGGGCAATCCCGCTGCCAGTGGGGTGGGACAGCGCAGTCATACCGCAAACACCAGGGTCATCCTATCATGCTTACCCTCCAATCCGCGATGCCAAACCCCCGCTACGGCGTGGATGCAAACCGCCGAGGACGACGGAAAAGACCCTCCGGCTGGCTCGCCCTGCCGAGAGGCCTGTCGGGGCATGGGGTATAACAGGGTTGGAGTAGATATGGATTGTCTGGATCGATCCACAAGGCTTCTGAGGAGGAATGGAGAGATGAGAAAGCGACAGATGTGGCGCACCAATCTGGTGGCAGTGACGCTCGGGCTGGCATTGCTGCTGATGCTGCCGGGCCCCTCGGCCGCCCGCACGGCGGCGGAGATCAACGCGGGCGTAAACGCCGCGCTCGCGAAATTCACCAAGGTCAAGGGGTCTACAGACCTTCTTCGGATCGCCAAGGGCGTCTTGGTGTTTGCCGACGTCGTCAAAGCCGGCGCGGGGATCGGCGGAGAGTTCGGCGAGGGCGCCCTGCGCATTCGCGGCAAGACCGTCGGCTACTACAGCTTCGCGTCCGCTTCGGTCGGGCTGCAGCTGGGGGTGCAGCGGAAGGACATCATCATCGTCTTTCTGCAGGATCAGGCCCTCCGGGAGTTCCGGGCCAGTGAAGGCTGGCAGGTCGGCGTCGATGGCTCGATCGTGCTCGTGGACGTGGGGGCTCAAGGGTCCATCGACACGACGAAGTTGAACAAGCCGATCGTCGGCTTCGTGGTCGGTCAGAAGGGGCTCATGTACAACCTGACGCTGGAGGGATCCAAGATCACGAAACTCCCGCCGAAGTAAAGGCGGCCTGGCCTGCGTGCTCTCACACACCCAGCCGCGTGAGAGTATCCTGGGCGGTCTTCAGGCTCCTTGGAGCCTCGAGATCGGTGAAGATGGCGATGGCCGCGCGCAGGCCGTCTTGGGCGCGTTTCAGGTCGCCGGATCCGCCCCGGCTCTCAAATGCCTTAGCGAGCGCAAGATGGACATCGGCCTCTTCGTAGCGGCGAGGGTAGCGCGAGTAGATCTCGAGGGCGCGGTGATAGTGGGCAATGGCCGCCTCTGAGTCTCCCCGTCCCGCGTCGATCACCCCGCGCAGGTACTCGGGCCTGGCCAGCGCGCTCTCCTTCTCGAGGGCCTCGACGATCCGATGCAAACGCTTCCAGGATTCCTCGGCCTCGTCGTAGCGCCGCTGCGCGGTCAGAGCGTCGACCAGAGGCTGGAGGCTCCAGTGCTCCCACAGCGCCCAGTTGCTCCGCGTGATGAGCTCAAGTTCCTTGCGGGCGGCCTGCTCTGCGGCAACCGGCTGACCCAGGCGGATGTGGGCCCGTGCCTCCCACTCGAGGGCTTCGAACTGCTCCTGGATGTCGTTCACCTTCCTCGCCTCTTCCAGGAACGGGTGGCTGAGCTCGACCACCCCCTCCCAGTCCTCGCTCAAGGCGCGTTGCAGGATCGGCGCATAGAACCTCAACAGTCCCGCCCGGTCGACCAAGTCCATGGCCCGTTCGGCTGCCTGTCGCGCCGCCCGCCAGTCGCCCAACATGAAGTTGGCCCAGCTCACGTTGGCACGGTGGAAGTAGATCCCGGGCTGATCACCCATGGTCTCCGCCAGCGTCAGCGCCTGCCTGCGCAGTTCCTCTGACGTGCGAAAATCCCCCACGACCTCGCAGTTCACGGCGCGGTTGTTATAGGCGCGGCTGGCGGTCCACACTGCGGTGTACGTCTTCGCGCCTCGCGCCAGCTCGATGGCTCGTTGGTGGTGCTCCTCGGACGGAAGGCGGAGGCCCTGCTGCGAGAAGGCCAGTGCAAGTTCTTCGTGCGCCCAAGCCAGTTGGTCGGTGATGCCCAGACGGTCCGCCAGGGACAGCGCCCGTCGGGCCAGGGCTTCAGCCTCGCGCGGGTCCGCCGAGAAGTTGCGGGCGCGCGCCAGGTCCAGCAGGATGCTCAAGGTCTCCGCGCCCTCTTCCTCCGTCATGTCGACGAGAGCCTTCTCCAGATGGGGCACGGCAGCAGCAAAGTCCCAACTGACTTGGTAGACGTGCCCGATCTTCCGGTTCAGTTCGGCCGCCTGCCGCCTGTCGTCCCGCCGCTCCGCCTCCGCCAGGAGGTGCTTGTAGATCTCGACCGATTTCTCGGGCCGCCCGCTGTACAGGTAAGGAGTGGCCAGCTTCTCTGCGACCTCCAGGGCGCGTTCTGTCTGCCCGCTGTCCTCCAGGAGCTCCCTCGCCGTCTCGTACCAGCGGACCGTCTCCTCATGGGCGTAGAGCTCGTCGGCCTTCTCCGCGGCCAGCAGGGCGTACCGGATCGACTGCTCGTCGTCCCCGGCCTCGAGGAAGTGGGCCGCCAGTTCGGGGGCGTGGTCGGCGGCACGGGCGCCGTAGAAGGCCTCCAGCGCCTCTCCGACCTGAGCGTGCAGCCGCCGTCGGCGATGACGGCTGATGCTGTCGTAGAGCGCCTCTCGGGTCATCGTCTGGGAGAATTCGTACCTGTCCTCTCCTCCGACCCGCACCTCCCTGATGAGCCTGGCGCGGAGCACCTGGTCGAGGACGTCGAGGAGCTGATCCTCGGTCTCCCCCAGCACGTGGCGGAGCATGTCGAAACTGAATTGCCGGCCGAGGATCGCCGCGTAGAACAGCGCGCGGCGGGACGCTTCGCCCAGCGGCTGGAGCCGGGCGTCGACCACTCCCCGGACGGACGCCGGGATGGGCATGTCGGCATAACGGGCCCCCTCGTCGAAGTCCGTGCTCCACTGGCCGTCTTTAATGTAGAGGGTCCCCTGCTGGAATAGAGCCTGGATGACCTGTTCGATGAAGTAGGGGTTGCCCTCCGTGACCTCCTGGATCCGGCGGGCGAAATTCATCGGCTTCGCGCGATGCTGCGCCAGCCACTGGACCAGCTCTCCCACCTCGTCAAGCGTCAACGCGTCCAGTGTCAGCCGAGTGGCGTGGCGTTCCTTGACGAGCTGCTTCAGAATCTCCGTGAAGTCCATCAACCGCTCGAGCTCTTCGTCGCGGAACGCTGCGATGATGAAGAGCCGCCTCCGCTGGATCTCCGGCGAGAGGTAGCGCAGCAGCTCCAGCGTGGCTCGATCGGCCAGGTGGAGGTCATCGACGGCCAGCATGACTGTCGTGCGGGCGGAGAGGTTGACCAGCGTCCGGGTAAACCCCTCGAGGATCCGGGCCCGCTCCTTGTCTGGCGGCAGCGATATGGGCTCCCCCATCTCGCGCACTTTCTCCCGGATCCCAGGTACGATGCGAGCGAGGTCCGCCGCATGTTCTCCGAGGGTGAGGGTCGCTTCGTCCGGCGCCGCGTTGTCGACCGCATCGCGAACGATCCGGCTGAAGGGTTCGTAGGGCACCTGCCCCTCGTAGCACTTGACGGAGAAGACGCGGGCTCCCCTCAGGCGCGCGTAGGTGATGACCTCCTCGATCAGCCGGGTTTTCCCGATCCCCGCATCGCCGCCGATCAGCACCAGCCGCCCCTCACCGCTCACCGCTTCGTCGAAGAGCCGCTTGATCGCCTGCAGTTCGGCGGCACGGCCGACCAGCACCCCCTGCCGGATGCTCCCCACCATGTCGGTACCGACCATCTTCTCTGGCACGGGGACCGCCGACTCGACGGCGCGCAGGGCACCGAGCACCTGCGCCACCTCGCCGGCTGAGCGGTAGCGGCGGTCGGGGTCTTTGGCCAGCAGCCTAAGGATAACGGCCTCCAGGACAGGTGGGATGGCGGGGTTGTGGAACCGGGGACCGACCGGCGGAACGTTGATGTGCTGGGTGATGACCGAGATGGGATCCTCGGCTTCGAAGGGAGGCCGTCCGGTAACCGCCTCGTAGAGGACGCAGCCCAGCGCGTAGAGGTCGCTCCGCTCGTCCGCCTGCCCCCGGAGAGCCTGCTCAGGCGCCATGTAGGCGACCGTGCCCACGACCATGCCGGTCTGGGTCAAGCGGCTGCGGCCCTCACTTCGGGCCAGTCCGAAATCCATCAGCTTCGCCGAACCCTCCCCGGTGACGATGATGTTCTCGGGCTTGAGGTCCCGGTGGATGACTCCTTGCCCGTGGGCGTACTCGAGTCCGCCCAGCACCTGGATGGCAATCTCCACGACCCTGGGGATCGGCAGGGGCAGGAGCTCCCGAAGTGTCTGGCCCTCCACGAGCTCCATCACGATCGCCAGGCTTCCTCCCTCTTCCACGGCATCGAAGACCGCGACGATGCTCGGATGCTGTAGCCGGGCTACCGCCTGCGCCTCCCGCAGAAACCGCCGCGCTCCCTCTTCCCCGAACAAGGCTGGGCTTAGCGTCTTGACCGCCACGGGGCGCTGCAGCAAGCTGTCATGGGCCCGGTAGACGACCCCCATCCCGCCCTCGCCCAGTTTGGCATCGAGGCGGTATCGCTGGACGAGTAAGGTGCCGGTTTGCATAGGAACCCCGCCTTCCGGCTGGTGCGAGAGTCTTCTATTGCGACCGCAGCCCCTCCTGGCAGAAGGACCTGGAAGTACCATGGTTGGGGTCCCATCTAGCAGAAAATGGGGGCTCGAACGGGCTCGAGAACGCATGACCTCGGACCGGGACCCCGCGGAGGACCAGGATTGAGGGGGACCGTATCCGGGGGAGCCTAAGCTGAAGGATCTGGCAGGCCTCTAATCAATTCCGTGCGCGTGCGCCACACTATAATGGGTTTTACTTTGCCGGCCTCAAGGAGTGGGAAGGAACCCCGACTTGAAAACCAAATACCCCATAGGAAATAGCCAAAGGCCCCAAAACATACCAGCGATATGAATTCCATGTTCGTGCAAGTCAAGAAATAGGGGCACCAGAGCTTGCAACTGATCTGCTGTGAATACTGTCAAGTAGTCAGCACCGCTCAATAGTAGTAGAGCAGCAAATTGGTTAAGCTCATTGAGCATCGCGATAGGGACAGCAACCAGAAGGAATATAACCATAAGCAAAGCATGTTTCTGTAAGCGACGTCAGCGGTCACCTTCCAGCCGGGAGATTATCCAGCGGGCTCGCCCTCCTGAACTTTGCGCTCACCTCGGACTTTGTCAGGCGAGGATACCGAAGGGCCATCGGCAGGGTCTCACGCCTCAGCACCTGTCTCACCAGCTCCAGGTCTTCCATCTGGCGGAGGATACTGGTCGCCGCATAGTGCCGAGGGAACGGCGAATCAGGAGTGAGCGCACTCCTTCTGTGGCCTAACGAAGAGCCTCTCAACGGACTGAAACCCGCGTGGTTGTTGGGGTGGTGGGCCTTCATCAGAGATCTTCGACTGTCTTACAGCAGGCACCGCTGCCGCTTGATGAATTCAAGGCAATGCTCGGTGAGGTTTCAGGAGGTGAGTCCGCTGGACAACTTTAGGGCGTGGAGGTGAACCAGGACCGCACCCAGGACTCACCAGATTAGGGCGAGCCAGTAGGCACCACCGCGATCGCAAAGGCCCGGAATTCCACCTCGGACGTCCATGCAGCGGCCCTACCCTTTCCGGTCGACATTCAGCGCGTGGCGGCGAACAGCCTCCACGGGTCGGGGACTCCTTTCAACCGGTGCGTTCCCCGATCCTCGAAGGGCATGTCCGATCCCGCGACGAGATCCTTCACGGTCTGTGACACGAGGACCCCGCCGGCTGGGGCAGCGGCTGCAACCCTGGCCGCGACGTGCACGGCGATCCCGCCGAGCTTCCCGCCGATCTGCTCGCACTCCCCTGTGTGGATGCCAGCCCGGATCTCCAGCCCGAGTGGTCGCACCGCCTTGATGATGGCCGACGCGCACCGGATGGCGCGAGCAGGGCCGTCGAAGGTTGCCATGAACCCGTCGCCGGCTGTGTCTACCTCGCGGCCGCGGAAGCGATCGAGCTCGCGGCGCACCATCGTGTGGTGCTGTTCGAGCAGTTCGCGCCAGCGGCGGTCGCCGAGACTCGCCGCCTGCTCGGTCGAGCCGACAATGTCGGTAAAGAGCACGGTGGCAAGCACGCGGTCGGTTTCCGGGGCTGGATGGGCGCCGGTCAGAAACTCCTCGATCTCGTCGACGGTGGCATCCTGGTCGCCGAGGAACGGCACGTGGTCGATTCCTGGAAGTTCGACCAGCTTAGCGTTCGGGATCGTCTTCGCAAGATAGTGAGCCTGATCGACGGGGACGATACGGTCGCCCGTGCGATGCAACACCAGCGTCGGCGCCTGGATCGACGGGAGGACCGCGCGGACGTCCAGGTCGCTAAGGATGGCGGCGAGCTCGCGGTACGCAGCCGGCGTTGCCACCAATCGCTCGAAGCGCGCCCACCATCGCTTGAACCGCGGATCCTCCAGGCCGCTCGGGCCCTGGAGGTCCAGGTTCTCGCCCGTCCCCATCTCGGAGACGCGATCGAAAAACGCCCGCTGCTGTTCCTCGGTTTTCCCGTAGGGGTAGTCCGCGCTCCGCACGGTCTTTGCCAGCGCTCCGTAGAGGATCAGCGCGCGAACGCGGTCGGGGTACGTGGCGGCGAACAGCATCGTCATCGCGCCCCCGCGAGCACCGCCGAAAACGGCGGCGGTGTCGCTCCCCGCGGCGTCCATCACAGCGCGCACATCATCCATCTGGAGCTCGAGGAGTGGTGGCTCGGACCCGCGGTCCGAGAGCCCGACGCCCCGCATGTCGAAGACGATCAGCCGGGAGAACGACGCCAGGCGGTCGAGGTAGCGACCCCACCTCGGCTCCTCCCACATGACGTCGAGGTTCGACGAGATGCCGGCGGTGTAGACGAGGTCGATGGGCCCATCGCCCACGACCGTATAGGCGATGTGGACGTCGCCGTTCCTTGCGTAGCGAACCTCCCGCTCCATGGCAGACGAATCGCGTTCGACCGCGTGAACGCGACCTCCTGCACCATTGGTGAGTTCGTCGCCCACCAGGCCACAGCCC
>JBOGSD010000103.1:0-1667 GCA_050695215.1 bacterium
TGTTGCTAGCATGTGAAGTGTCCGCCTCTTGTAGCAAGTGAAATGTCCGCTTAGGCCGGAAGCCGTGTACACTGCTGGTTTTGGCTCTGAAAGGAGGCCCGATGAGCGAACCAGCCGTGTACCCGTCCTCGGCCATGGAGCGGGCGATGAAGGTGCAAGAGGTGATCTTGCGAGCCATTGATGGACGTCTGAAGTGGTACCAAGCCGCCGAGATCCTCCGGATCTCAGATCGCCAGATGCGCCGCTGGCGCCAGCGCTATGAACAGCGGGGCTACGATGGCCTGTTCGATCGGCGCCGCCGGCAGCCCTCGCCCAAGCGGGTGCCGCTGGAGGTGGTGCGCGAGGTGCTGACCCTCTATCGGGAGCGCTACTTCGACTGCAATGTCCTGCACTTCCACGAGAAGCTGCAGACGGTGCACGGGGTTGGGCTCTCCTACACCTGGGTCAAGACCGCCTTGCAGACGGCGGGGCTGGTGGCAACGGTGTCCCGGCGCGGGACGCACCGCAAGGCCCGCCCTCGCCGACCCCTCCCCGGGATGCTCCTGCATGCCGATGCGAGCACGCACCCCTGGGTCCCCGGCCTGGAGGGGGCGCAGGATCTCATTGCCGTGCTGGACGATGCCACGAGCGTCGCCTACTACGCCCGGCTCGTCCCCCAGGAGAGCACCCGGACGATGCTGGCCGCGCTGCACGCGGTGCTCGACGGCCCGGGGGTGTTCTGCGCCCTCTACACCGACCGGGGGAGTCACTTCACCACGACCCGGACCGGGCGGAGTCCCCATCGGCCGCAGTCGGCCACCGACCCCACGCAGATCGCGCGGGCCTTGGGGCAGCTCGGGATCGAGCTGATCCCCGCGCGCTCGCCGCAGGCCCGCGGCCGCATGGAGCGGCTGTGGGAGACGTGGCAGGGACGGCTCCCTCAAGAGCTGCGCCTGGCGGGCATCCGGACGGTCGAGGCGGCGAACACGTTCCTGACTGCGACGTGGGTGCCCTTCCACAACCGGACGTGGACTGTCCCCGCCGCCGGCGACGGGACCGCCTTCGTCCCCTACACGGGCGGGCAGCTCGCGCGGGTCTGCGCGCTCCAGCACGACCGGGTGGTGGGCAACGACAACTGCGTGCAGTTCGGCCGGCGGCGGCTCCAGATCCCGCAGGCCTCCTGGCGCTACAGTTTCGCGAAGTGTCGGGTGAAGGTGTATGAGCACCTCGACGGGACCCTCAGTATCGGCCATGGCCCCCACACCCTGGGCCACTACGACGCCCAGGGCCGGCTGCTCGCCCCGATCTCCCAGTCGGTTGGACAGGCCGCATGAGGGGGGACCGATGAGCTGGGCGGCGTCGAGATCGTCGATCCTCGGGCCACTGGGGAGGTCACTTCTCCCGCTGGGAGGATGCGAGAGGCCGATTCCCCACCCATCGGGGGTCCGAGCCTCCCCAGCGAGCTCCCCCCCCCCACCCTGCTCGGAGAGGAAGCAGGGCTACCCGAACAACCGGACAGATCACTTGCTACAACAACCGGACATCTTGACTTGCTAAGAACAGGGGTAATTTCGTCACGCGAGAGGCATTTGCTCAAGGCGCCGCCCCTGTGACATAATGCGGGGGGCCTTGGGAGACAGTTGTGTCGGAGGGAGTCAAAAGAGGAGCCACGGGAAAGCGTCACGCAA
>JBOGSD010000104.1:0-4419 GCA_050695215.1 bacterium
GGCGCATCCGGGGCAACCGCATCGCCATGATCTTCCAGGAGCCGATGACCTCGCTGAACCCGGTGCTCACGATCGGCGAGCAGATCGCCGAGGCGGTGATGCTGCACCAGAAGCTGGAGAAGCGGGCTGCCTGGGACCGGGCGGCGGAGATGCTGGACAAGGTCCGCATCCCGCTGGCCCGCGAGCGATAGAAGGACTACCCGCACCAGTACAGCGGCGGGATGCGCCAGCGCGTCATGATCGCGATGGCCCTCAGTTGCAACCCCTCCATCCTCATCGCCGACGAGCCCACCACCGCGCTGGACGTGACGATCCAGGCCCAGATCATCGAGCTGATGCGGGACCTCCAGGCGGAATTCAACATGGCGGTCATCCTGATCACCCACAACCTGGGCGTGGTCGCCGACATGTGCGAGAACGTGGTGGTGATGTACGCGGGGCGCCCGATCGAGCACGCCGACGTGCACCGCATCTTCCAGGATCCCAAGCACCCGTACACCTGGGGGCTGCTGCACTCGGTGCCCAAGCTGTATGAGCGCAAGGAGCGGCTGATCCCCATCGAGGGACAGCCCCCCAGCCTGATCGATCTGCCGCCGGGGTGTTCCTTCGCCCCCCGCTGCCCCTTCGCCATGGAGATCTGCCTGCAGGAGTTTCCGCCGGATTACGGCGTAGGCCCGGAGCACACGGCGAAGTGTTATCTGCACAGCGAGTACGCCACCGACGAGGATCGCCAGGCGGCGGAAAAGGCTGGGCTGGCCGCCTCGACGCGGTCCAACCCGGCGTGAGGAAGGTGGGACGATGGCGGTAGCGCGCGAAGACATCATCCTCGACGTCCGCAGCCTGTACAAGCACTTCCCCATCACCAAGGGCTTCATCTTCCAGAAGCAGGTGGGGGCGGTGCGGGCGGTGGACGGGGTCTCGTTCAGCATCCGCCGCGGCGAGACGCTCGGCCTGGTGGGCGAGTCCGGGTGCGGCAAGACCACCACCGGCCGCGTCATCCTGCGCCTGCAGGAGCCGACCAGCGGGGAGGCCTACTTCGAGGGGCGCAACCTCTTCAAGCTGGCCAAGGAAGACCTGCGGCGGATGCGCCGCGACATGCAGATCATCTTCCAGGATCCTTACTCCTCCTTGAACCCACGGATGACGGTGGGCGACATCATCGGCGAGCCCCTGGAGATCCACAACCTGGCCCGGGGCAAGGAGAAGCAGCGGCGGGTGCAGGAACTGCTGGAGATCGTCGGCCTCTCCCCCTATCACGCCAACCGGTATCCGCACGAATTCTCCGGCGGCCAGCGCCAGCGCATCGGCATCGCCCGCGCCCTGGCGGTGAACCCCAAGTTGATCATCTGCGACGAGCCGGTCTCCGCCCTGGACGTCAGCATTCAGGCGCAGGTCCTCAACCTGCTGGAGGAACTGCAGAAAGAATTCGGGCTGACCTACCTCTTCATCGCCCACGACCTCTCCGTGGTCAAGCACATCAGCGACCGCATCGCCGTGATGTACCTGGGGCGGATCGTGGAGGTCGCCGAGGCGGAGGAGCTCTTCGCCAACCCCCAGCACCCCTACACGGAGGCGCTGCTCTCGGCGGTCCCCATCCCCGACCCGGCCATCCGCCGGGAGCGGATCATCCTGCCGGGAGACGTCCCCAGCCCGGTCAACCCGCCGGCGGGCTGCCGCTTCCACACGCGCTGCCTCTACGCGCAGGAGTCCTGCCGGATCAACGATCCGGAACTGGTGGATTACTGGGGCAACGGCCACTCCGTGGCCTGTCCGATCCTGCCTTTCCGGCACCAGCGCAGCAAGGCCGCGGTGGTGACGCCGGCCGCGAGTTAGCGCCTGCGCCCCGCCGCGCTCTCCCTGATCGCGGCCCTGACCTTTGCCGCCGCCGCCGCGGCGGCGCCGTCTCCAGCCGCGTCAGCCTCGACCCTGGTCGTGCGGGGCGTGTCAACGCGGGCCACGGCCGAGGGGAGCCAGCGCAAGCTCCTCATCGACGGCCGTGGTGTCCTGCTGCTGGCCTACGTCCGGCCGGTCGCCGGGATCGATCAGATCTTCCTCGCCGAGTCGTCCGACCGCGGCCGCAGCTGGCGGCACGCCCAGGTCACTGCGGGGTCGCGTCCGGGGAGACTGCCCTCCCTGGCGACCGACGCCGAGGATGGTGTGCACCTGGTCTGGACGGAGTACACGCCTGTGGGCCGTGTGCTTTACCGCGTCCGGCGCGGGGGGCGGTGGGAGGAGCCGGTGGCACTCTCGCCACCCGGTGTCTACGCGGGGGTGCCGGTCGTCGCCGTGGCCGGGTCTCGCGTACACGTGCTCTGGTACGGGATCCGCGCAGGAGCGGTGCCGGCCCCGCGGCGCCATGGTTCCCTGTATGAGATCCTGGCCACGCGGTTCGAAGGCGGGCGCTGGCTGACAGCGGTCGTGATTTCGCCCGGGTTGCCCGACAGCATCAACCCCTCGCTCGCGGCCGGAGTGGGAGAGGGGGCGCACGCCGCCTGGTATCAGTTTGATGGGCGCGTCTACCAGGTGCGCTACGCGCGGTTTGAGGGGGCGTGGCTACCGCCGCGGGCGCTGACGGATGACCGCGCGGAGCACACCGCCGTCTCCCTGGAGGCCGCCGGCGCGCAGTACCATCTCGTGTGGGTGGAGCAGGACGGGGCCCGCCGCGTCATGACGCGCTCCTTCGTGGCCGGGCCGCTGGGACTGCCCGGCGGGGTAGCGCAGTCGCTGTCCGATCCGGGGGTCGTCGCCGACCCGGTGGTGGCCGCCGCCGGGCCCTGGGTGGTGGCGGCCTGGCGCGCCGGCGAGCAGGTCGTCTTCCGCCAGATCAGGCCGAAGCAGGTCGCGCAGAGGCTCGGTCCCGGAGCGGGACCGGCGGTTGCCGTCATCGGCCGAACGGCCTTTGTCGTCTGGACGAGACAGGGCGCGAGAGGGGCCGACCTGCTCCTTGCGGTCGTCCGGCTCCGGTAGACTCCGAGCGCGGGTCCGGTCCCAATTTACTCATTGACTTGAGTAAAATTTCTCAGTATCGTGAGTAAAATGCGGACTCTTGAGAGCGCCCCAATTTTCCGCCGGAGCGTCTTTGAGGACATACTGACCCGAACGCGAGAGCGCCGGCGGTTCATCCAGGTGCTGGCGGGGCCTCGGCAGACTGGAAAGACGACGCTGGCACAGCAGATCCAGGAAGCCGTACGTATACCGAGCCATTATGCGTCGGCTGATGAGCCCGCGCTGAGAGACGATGCCTGGATCAGGGCGCAGTGGGAGATCGGCCGGGTCCGCACGCGCGAGTCGGGGAAAGCTGGGGCGCTGCTGGTGCTGGATGAAGTGCAGAAGATTCCGCACTGGTCTGAGATCGTGAAGCGTCTCTGGGATGAGGACACGCGCCGCCGCATGCCATTGAGAGTCATGCTGTTGGGGTCGTCCCCGCTGCTGGTGAAGCGCGGCCTCACCGAGAGCCTGGCGGGGCGCTTCGAGATCATCCGCGTGACGCATTGGTCACTGGCGGAGATGCGGAAGGCGTTCGGCTGGACCTTGGACCAGTACCTCTACTACGGTGGGTACCCCGGGGCGGCCCCGCTGATCGACGAAGAAGAGCGATGGCGGCGCTACGTACTGGATGCCCTGGTCGAGACGACGCTCTCCCGGGACGTCCTCTTGCTGACCAGGGTGGACAAGCCGGCCCTCCTCCGCCAACTGTTCCGGCTCGGATGCGAATTCTCGGGTCAAATACTTTCGTATCAGAAAATGCTCGGGCAGCTCCAAGATGCCGGGAACACGACAACGCTGGCCCACTACCTTGAGTTGCTCGCTGGTGCGGGAATGCTCGCGGGATTGCAGCAGTATTCGGGGGGACGGGTCCGCCAACGAGGATCAAGCCCCAAACTGTTGGTGATGAACACCGCGTTGATGACGGCGCAGGGAGGCCGGTCGTTCGGCGAAGCCCGTGAGGACAGAGAGTTCTGGGGACGGTTGGTGGAATCGGCCGCCGGAGCCCACCTACTCAACAGTCTCGCTGGGAGCAGGATCGAAGTGTTCTACTGGCGCGAACGAGGGCGAGAGGTCGATTTTGTCGTCAGCCGGCCCCGGCATGTCGCGGCGTTCGAGGTGACGAGCGGTCGCAGGAAGGACACCCTGCCGGGTTTGGGGGAGTTCCAGAAGAAGTATCCGTCGTCTCGCACATTGCTGGTGGGTGCCCAGGGGATCCCGCTGTCTGAATTTCTCGAGACTCCAGCAGAGCAGTGGGTGAGATAAAGGAGGGGGATGGGCATGCCGACGTACGTATCTCTTGCAAGCTGGACGGAGCAGGGCATCAGGAACGTCAAGGACACCGTCAAGCGGTTTGAGACGGCGAAGCAGATGGCCGGCGCGGAGGGGGTGACCCTCAAGGAGGTCTACTATCTGATGGGGGGTTACGACGCG
>JBOGSD010000105.1:0-1696 GCA_050695215.1 bacterium
GTCGGAGTAGAGATGACGATTGCTCGTAACCCCCTCCACGGATCCGGACGAGCGGCATTACCGCATCCGGCTCTTGCCTCAGGTGACAACGCCAAGCCGCCTCAGGGGATACGGGTGACAAATGCGCGCAGGGGGCAGCCACCGCTCGATCAGCCGGCGCATCCGCTCCCAGGAGACGTGCCCTGTGTGACTGCGCCGCGCCAGCGCGCGGTGCCAGAGCCAGCCAACCTGGAACCGGAACAGGGCGATGGCCGGGCTGTTCATGGGCACCCCGTAGTACCGGGTGTGCCCACCGACCACCTGACCCAGCCATGTCCCCACCTGCGAGATCGGGTCGTGCAGCCGCCGCCGCAGCTCGGCTTTCACCTCGTGCAGCTTCGCCTGCAACCTCTTCCGGATCGTCTGCCTCACCACCGTGAACCGTCCGTTCCGCTTCTTCCCGCAAATGTGCGTGAAGCCGAGGAAGTCGAACGTCTCCGGCTTCCCCTTGCCGGCCCGCTGCCGGCGCTCGGCCGCGTACGGGCCGAACTCCAGCAGGCGGGTCTTCTCGGGGTGCAGCTCCAGACCAAACTTCGCGAACCGCTCGCGCAGCTCAGCCAGGAACCGCTCGGCGTCCGCCCGGTGCTGGAATCCCACGATGAAATCGTCCGCAAACCTGACGACGATCGCGTCGCCGTGGGCCTGCGTCCGCCGCCACCGCTGGACCCAGAGATCGAACACGTAGTGCAAGTACACGTTGGCCAGGAGGGGCGAGACGCTGGCCCCCTGGGGCGTGCCCTCCTCACGCCATGTCCGCTTCCCGTCCTCCAGCACGCCGGCCTTGAGCCATTTCTGGATCAGTCGCACGACGCGCCGGTCCGCAATCCGGTGCTCGACGAACTTCACCAGCCACTCGTGGTCGATGGCGTCGAAGAACCCACGAATGTCGGCATCGAGCACCCAGTTCACCTTCTTCGTCAGGAGCCCGGCATAGAGTGCATCCAGGGCCTGATGCGGGCTGCGCCCCGGCCGGAATCCGTAGGAGAAGCCGAGAAAGTCGGTCTCGTAGATTGCGTTCAGCACCTCCACCGCCGTGCGCTGGACGATCTTGTCTTCCAGCGTGGGGATGCCCAGCGGCCGCTGCCGCCCGTCGGCCTTGGCGATGTACGTCCGCTTGACCGGCTTCGCTCGATACGCCCCTCGCGCCAGCCGTCCCGAGAGGTCCCTGAGGTTCTCCTCGAGGGCCTCCCCGTAGTGCTGCCACGTCTCCCCATCGATCCCCGGCGCCGCCGCTCGCTTCAGCGCGAAGTAGGCCCGGCGCAGATGGTCAATGGTGTAGACGTGGTGCAGGAGCGTCGTGAACCGCACCTGCTTGTCCCGCTCCGCAACCTGCCGTACCCGCTCCAGCGCACTGAGCGCGCCACTCCGGTCCTGTGCCCGGGACGCGGTTTGCTGGCTCGGGTTCCCTTTGGCCAGCCCCCTTCCCTCCATCCCCTCCGCCGCCGGTTCCCCGGCCTTGTTCGGGAACTTCGTCGGTACTACGGGGCTGTCCGACTGCCCGTGGCCGTGCATCATCGGCGTACGTCCTTGGACTTCCCGATGCGGCCCGCCGCGCCATCCGCGACGGGCGACCACGGGCTCTCCCGGTTCTCGCGCGAGGTGTGTCCGGGCATGCACGGGGTCTCTGACCGCGCGGGACTCCGACGCGTCTGGCGAT
>JBOGSD010000106.1:0-32990 GCA_050695215.1 bacterium
GAAGACGTCGACGTGCTGGCCGAAGAGATCGAAACCCTGAAAGCCCGCAAGGCGCGCGAAGCCGCAGGACGAGCGCAGGTTCCGCTCCTCCCGCTGCCCAACGGCATCACAAAATCGGAGTAACGCGGCGCCCCCGGAGGTGACAACCATGGAGGCTGCTCTGTCCGCACGATCCGCACCCACCGCCGACCTGGCCCCGGAGACCCTGGGCTATTTCGGGGGCGACGAGTTGCGCGCGCGCGTCTTCCACGACAAGTACGGGCTGCGCGACGCGGAGGGGCGGGTGCTCGAGCGCACGCCGCCGGAGATGTGGCGGCGGATCGCCCGGGAGATCGCCTCGGTGGAGGCTCCTGACCGGCGGGCAGAGTGGGAAGAGAAGTTCTACTGGCTACTGGACGGCTTCCGCTTCATCCCCGGCGGCCGGATCATGCACGGGGCGGGCAATCCGAAACGTGTCACGCTACTCAATTGCTATGTTCTGCCAATCAAAGACGACTCCATCGAGTCGATCTTCGACTGGCTGCGGGAGGCGGCCCGTACCTACTCCATGGGCGGAGGGGTCGGCGGCGACATCTCGGTGCTGCGACCGCGAGGCGCGCGTGTGAACAACGCCGCCCGATCCTCCACCGGCGCGGTGTCGTTCATGGAATTGATGTCGCTGACCACGGGGACGATCGGGCAGAGCGGCCGGCGCGGCGCGCTGATGATTACGATCGCCGACAATCATCCCGACGTCCTGGATTTCACGAAGATCAAGCGCAACCTCAACAAGGTGCGCTACGCGAACATCAGCGTGCGCCTCTCGGATGCGTTCATGCGCGCCGTGGAGGCGGACGGAGCGTGGGATCTGGTGTTTGAGAATGAGAAAGCCTCCGTGCGGCGAACCGTGCAAGCCCGCGAGATCTGGAGTGAACTGATCAAAGGCGCGCGCGACTACGCGGAACCCGGCGTCATCTTCTGGGATGCGGTCACGCGATGGTCGACCAGTGAATACAACGACATGCACGTCCTGACCACCAATCCGTGCTCCGAAATCCCGTTGGATCCGTATAATGCCTGCGACCTTGGCAATGTATCCCTCTCCCGGTTCGTCGCCAACGCGTTCACCCCGCAGGCGCGCGTCGAATGGGACGCGCTCGAGCCGGCGCTGCGGTATGCGACGCGGTTCCTCGACAACGTGCTGGACTATAATGCCGACCGCCACCCGCTGCCGCAACAGAGAGAGGCCAGCCTGCGCTCGCGGCGGATCGGGGTGGGCTTCACCGGGCTGGGGGACATGCTCATCCAGCTGGGCCTGAAGTACGACACCGAGGAGGCCGTGGCGTTTACCGACGGGCTCTTCGATCGGATCAAACACGTCGTATACGACGAGAGCGTGAACCTGGCGGGAGAGAAGGGGGTCTTCCCGGCCTACGATCCGGTCCAGCACGTCCCATCCCGCTTCCTGCGCACGCTCCGATCGGAGCTGCTCGAGCGCATCCAGCGGCACGGCCTGCGCAACGTCGCGATGCTGACGGTGCCGCCGGTCGGCAGCGGCGCCGCCATGGCCGGGGTCACCAGCGGCATCGAGCCGATCTTCGACCTGTCATACATTCGCCGCTCTGAGTCGCTCTCGCAAGAGACGTTCAAGGTCTACCACCCGCTCGTGCGCGAGTACATGCAGCGCATGGGGATCGACGAGGAGAAAGACCTGCCGCCGTCCTTCGTCACGTCGCACCAGATTCAGGGCGACATGCGGGTGCGCATGCAGGCGGCGATCCAAAAGCACATCGACCACTCGATCAGCAGCACCGTCAACCTCCCCGCCGACGTGTCCATTGAGGAGGTCGAGCGCATCTATTTCCTGGCGTGGAAGCTCGGTCTCAAGGGGATCACGGTCTATCGGGAATCAAGCCGGGAAGGCATCCTGATCACCGAGGAACAAGCGAAGGCGTCCGGTCTGACGGTGCCATCGGCCGCCGCGGCGGCATCGCCGGTGCCGCCTGCCGGAGCCACCGCCGACCTGGCGGCCGCGCCCCGTCCCCGCCCCAAGGTCACCAGCGGGCGGACCGAGCGGATCGAGACCCCGCGCGGCCGCATCTACGTCGTGGTCAACGAGGACGAGCTGGGCGTGTGCGAGGTCTTCGTGCACTCCTTCGACGTCGAGGCGGAAGCGATTGGCCGCCTCACCTCCCTCGCGCTGCGGGCGGGGGTAGACTCGCGGGAGGTGATCGAGCAGCTGTGGCGGGTCCAGAGCAAGGAGGTGGCACTGGACCGCAGCAGCGACGGCACGGTGGTGCGGGTCACCACGATCGCCCAGGCGGTCGCGCTGGGGCTGGGGCGCGCCCTCTACGGCGAGACGTTCCGGCCGGACAAGGCGTTCCCGCGGGCCGACATCCTGCCCGAACCGGTCCGGCCGAGCCGCCAGGAGCGACTCTCCTTTGAGCATCTGCCTGCCCCCGTGGGCGAGCGGGCCCCCGCCCCGACGGAGGGCGGGGGCGACACCCGTGGCGAGGGCAACGGGGGCGTGGCGGCCGGCGGGAACGGCGACCAGAGCGCCCGCCTCGGGGGGGACTTCCCGCTGGAGTTCGCCGGCGTCTGCCCCGACTGCGGCGCCACCCTCATCCACGAGAACGGCTGCGCCACCTGCCGTTCCTGCGGCTATGCCAAGTGCTGATCTGACCGCACGTTCATCCTGGGACCGGCGGCCCCGCGCGCGGCGGGGCCGCCGCCGTTTTGGTTGCCGGAGGAACCGCCCTCGGCTATCCTGAACCTGGAGGGTTGAACTTCCCAGGAGAGCATTTCGTTACATAGCGCGACCAAAGGAGGGTCCGGTGAAGCGGTTCCGTGCAATAGCATGGTTGCTCGTCAGCGTGACCATCATCACGACGATGGTGGCGCTGCACCCGGCGCCTACGACGGCCGGGGCCCCGCGGCAGAAACTCGTCATGGCGTTTGTCCCCTCGCAGGACACGGAGCGCGTGCTGTTCAGCGGAGTGCAGATCGCGCGCCTGCTCAACGTGGTCACGGGCTACCAGATCGAGGCCACCGTGCCGACGAGCTACGCGGCGACGATCGAGGCGCTCTGCGCCGGGCGTGTGGACATCGCCTGGTTCGCGCCCCTGGCCTACGTCCTGGCCAACGCCCGCTGCGGAGCCGAGGTCGCGCTGATCAGCGTGCGGGCCGGCCGTCCTTACTTCGGCTCGCAGATCATCGTGCGGTCCGCCCTGGGCGCGCGCAGCCTCGCCGACCTGGCGGGCCGGCGATTCGCCTTCGGGGACCCCGCCTCCACCTCCTCAGCGATGTGGCCGGCGGTCTACATAGCGCGGAAGGGGCACGGCGACCCGAACACCTTCTTCAGCCAGGTCGTCTTCGTGGGTGGCCACGACCGGGTGGTCACGGCCGTCTACCAGGGCAGCGTCGACGCCGGCGCGACCTTCGGCGACGCCTTCGGCAGCGACGCCCGTAACCTGGTGGAGCGAACCTTTCCTGACGTGAAACAGCGGGTCGCGGTGCTCGAATATATCGGCCCGCCCGTGATGCCGTATATTCCCAGCGATACGGTCAGCTTCCGCAAGGAACTGTCCAGGGAGACCAAGCAGGCGATCGTCAAGGCGATGTTCGACATCATCAAGACCAAGCCAGGGCAAAAGGCGGTGTTCGATCTGTACTCACACGAGGGGTACGCCGACTACAATCTATTGATTACGAAGTATGGCGTCAACCGCCGCCAGGTCCCGACGCTGGACGCGTTCTTCAACCCGGTCCGGGAGGCGGTCCGCCTGATGGGGTTGGACCTGTCACGGCTGGTCCGGTAAAGCGCGACCGATCGGGTGTGACCACCGGGGAGGGGACGGCGACCCCTCCCCGGTTCATCTGAGGAGGCGACCGTGGCGGGCGCGGCGGTCCGCGTTGAGCATCTGACGAAGGTGTACCCGGACGGAACCCGGGCGCTGGACGACATCAGTTTCGAGGTCGCCGCCGGCGACTTCATGGTCATCATCGGCCTCTCCGGTTCGGGCAAGTCCACCCTGATGCGATGCATCAACCGGCTGATCGACCCCAGCGCCGGCAAGATCTTCATCGACAATATCGAGGTGACGGCGCTGAAGGGCGAAGAGCTGCGGAAGCTGCGGCGCCAGGTCGGCATGATCTTCCAGCAGTTCAACTTGGTCAAGCGCGCGTCCGTTGTGACCAACGTGCTGTCCGGACGGCTCGGGTATCTGCCGGCGAGCTGGGCGATGACGAACTACTTCCCGCGCGACCTCAAGCGCCGGGCGATGGAGAATCTCTCCCGGGTGGGGATCCCCGAGAAAGCGAACACCCGCGCCGACCAGTTGAGCGGCGGCCAGCAGCAGCGCGTGGGCATCGCCCGGGCGCTGATGCAAGACCCGCGTCTGATTCTGGCCGATGAACCGGTGGCCAGCCTGGACCCGGCGACGTCGCATTCGGTCCTGAAGTATATCGAAGAGATGAACAAGCAGGACGGGATCACCGTGCTCTGCGCGCTGCACTTCCTCAGCCTGGCCCGCCGGTATGGGACGCGGCTGATTGCCCTCAAAGGCGGCCGCGTCGTCTTCACGGGCTATCCGCTGGACATCGACGAGCAGAGGTTTCGAGAGATCTACGGCGAGGAGGCGGTCGAGGTGGAGATCACCTGATGGCCAACGAGACGATCACGCGTCCTCTCCCCCCGGCGATCCCCCGCCCGCGGACTCGTCCCTGGACCCTGGCGCTCCTGCTCATCGGCCTGGCCCTCATCTACGCCTACGGCTGGCGGGTAACGCAGATTAACTTGGGAGAACTGGTCACCAGCGCCGGCCTGGTGCGGCCCATCGTCCGGGACCTGGTGCGCCCGGACGTCCTCACCTGGGCTCCCCGGCTGCAGGAAGTCCCCGTGCCCTTCAACTATAGTGGCGCGGAGCCCGCCCCCGCGCCGCCGCCGGCTGGCGGAGCCCGCCTGAGCCTCTCCACGTCGGTCGGCCGCCCGGGAACTCCCCTTGAGGTGCGGGGGGAAGGGTTTGGCCCAAACAGACCGGGCAAGCTCATGTGGACTGATCAGTCCGGTTCGTCCGCGGACGCCGAGGCGTTCACGACCGACGCGCAGGGCCGGTTTGCGCTCACGCTGGAGGTCCCTGAACTCATCGGCCAGCGCCACACCCTGACCGCCCAGGTCACCCTCGAGGGGCGACAACTCAGGTTCAGCTCGGCGGCGGGGCTGGTGTTCTGGCGCCTCATCGAGACGATCTTCCTCGCCCTGATGGGGACCACCATCGCGGTGTTCCTGGCCCTGCCGATCAGTTTCCTCGGCGCGAAGAACCTGATGGCGCGCAGTCCGATCGGGAAGGCCGTCTACATAGTCGTACGTACGGTGATGAACATCACCCGCTCCATTGAGCCCCTGATCATGGCCACCGTCTTCGCCGTCTGGGTCGGCATCGGGCCGTTTGCCGGGGTCCTGGCTCTCGCGCTGCACTCGGTGGCATCTCTCGGCAAGCTGTACTCGGAACAGATCGAATCGATCGACCCGGGTCCGATTGAAGCGATCACGGCCACGGGCGCCAGCCCCCTGCAGGTGATCCGCTACGCGGTCGTCCCCCAGATCGTGCCGCCCTTCATCGCCTTCACCATCTACCGCTGGGACATCAATGTGCGCATGTCCACCGTCATCGGGATGGTCGGTGGAGGCGGCGTTGGCTTCCTGCTGGTTCAGTTCATCAACCTGCTCCAATGGCAGCAGGCCGCCACCGCCGTCTGGGGCATCACCCTGGTCGTGGCGGCGATGGACTACTTCAGCGCCGCCGTGCGCGAACGTGTCGTCTGAGGAGCGGCCTCCGGTGCACTTTCATGCCGACCAGGCGGCTTGGGGAGGCACCCGCACCTACCCGGACTGGCTGAGGAAGATCTACCGAGTAAGAAGTCTCGTTGGTTTTGGTGGAGTGCCCTGTGCCGACGCGGCGATGGGCCTGCTGGAACTGGACCCGGGGACCTACCCTTTTCACGCCCATCCCGCCCCCGAGATCTACTTCGTGGTCAGCGGCCAAGCGGAGTGGACGGTTGGCGAGGATACCTTCGAGGCCGTCCCCGGCACCGCGATCTATCATCCTCCCGGCGCGAGGCACCAGATGGTGAACCGGGGGCCCGAAACCCTGAAGACGGTGTGGTTCTGGTGGGCGCCGGAAGGCCGGACTGAGGTACTAGATGTGCCCTCCCGCCTCCTCGTGGAGTAACCTCTCGCCACGCGGGCCGTGATCACCGCCATGATTCCGTTGCTTCGATCCCCGCTATTGGACGGGGTCGCCCACGGGTTCACCACGCGTTTGGGAGGCGTGAGCCAGCATCCCTTCTTTAGCCTCAATCTCGGCCGGGGCGTCGGCGATGCTCCGGCGCTCGTCGCGGAGAATCGCCGTCGGGCACTGGCGGCACTGGGAGCCCCCCTCGACGCGCACGTAGAGGCTTCGCAAGTACACGGCCGCACGGTGGCGGTCGCCGGCCGCAGCGAGCGGGGACGAAAGATTGAGGATGCCGACGGGCTGGTCACGGCCGATCCGGACGTGGTCCTGGCGATCCACGCCGCCGACTGCGCCCCCATCCTCTTCTGGGATTCGCGGCGGGGCGCCGTCGGGGCGGTGCACGCCGGATGGCGCGGTACAGCGGCGGGCGCGGCGGCGGCCGGCGTCGCGAAAATGCGCGGCGCGTTCGGGACCGACCCCGCCGATCTACGCGTGGCCATCGGTCCGGCGATCGGGCCGTGCCACTACGAAGTCGACGCGCCCGTGGCGGAGGCCTTGAGCGTACACCCGTGGGCGCCGGCGGTGCTTCGTCCCGGACGCGCGGCCCACTGGCAGCTTGACCTGGTCGAGGCGAACCGGCGCACGCTCGTCGCGGCCGGCATCCCAGCCGATCAGATCTGGGCCAGCGGATACTGCACCGCCTGCCACCGCCACCTCTTCTTCTCCCACCGCGGCGAGGGGCTGACCGGCAGGATGGCCGGCATGATCCGCATCAGTGAGGGCTCCCATTCGGCCCGGCCGATGCCGGGCTAGGAATTGTAACGGCAACTCGGTCCGGACCTCGTTGAAGGGAGTCGCAATCGGACACGATTCGCGTGAAGTCCTCAGGACATGACCTGAAGGCACGCCTCGACGCTATACGGGGACGCATCCGCGCCGCCGCTGAGCGCGCTGCTCGGGCTCCAGAGGAGGTGACGCTCGTGGCCGTCACCAAGGGCGTGCCGGTTGACCGGATCCGCGCCGCCGCGGCTCTCGGGGTGGTTGACTTCGGGGAGAACCGCCTGCAGGAAGCCCTCCCGAAGACCGGCGCGCTGGATGCCGTGGCGATTCGCTGGCATCTGGTCGGCCATCTTCAGCGCAACAAGGCGCGCCGGGCCGCGGAGCTCTTCAGCCTCATCCACTCAGTCGACTCGCGGGCGCTGGCGGAGACGCTGGCCCGCCATGGAGAGGCCCGAGGCCGGCCGGTGGCGGTGCTGCTGCAGGTGAACGTCGCCGCCGAGGCTGCGAAGCGCGGGTTCGCCCCGCGGGAGCTCTTGCGGGAGGCGCGCGGCATGGTCCGCCTGGCCGGTCTGCGGGTGGACGGGCTGATGACCATCGCTCCCTTGGTCGGGAATCCTGAAGAGGTGCGGCCCATCTTCCGGCAGCTGCGCGCGCTGGGTGAGGAACTGCGGGCAGAGGCGCCGGGGGCCCGCCACCTTTCTCTTTCTGGAGCCCTCCACCTCTCCATGGGGATGAGCGACGACTTCGAGGTGGCGATCGCAGAGGGGGCGACGCTGATCCGTATCGGGCGCGCGCTCTTCGGCGAGCGGCCGACACCATGACAACCGAACGGAGCGGGCTCACGCATCCTCCAACGGAGCGGGCTCGCGCATCCATCAACGGAAGGTGTTCGGAGCCCCAAAGTGGAAATCTCAGCTCACCACCCACACAGATAGGAACAGGAGGGATGTCATGAGCCGAGTAGTGCATTTTGACATGGTCGCCGACGACCTCGATCGCGCGAAGGCGTTCTACGGCGAGGTCTTCGGCTGGAAATTCCGGAAGTTTGAAGGTGGTCAGCAAGAGTACTGGCTGATCACGACGGGCGAGACGCCCGAGCCGGGGATCGACGGGGGCCTCTCCCAGCGCACGGAGCAAAACCCGGCCCTCGTGAACGCGATCGGTGTCACGTCAATAGACGAGACGGCCGAAGATGTCACGCGCAATGGGGGCAGAGTCCTCGCCCCGAAGGCGGCCATCTCGGGGGTCGGCTACTTCGCCGTATGCATGGACACGGAAGGCAACACCTTCAGTCTCTTTCAGGATGACCAATCGGCCACATAACTGATGCCGTCGGCGGCCAGAGTGAGAGGGGGTGGGTGGGAGCCCGCCCCCCCTCTCGCTTTCAGCGCGGACGACGGTCCAACTGTCTCTGCGAAAAAGGTATCCGTCTTGCCGACGGCAAAAGCAGAAGGTCAGGGAGCACAGGGTCCAGGGAGGGGGGGAGAGCTAGGGGGGATGCGGCGTGGGTGCGATGGACCGCTTGATGACCTTCCTCGGGTTCAGCGAGGAGGCTGAGGAGAACGGCGCCGAGGCGGCCGAGCCCGCGCCGGCCAAACGCTCCCCGGTCTTCAGTCTGCACGCCCAACGGCAGTGGGAGATCATGGTGCTGGAGACCCAATCGCTCGATGATGCCCGCCGGGGAGCCGATTTCGTCAAGTCCCGCCGGCCGGTTGTCGTCAATCTGCGCGGCGTGGAGGTCACCCAGGCCCGGCGCATCGTGGACTTTCTCAGTGGCGCCACCTATGCGCTGGACGGGTCTCTGCAGCGCGTCGGGGAGGAGATGTTCCTCTTCGCCCCGAGCAACGTGACGATCACCGCGGAACTGACGCCGCCTGAGCGCACGACGCTCTTTCCGATCGAATAGACCTCCGCGTCCTCGCAGCGCCTCTTCTCTGCGGCTTGCGCCCTCGCCGCCGCCGCGAGGATAATGGCGGAGGATTCTTCCCGCCACGGTTGAGGATCGCGATGCGATGAGAACGGTGTGGTGGGAGGCGGGAGCGGTCCGCCTGCTGGACCAAACTCGCCTTCCCGACGAAATGGTCGTGCGCACCTGCCGCTCCTGGCAGGAGGTGGCGCAGGCTATCAAGGAGCTGGCGGTGCGCGGTGCGCCGGCCATCGGCGCCGCCGCGGCCTACGGATTGGCCCTCGCCGCCGCCGAGAGCGGCAGGGGGACGGGCGAGGCGCTCGCCCGCGTTCAGCGCGCCGCCGAGGGTCTGGCCGCGACGCGCCCCACGGCGGTCAACCTCCGCTGGGCGCTGGAGCGGATGCGGGCCGCGGCCGGGCGGGCCGAAGACGGCGCGCTGGCCGAAGCGCTCCTGCGCGAAGCGGAGGCGATCGCGGACGAAGACGTGCGCGCCAACCGGGCCATCGCCGCCCTCGGCGCGACCCTGATCGCCCCCGGGGAACGGATTCTCACCTACTGCAATACCGGATCACTGGCGACGGTGGAGATCGGCACCGCCTACGGCATCCTGCGGCGCGCCCACGAGCTGGGGAAGGGGATCGAGGTCCTGGCCTGCGAGACCCGCCCGCTGCTGCAGGGGGCGCGCCTGACCGCCTGGGAACTGCAGCGGGATGGCATCCCGGGGGTGATCATCACCGACAACGCCGCCGGCAGCCTGATGGCGCAGGGGGCGGTCGACCGCGTCCTAGTGGGGGCGGACCGGGTCGCCCGCAACGGCGACGTGGCCAACAAGATCGGTACCTACACGCTGGCGGTCCTGGCACGGGCCCATGAGATCCCCTTCGTCGTGGCCGCTCCCCTCTCGACCCTGGATCGCCGCGCCGCCACAGGGGCCGACGCGCCCCTGGAAGAACGCGACCCGCTGGAGGTCGCCGCGATCGGCGGGCGGCGTGTGGTGCCCGCCGGTGTGCGCGTGCGCAACGTCGCCTTCGACCTCACGCCCCACCATCTGATCAGCGCCATCGTCACCGAGGCCGGGGTGGCTACGCCGCCGCTGGAGCGCGCGCTGGAGACGCTGGCCGCCTCCGCGGCGGTGGCGCGAGGAGGCTGAAGCAGACGGTGTCGGGGCGGACGACCAGTCACCTCATCCTGACGCTACTAGCCGCGTTGTGGGCCGGGATGGTCCTCTTCAACCTGGAATACCTCGGGCGGTTCACCGCGCACCTGCTCCTGGTGAGCGTGCGCTGGCTGCAGCTCCTCTTCGTCGCCTTGAGCCTCTATAGCGGGACGCTCCTGCTGCTGGGATCGGTCCGCCGGCCCCCCCGACGCCACAGGGGACCGCGGCCCTTCGTCTCCATCCTGGTCCCGGCCAAGGATGAGGAGCGGGTGATCGAGGCGACGCTGCGCGGCCTCGCCGCCCAGGTCTACGAGGAGGAGGGGGAGCGCCGCTTCGAAGTGATCGCCATCGACGACGGATCGACTGATGCGACGCCCGAGATTCTGGCGCGACTGGCTTCGGCGCTCGGGCTGCGCGTGGTGCGCACGCCCGCGGGCAGCCGGGGCAAAGCGGCCGCCCTTAATGTCGGTGTCGCGGAAGCCCGCGGGCAGGTGCTGGTGGTTTTCGACGCGGACGCTCGGGTGGGACCGCTTCTCCTGGAGCAGATGACCGCCGCCCTCGATGATCCGCGGGTCGGGGGCGTGCAGGCGCGCCGCCTCCCGTACAATGGCGCGACGAATGTCCTGACCCGGATGCAGGACGACGACTTCGCCATCGTCCAGACCGCCTTTCAACGCGCGCGGGAGGCGGTGGGAGCGTTCGTCACGTTCGACGGTAACGGGATGCTCTTGCGCCGCCGGGCGCTGGACGACGCCGGCGGCTGGAACGAGGAAGCGCTGACCGAGAACATCGATATCTCAGTCCGCCTCTACCTGCGCGGCTGGCGGATTCGCTACTGCGCTGAGGCGGTGGTCTGGGAGGAGGCCGTCCCGGCGCTCGGCGCCCTCATTCGCCAGCGCGCCCGCTGGTTCGAAGGATCGCTGCGCTGCCTGGGGCAGTACCTCCCGGCCATCCTGGTGAGCCATCTGCCGCTGCGCGTGCGGCTGGACATGTTCTTTTATCTCGCCGGGACCCTGATGGCGACGCTCGGCCTGCTCACTAGTTATGCTTATGCCCTGGCGGGGTTGGCCGGAGTGATCCTGCTCTTCCTCCGACTGCCGGCCGCGGTGATGGGGGCCGCCTCGCTCTTCTTCACCGCCTCGTTGCTGGCCGCCGTGGCGGTCGGGCGGAGCTGGCATCCGGCGGGATTGATGGCGGTACTGCTACGGTCGGCCCTCTTTGCGCTGCCCCGTCTGATCGTCGTGCCGCTGGCGATCGGCCACTACGTCCGCACCGCCTGGAGCGGCCGGCTGGAATGGGCCAAGACCGTCCACCTCGGCGAGGCCGCGGCCGAGGGGGCCTCCGACCCCGGCTACGTCAGCCGGGTGTAGATCTCGCGCAGGCGGGGCCCCACCACGTCCAGGGAGTGCCGGGCGGCATAGGCCTGCGCGGCGCTCCCCAGCCAGGTGCGCAGCTCCTCGTCGCCGGCGAGGCGCTGGAGATGGCCGGCGAACTCCTCCGGCGTGGCCGCCTTGAGGCAATTCTCCTCGTGCACGAAGCGGCCGGCGAAGCACTCCGCCTCTCGTAAGACCAGCGGCCGGCCCGCCGCGGCGGCCTCCAGGACGGCGATGCCCTCGTTCTCCACGAGGCTGGGGAAGAAGAAGACGTCCCCTCCGGCATAGGCATCCGTCACGTCGTCCACGAATCCGGTGAAGCGGACGTTCGGCGGCGCCCCTTCCACCACGCGCATCGTCTCCGCCTTCACCGCCTTGTGTACCCGTCCGAACCAGACGAACGAGAGGGCCGGGGCCAGGCGGGCGACGTCGCAGAACATGTCGACGCCCTTGCGCATGAGGACGATCCCCACCGCGAAGATGACCACGCCGCGCAGGCCGAAGCGGCTGCGCGCGAGGAGGCGCTTCCGCGCGGGGAGGGGGGCGAAGCGCCGGACGTCGACGCCGTTGCTCACCACCTCGATCGGCCGGTCGACTTCATAGCTGCGCAGCACGTCCCGCGCGTAGGGCGAAGGCGCGATCAGCACGTCCGCCTTGCTGTAGTAATAGCGGAGGAAACGGGCCAGGTACGGGGCGACCGAATCGGACATCACGAAAGAGTTGGCGAAATCCTCGGCGGTCGTGTGGCCGTGAATGACCACGGGGCGGCGGCCGGCGTTCTTCTCGACGAGATAGACCGAGCGCGGGCCGATGGAGTGCACCACCAGCAGGTCGAACTCGTCGCGCGGGTCGGTGGTGACGTCCATCCCCGCCGCCCGCAGGGCGCGCACCTGATTCTCGTACGCGCGCTGAATGCCCCCGCTCCAGGCCTGGCGGAGGCGTCTCCCCTCGAGGTACACGCACACTTTCATCGGAGGGTTCGGGGCCCGTGGGATCGTATGGTGATCGTCATGTCGCGTGGACGTAAGAGTAATTTGTCTTATCGCGCGGGAATCCTGCCGCGAAGGGGGATCAGGAGGCGGAGGCGGCGAGGGGGCGCGGCGTCTCGCGGGGGGAGACGGTGACCACGTCGCTGCGCGCCGCCGCCTCGGCGAGGAGATCGCCGACCGGCAGCGTGCGTTCTTCGTGCGCCGCCTCCTCGGCCCCCGGATGCGTGCGCGGGTGCGCCGGCAGGAAGAGGCTGCAGCAGTCTTCGTAGGGGAGCACGGAGATCTCGTACGTGCCGATCTCACGGGCGCGCGCGGTGATCTCGCTCTTGTCCATCCCGATCAGCGGACGCAGCACCGGCCCGCGGGCCACCGCGTCGATGGCGGCGATGGAGGCGAGCGTCTGGCTGGCCACCTGCCCGGCGCTCTCGCCGGTGACCACGGCGAGCGCCCCTTCGCGGGCGGCCACCGCCTCGGCCAGCCGCAGCATCATCCGGCGCATCACGGTGACGCGCATCTCCGCTGCGACCGCCAGCTGGATGGCCCGCTGGATCTCCGTGAAGAAGCCGATCCAGAGGCGCAGCGGGCCGGCCCAGTCGGCGAGCACGCGGCAGAGGTCGAGCACCTTCATCTTGGAGCGTTCGTTGACGAAGGGGAACGAATAGCAGTGCAGCGGGACGACCTCCATCCCCCGCCGCGCGGCCATCCAGGTGGCGACGGGGCTGTCGATGCCCCCCGAGAGCAGCGCCACCGCCCGCCCGCCCGTGCCGACCGGCAGCCCGCCGGGTCCAGGCCGCGTTTCGCTGAACAGGAAGGTCCGATCGCGAATCTCCACCGTCACCGTGAGATCGGGGGCGGTGACGTTGACCGGCAGGCCGAAGCGGTCGGCCAGCCGGGCCCCCACGATCGTGTTCACTTCGATGGACGTGTGAGCAAAGCGCTTGTCCGCGCGGCGCGTGTCCACCTTGAAGCTCCGGGGAGCGCGGCGGACCAGGGCGCGCGCCGTCACGGCCTCGGCCGCCGCGCCGATGGCGCCGATTTCTGAGGGGACGGACAGCGCCGGACTGACCGAGACCACGCCGAAGGTGCGCCGCACCCGCTCCGCCAGCGCCTCGACCTGATCGAGGTCGCCGGCCGAGCGGACGAGGATCCGGCTGAAGTGCGCGCGCACCACCCCCGCTCCGGCGACCTGATCGGCGACGTTGCGCGCCAGACGGTCGATGAAGAACGGGCGGTTGCGCCCCTTCAATCCGATTTCGCCGTAGCGCGCCAGCAGGACCGGTTCCATCAGACCAGGACCCGCAGCTCACTCGCGGCGCGCCCAAGCGCCGCCGCCGCGGCGTCGATCTCGCCGAGGGTAGTGGTGCGGGCCAGGCTGATGCGGACGCTGGAGAGGGCCTCTTCGCGGTCCAACCCCATGGCCACGAGCACGTGACTGGGGCGGGGGTCGCGAGAATGGCAGGCCGAGCCCGTCGAGACGTAGATGCCGTCCATCTCCAGCCGGTGTACCAGCGTCTCCCCGCGCACGCCCGCCACGCGGACGTTGAGGATGTGCGGGGCGGCCAGATCGTCCCGCTCCGGTCCATTGACGGCGATCCCCTCGATCATCGCCAGCCGCGCCGCCAGGTGCGCCCGCAGGCCATACAGGTAGGTCACCGCCTCGGCGCCTTCCGCCTGCATCCGCACGGCCGCCTCGCCGAAGCCGACGATGCCGGGGACGTTTTCAGTCCCCGGGCGCAGCGCCCGCTGCTGGTCGCCGCCGTGCAGGAGGGGGGCGATCCGCACGCCCTCCCGCAGGATGAGCGCGCCCACCCCTTTGGGCCCGTGCACCTTGTGCGCCGAGACGGTGAGCAAGTCGATCTGCGGCGCCGGCAGCGGCACGCGTCCAAAAGCCTGCACCGCATCCACGTGCAGGAGGGGCAGACGGCCGCCCCCGCGCGCGGCGCGCACGATCTGGGCGATCTCGGCGAGGGGCTCGACGGTGCCGACCTCGTTGTTGACCGCCATCACCGAGACCAGCGCCGTCTCCGCGGTCAGCGCCGCGGACAGCGCCTGGGGGTCGAGGCGACCCCGGCGGTCGACCGGCAGCAGCCTGAGGGTGAACCCTTCCGCCTCCAGGCTGCGCAGCGCTTCCAGGACCGAGGAGTGCTCGACCGCCGAGGCGAGCAGGTGGCGCCCGCGGCCGCCGTAGGCGCGCGCGGCGCCTTTGAGGCCCAGGTTGTTGGCCTCGGTGCCCCCGGAGGTGAAGAGCACCGAAGCCGGGGGGACGCCGAGGGCCGCCGCCACCTGAGCTCGGGCGGCGGAGACGGCCCGCTCGGCGCTGAGCCCTTTTCCGTGGATGGAGGAGGGATTCCCGAAGCCGTCGGTGAGCGCACCCATCATCGCGGCGACGACAGAGGGATCCGGACGCGTTGTGGCCGCGTTATCTAGGTAGATCTCGCGTTCTGGAGCCATACTGTCATCGTACCCTCCGCGCTCAGTGGGTCGCAACCACCGGGTGGAGCCCGGGTGGCAGGCCTGATCGGAGGAGGGGAGTCGGGAAAACCCAAAGAAGCGATCCGAGCCCGACACAATGCGAGCGTATCTGCCGGTCTTGATCAGCATCCTCGTCGGCGCGGTCCTAGGTGGGTTCCTCTTTCTCCTTCCACTGACACGCCTCAACGGCTCCCGTCCGGCTCCCTCACCGGAGGCCACAGAGGGGGCTTTGCGTCTCGCTCCCGCCGATCGGGCGGAGGTGATCCGACATGCGCTGGAGGCTGCGGCGGAATTGCTCGTCGCCGGGCGTCTGCGAGAAGCACAGGACGAATACGTCCAGGTCCTGCTCTTGGCGCCCGACAGCGTAGAGGGGTGGGCAGGGCTCCTGCGGGTCCGCCGCTTGCTGGCGAAGGACGATCCCACCGTGTTGCGCCGCCAGGCCGGGACCTACCGCCGCGCCATCGCCCGGGGAGAGGAGACGGAAGAGCACTACACCATTGCCGCCATGCGCGTGCTGGCTGAGGCGAGTGAGCGTGCGGCCCAGGGGCTCGAACAGGCCCGGCGCCCGTCGCCGCGAGGACTCGGCGCAAGCCCGATCGTTCTGGCGGCTACGCCGCCTCCCACAGCGCGCCCCCGGCCGGCCGCGACGCCTCGGCGGCCTACACCTCGCCCCGCAGCCCGCGCCGCGGCTCCAACAGCCCGTCCCACACCCAAGGCGACGCCAAAGCTCACGCCAGTCACGCCGGAGGCCGTCCCACGGGGTGAGCCGCTCTACGTGGGGCGCACGGGGCCCATCGTCACTTTTCCGCAGGCGAACGAGGTGCATAGAGCGCTCACCGCCGCCGGATATACGGTCTATCTGAGCGCATTCGAGGGCACGTCGCTCTATCAGATCACATTCGGCCCCTACCCCAAGTCGGTCACCGATGCGATCGTAAGATTTCTGACGTCGCGCTTTCCCGAGCTCACCGTGGCGGTGGGCCAGGCGCCCTAGAAAGATTCGTGGGGCCTTTCTGGCACGAAGAACCACGGAACGGTAGCGGGCAGGTAGACTGGGAACTGGGCAGGTAGATAGAGGGACAGCGCCCAAAGGAGACGTCCAAGCGCAGCAAATGCGAGTCTATTTGCCGGTGCTCGTCAGCGTGCTCCTCGGAGCGGTTGTCGGGGGCGTGCTATTTCTCGTCCCGGCGACCCGCCAGAGCGCACGTCTCTCTGGCGCTGCCCCGCCGCAGGTCACGCCGCAGCCTTCGGCCGCCACCCGAGCCCCCGCTGCCGCCATCCCCACCCGGCCCGCGGTGAATCCCCCTCCGGTGGTGGCGGCGCCTCCGCGCATATCGCCCACCCCCGCGCCTGAGCCTCCTCCCGTCAGCGGACCGCCTGACGGCGAGGGAGGAGACGCGGCGTCCGACGCGCTGGTGACTGCCCGAGCCCTCGCCGCCGCGGGCCGCCTGCGTGAGGCGCAGGATGAGTACGTGCAGGCGTTGCTCCTGGCCCCTGACGACGAGGCGGCGTGGCGCGAGCTGGTGGCGGTGCGGCGCCGTTTGGCTGGGGGGGACGCGGCGCTGCTGCGGCGCCAGGCCGCCGCCTACCGCCGTGCCATCGCCCGGGGCCAGGAGACGGAGGAGCATTACACCGTCCCCGCCATGCGCATCCTGGCGCAGGCGAGCGTGCAGGCCGCTCAGGAGATCGAAGGGGGCGCGCCCCCGTCCCCGGGCGGGTTCGGCCCGAGTCCGATCGTCCTTCAGGCCACGCCCGGGCGCAGACCGACCGTAACTCCCACGCCCGCTGCGCCCACCGCCGCCGTTTCTTCCCCGCGTCCGCGGGCGACGAGGCGTCCCACGCCGCGAGCGACCGCCCGTGCTGTGCCGAGCGCTCCCGCCGGGACACCGAAAGCCCCGGCTGCCGTCCAGACCACGCCTCCAAGCCCCGGGCCCCCCCTCGACGCGAACGAGCCCTTTCAGATCGTCCGCGTCGGGCCGATCGACACCGCGAGCCGTGCGGCGGAGGTCGCGGCGGATCTCACCATCGCCGGCTATGCGGCTCGAGTCAGCCGCAGCGAAGGATCGTCCACCTATGTCGTCACGCTGGGGCCCTACCGGCGATCGGTCACCGAGACGATCGTCCGATTCCTCAGGTCGCGATTCCCCGGTCTGGCCATCTCCGTGCAGCCCGCGCCCTAGCCGCTACGGCGCGACGGAGTACACCACGGACGGAGAGCGCTGCCCGGCAGGGTCCACCGCCACCACCGTCATCACCAACCTGGCCCCATCAGGGAGGATGAAGGGCCCGAAGGTCGCCTGCCAGCCGCCGTCGGTTCCGGTCATCGCCGCAAACTCCCCGAGAGGTCCCGCCTCCTCGGCCCCCCGGCCCTCATAGGTCAGGCGTCCGGCGATGCGCATCCCCGGAAGCGACCGCCCCCGCAGGATCAGGCGGGTGACGACCTCCTGTCCGAGCACGATGGCCCGGCCGGGCGCGGCCACGGTCGGCGCGGGTGGCGCCGCGGGCAGCAGAGCGACGGGCGCAGAGGCGGGGGCGGTGCTGCGCCGGCCGTTTTTCTCCAGACTCACCAGCAGAGGCGCGTTGATCACGGTGGGGCCGCCTCCGACGGGGTAGCTGCCCACGTAGAGACCGGGATTGCGTTCCCGCATCGGTGAGGCCGCCCCGGTGACGCCTTGGATCGCGAACGAGGCCCGCCCGCCGGCGGCGCCGGTCATCACCACCGTCAGGACGTCTCCCGAACGCAGGGGCGTCGCGGGTGTGATCGTCACGGAGTGAATGAGCCCGTCGCCCGAGGTGATGCGGAAGCTCCAGACCGCCCGGGCGGCGTTCCGGCCCACGTCGGCGGCGACGACCTGGACCCGCACCGGCCCAACGGGAAACGGAGCCTCGGGCGTGTAGGAGATCACGTTGTCGCTGATCGAGGCGCGGGCCGTGACGTTCTGCCCGTTGACGAAGAGCCGGCTTGCCCCCCGGTTGACGGAGGACTCCCGATCGAAGAGACCGACGACGATGTTCGGCCGGGCGTTGGAGAGGGCGGCGTCGGGTCGGGGGTGCAGGCTGGTCAACAGCGGCGGCGTCGTGTCGATGCTGACCGACCGCGGGCTGAATCCCATGGCGTCGGCGCCGCGCACGGTCAGCGTGGCGGAGACGGCCGCGTTGCGCGCACCGTCTCCCGGACGGACGATGTAGGTGCCGATGTACATCGCCGCCTGCGCCTGATAGACGCCGGTGCGAATTTCGCGCATCCCGACATCGGTCACCACGCCGAAGATGTGGAAGGTTGCCGACCCCCCGCCGGTGCCGCGCAGGGTCACCGTGACGCGGTCGCCCGCGCGCAGCACTCCCCGCGCGGCGTGGGTCAGGCCCTCGATCCGCACGACGGCACCCGGTGCGGGGGCGGGGGCCGCCAGGGCGATCACGGACCGCCCCAACGCGCCGCCCGCCAGCAGCACAATGGCAGGGAGGGCGAGCCGTGCTCTCAGCGTCATGGGCATCGACCCACTTCGCCCCGGAAGCGGCCGTTCCTCCAGTCCCGGCAGGGGCGTCTTCGACCCGCACAGAATCAGAGATCGTCACCCCACAACAGGTGTGGAGCTCCCGGCTCGACCTGCGGGAGACAGACGTCGGTCATGCGTGTCAACGATTCCGGCGAGGAGCAGTGCCGGCTGCCGACCTCGGGGACGCTCTGGGTCGTCATCCCCGCGCGCCAAGAGGCCGACAATCTTGCGCGCCTCATCCCCAGGCTCTTGGCCTGTCTGCCCGGGGGGCGAGCCAGAATTCTCATCGTCGAGGACGGACCCGATCCCGCCACCGACGCGGTCCTCGCCCGGCTGGGGGAGGGGCGAGTGGCGATCACGCTGTACCGTCGGCACGGTCGCCGGGGTTTGGGGCGCGCCCTCTCCGATGGACTCGCCCGCGCCCTCGAGGATCCTGCCTGTTCGCACATCGTCACGCTGGACGCGGATCTCTCGCACGATCCTGAGCACCTGCCCGCCCTGCTGGGCGCCGCGGAGCAGGCCGCGTTCGTCCAGGGCAGCCGCTACGTCCGGGGAAGTCGGATCCTGGACGGGTCGCTGCCGCGCCGCCTGGCCAGCCGCGCGGCGAACCGGCTGACGCGGCTCCTGGGCAGCACGCTGGCCGAACACACCACCAACTTCAGGGTCTATGATCGCCGAGCCGCCGGGGAGGCGATCACCTGCGGCGCCGCCGGCGGGTTCGAGTGGATCGTGGCCTCCAGTCTGGCCATTCAATCGGCCGGGCTGCGCTCGATTGAGGTCCCCATCACGTTCCGGCCGCGCGGCGCGGGAAGGAGCAAGCTCGGTCTGCGCCCGCTGCTCCACTACGCCGCGTTCTTCCTGCGGCGCGTCCTCCTTCATCTATACAGGCAATCGCCTGCCGGGGAGCCGTGGTTCCGCTGGGGGCTGGCGGCGCACCTGGGCGCGCTGCTCCTGCTGGCTCACGTGTACGACGCGGCGGTATTCCAGGACGCCTCGGCCAGGCTCATCCGAGGGGAGGGAGTCTACGCGCCGTTCGCTCGATGGTTCAGCGAGCACGGCGACGGCTACTACGCCTATCCGCCGGTCTATGCCTACATGCTGTGGGCCTCGGGGGTTCTGGCGAAAGTCCTCGGGGGTCACTGGTGGATCCATCAGGTCCTGATCAAGGGGTGGATGTTTCTCGCGGACCTGGCCGTCGTGGCCGTGCTCTGGCGAGCCAGTCCCCGCGCGGCGAGGGGGTACTGGACGCTGTGGTTCGTTCCGGTCTTGGCGATCGCCCAGGTGCAGCCGGACATCTGGGTGGGGGGCGCCGTGCTGCTGGCGTTCCTGTTCGCCACGGGGGGACGATGGACCGCGGCGGGCCTCGCCCTGGCCGTCGGCATCGGTCTCAAAGGCATCCCACTGGTCATTCTTCCGTTCTTGCTGATGCATCTCGGGCGGCAGAGACGGTGGGGGGCGGCCGGGCGGGTCACGGCGGCGGCGGCGCTGGGCGGGCTCCTGCTCTGGCTTCCGTACCTGGCCTTTTATGATGACGCGCGCCAGTTCGGGCAGGCTCTGGCCTTTCACCTTCAACGGCCGGCTCTCGGGCTGAACCTGGCGGGGGGCATCCGGGCGCTCACCGACGCTGCGGCTGTCGTCGACGCCCTGGCCGGACCGGGGCTCCTGGCTGCGGGCGCGGCCTCCGCCATCGACCAGCGCGTCGCGTCGCTCTACCCGGCGCTCACCGCCCTGGCGTTCGCCATCCTGTTCGCGGCGGCGTGGATCCGGCGCTGGTCGCTCGCGCAGGTCTTCGTGCTTCCGCTGCTGGCCTTCTTGCTGACGGCCCGGGTCGTCAACGAGCAGTATCTCCTGGCTGTCCTACCGCTGCTGCTCCTCACCGCGCCGGCGATCCTCCCGCCATTGCTGTGGCCGTACTCGGTCTACGTCCTGGCGGCGGGGACCCCGCTGCGCTTCTTCCCTGCCGCTTATGGACTGCCGCTCTCGCCGCTCGACCTGCTGCCCGACGCCGTCCGCGCGCAGGCCGGCCCGTTGATCGGTCTGGCGCTCTCCGCTGCGCTGGCCGGGGCGGCCCTCCTGTTCACCTACCGCCTCTGGCGCCTCGTCCACGCGTCCTTGACCGGTGGGCAACCGAGGGCGGAAGTGGCCCTGCCTCCTTACCCAGAGGCGGTGCGATGAGCGTCGGGGCGCGCGCCGCAGGCGGCGTGGCCGGCCGCCCCGCGGAACGAGGGGAGGGGCTCTTCCCGCTGACGGCGCGCTGGTTCTGGGTCTGGCTGGCCGTTCGCGTCGGCGTCTTTCTGATCCTGGCCCATTGGTATGACATGTTTGTCTTCCGCGAGATCTCGGCGCGGCTCGCCTCGGGGGGCGGCGTGTACGCGATCTCCCATCTCTGGCTGGCCGAGGTCGGTGAGGGGTACTACGTGTATCCCCCCCTCTACGCCTACGCCCTCGCCCTCGCCGGCCGGCTGGCCGCACTCCTCGGAGGCGGGTGGTACGTCCATGCGCTGGCCATCAAGGCTGTGCTCATCGCCGGCGATCTGGCGACGTTCGGCGTGCTGCGCGCCAGCCATCCCCAGGCCGCCCGACGCTACTGGACGCTGTGGTTCGTGCCCCTGCTGGCGATCGCGCAGATCCAGCCGGACATCTGGGTGGGGGTGACCCTGCTGGTCGCCTATCTGGCGGCGGGGCGAGCGCGGTGGGCTCTGGCCGGGGTCCTGGTGGGGGTCGGAGCCGCGATCAAGTTCACGCCGGCGGTCACCGTGCCGTTCGTCCTGATCTACCTGTGGCACCGGGGATCGCGCCGGAGCGCCGCGGCCTTCGGGGCCGCCGCCGCGGGCGCCTTCATTGCCGCGTGGCTGCCCTATCTGCTGCTCTACCCGGACGCGTGGCAGTTCGGGCAGGTGCTGGCGTTCCATCAGGCCCGACTGGGAGGCGGGCTGACCGTCATCACACCCCTGACGGTCCTGCGCGCCGTGAACGATCAGCTGGGCGGTCTCAGCGCCATCTCCGACGCGCTGACCATCCTCGTCCAGCGGGTCTCCGTGGCCTGGGTCGCGGTCACGGCGGGTGTGATGCTGGCGCTGCTCGTCCGCGCGGGGCGTCACCGCTGGAGCCTTGAGGCCACCCTCTTGCTGCCGATGATCGGCTTCCTGGCGTCGAGCAAACTCGTGAACGAGCAGTACCTGCTGCAGATCCTTCCCCTGGCGTTCATCGTCACGCCCGCGTTGCTGCCGTCCATCTTCTGGCCCTTCTCCCTCTATGTCCTCGCGGCGGGCACCCCCCTGCGCTTTCTTCCGCGTGAGATCAACCCGGTCGATTTTGCCAGTCCCACGTGGGCTCCCCGCGTGCTGGAAGGACCGCTGCTGGCCCTGACGGTGCTCATGGCCGGCGCGGCCGCCATGGTGTCGTTCCGTCTTGGCGCGATGGCGTTCTCCAGGGAGAGGCGGCCGGTGAAGCGGATCCGGCCCCTGCTGTGGTTCGCCCCACTGGCCCTGGCCGTGCTGGCGGTCGTGGCGCTGCTGGCCGCGCAGCGTCCGCGGGCCGGAGCGCTGGAACTCACCGCCGCGCCCGAGGCGCAGGACGTCACCGGGACCGGGGCGATCAGCCTCATCCGGGTCCACGTGCGCAACCGCAGCGCCGATCCGCTGGCCCTGCGCTTCACCGTCGGCGTCCGCGAGAAGGAATCGGTTTGGGTCCCCGTCGGCGCCCCGGATCCGTTCACGGTGGAAGAAGACGAAGGGCGCGCGCTCCTGCTGACGCCGAGAGAGTTCGACCGCGCCGTGCCGCGGGGGGTTCCCTTCGTGGTGCGGGCGGTCGCCCCGGCCCAAGACCTCGCGGCCGAAGCCGCGGTGGCCGCTCCGGCGGCGGTGCCCTGGACGGCAACGTGGCGGATCCCCGGCGCGGACCTGGCCCGCCCCTCCGGGAGTATCGCCCTCTCCCGAGCCGTCCACGAACGGGCGGGGATGGGACTGCGCTGCATGGATGGACGGATGGGACTGCACATGACCATCCGCCGCACTCCGGCCAGCGCGTCGGAGTGGACGGTGGCGGAGATTCAGCACCAGCTCGACGCTCCGGCCGTGGCTGCCCTGATGGCGCACGGGCTGGAGGTGTGGGTCTTCCGTCCGGTGGAGTACGCGCACCAGGCGGGGTGGCCCACCGCCGCGCAAAGCCTCGAACTGCGCGGGCCCGGGGGGGCCGCGTTGACCATCGCCTTCTCCTCCGCGGGGGAGGCGCTGTACGATCTTTCCCCCACGCGGCGCGTGCTCGTCCTGCACGTTCCCGATCGAGGATGGACGCGCCTGCACCTCTGGATCGGCGAGGACGCGCGCGAGGTGGGGTTGCGTCCCGGCCGGCCCTGGACGCTGGCCGTGAGCACGGCGGCGCAGCGGCAGAAACCGGGGACGTATGAAGGGACCTTTGGGGTAGTGGATCCGGCGGGGCGGATGCTGCCCTGCGAGAGTGAAGGAGGGAAATGATGCGCGTCCTGATGACCGGCATCTCGGGGTTCGTGGGGTCTCACCTGGCCGAGTTCGCCCTCGCGCAGGGGGCGGAGGTCTTCGGCACGGTGTGGCCGGATCGCGCCGGGGAGGAACTCCCCAACCTGTCGGCGGTCCGCGACCGGCTGACGCTCTTCCCCGCGGACCTCACCGATGAGGATACCGTCACCCGCGTCCTCCAGGCCGCGCGGCCGGAGGTGATCTTTCATCTGGCCGCCCAGACCTTCGTGCCCGATTCGTGGGCGGCCCCGGTGCACACCCTGCAGACCAACATTCTCCCCGAGGTTCATCTCTTTGAGCGCACCCGGGCGCTCGGCCTCGATCCCATCATCCACATCGCGGGGAGCAGCGAAGAGTATGGCCTGGCCTATCCCGACGAGTGTCCGATCAAGGAGACGAACCCTCTGCGGCCGCTCTCCCCGTATGGGGTCTCCAAGGTCACCCAGGACCTTCTGGCCTGCCAGTACTGGCACTCCCACCGCACGCGGGCGGTGGTCACGCGGGCCTTCAACCATGAGGGACCCCGCCGGGGCCGCCACTTCGTCACGAGCGCCTTCGCCCGCCAGATCGCCCGCATCGAAGCCGGACTTCAAGATCCCGCCATCCTGGTCGGAAACCTCGAGGCCGTGCGTGACTTCACCGACGTGCGGGACGTGGTCCGCGCCTACTGGCTGGCCGTCCAGCGGTGTGAGTGCGGCAGTCCCTACAACATCGGGACCGGCGAGGGCCATCCGATCCGAGAGGTCCTCGCCACGCTGCTCGATCTCACGATGCTCGGGAGCGATGTGGCCATCACGCCTGATCCGGCGCGGATGCGGCCCTCGGATGTCCCGCGTCTGGTCGCCGATGCGTCGCGGTTCCGCCAGGCGACGGGGTGGACGCCGGCGATCCCGTTCCGGTCGATGCTCCGGGACACCCTCGCCTACTGGCGCGAGCGGGTCGCCCGCGAGCGGGTTGCCGCCGCCGTCGCCTGAGCCGCGTCCGGCGTCCGCGCCTTGACGCCCTCGCCGCGCCGTTGCTACACTACGCCCGCGTCGCGATGACGGGCAGAGTAGGCCGGCCCCCTGCGCGGAGCGAGCCGGGAAGGGTGCGAGCCCGGTGGTGAGGTCCGGCCGAAGATCATCCCCGAGCAGATGGGTCGAACGTGCGGCGACCGCCGCCGCCGGAGGCCCGCCGGCCCCCCGACCGTGATCCTGGGCAGCGAATGGGAGGAGCGTTCGGCAGTCTTCTCCCGTCCCTGATCTGAGCGCCGGCCCGATGGGCCGGAAAAAGGGTGGTACCGCGGGTGCGCCCGTCCCTGGCTGGACGGGCATTCTCTTTTTCGGTTGGGGTGGCCGCGGGTTGGCCAAGCCAACCCGCGGTAATCTGTTGGGGTGCGCCCGCAGGTGGCGAAGCCCTTCCTGCGGGGTGAGGAGAGAGCATGCCGCGATTTCAGCCGGTGGGCGCGAAAGTGGACTTCCCCGCCGCCGAGCGAGAGCTGCTGGGCTGGTGGGAGCAGGAAGGGATGATCGCGCGCTACCTTCGGCGCAACGCTGGCGCGCCGGCCCGCTGGTCCTTCCTCGATGGTCCGATTACGGCCAACAACCCGATGGGCGTCCACCACGCGTGGGGGCGCACGTACAAAGACCTCTTCCAGCGCTACCACACCATGCTCGGCCACCGGCAGCGCTACCAGAACGGGTTTGACGGGCAGGGGCTGTGGGTCGAGGTCGAGGTGGAGCGGGAACTTGGCTTCAAGACGAAGCGCGACATCGAGGCCTACGGCATCGCCGAGTTCGTGGAGCGGTGCAAGGAGAGGGTGGAGCGATTCGCGGCCGTCCAGACGGCGCAGTCGTTGCGCCTCGGCTACTGGATGGACTGGGACCACTCCTACAGGACCTGGTCGGATGAGAACAACTACACCATCTGGCACTTCCTGCGCCGGTGCCGGGAGCGCGGCCTCATCTACAAGGGGCACGACGTCATGCCCTGGTGCCCGCGCTGCGCCACCGGGATCTCCGAGCACGAGATCGTCACCGAAGGCTACCGCGAGATCACCCACCCGGGCCTCTTCGTGCGCTTCCCGCTGTTGGATCACCCGGGGCGCTCGCTGCTGGTCTGGACGACGACCCCCTGGACTCTCACGAGCAACGTCGCCGTGGCGGTGCACCCGGATCTTCCCTACGTGCGCGTCCGGCAGGGGAAGGAAGAATACTACGTCGAGCGCGGAGCGCTGGGCATCCTCTCCGGTCCTTATGAGGAAGTCGAGGAGACGCTGGGCCGCGATCTCGTGGGGTGGCGGTACCGCGGACCGTTCGACGAACTGGTGGCGCAGCAAGGGGTCGAGCACCGCGTCATCCCCTGGGGGGAGGTCACCTCCGCCGAAGGGACGGGTCTGGTGCACATCGCCCCGGGCGCCGGGGCGGAAGACTTCGCCCTGTCGAAGGAACACGGCCTTGCGGTCATCGCCCCCCTGGACGAGTACGGCATCTTCGTCGGTGGCTTCGAGGGGCTGACCGGTCGCGCCGTGGGCGAGGTGGCCAAACCGATCGCTGAGGACCTCAAGCGGCGAGGGCTGTTGTACAAATCAGAACCGTACCCGCACCGCTACCCGGTCTGCTGGCGCTGCCAGACCGAACTGGTCTTCCGCCTGGTCGACGAATGGTTCATCGCCATGGGACCGATCCGCGAAGCCATCATGGCGGTGACGCGCCGCATCCGCTGGATTCCGGAGTTTGGCCTGGACCGGGAACTGGACTGGCTGCGGAACATGCACGACTGGCTGATCAGCAAGAAGCGCTACTGGGGCCTCGCCCTGCCGATCTACGAATGCGTCGAGTGCGGCCATGTCGATGTGCTGGGGTCCCGAGCCGAACTGCGCGAGCGCGGGGTGGAAGGGTGGGAGGCGTTCGACGGACACACTCCGCACCGCCCCTGGATCGACGCGGTGAAGATCCGCTGCACCCGATGCGGCGCCACCGTCTCCCGCGTCGCCGACGTCGGCAACCCCTGGCTGGACGCGGGGATCGTGCCCTTCTCCACGCTGACCGATCCGGCGACCGGTGAGGTGAGTTATCTGAGAGATCAGCGCTATTGGAAGGAGTGGTATCCCGCCGACTTCATCACCGAGGCCTTCCCCGGACAGTACCGCAACTGGTTCTACTCCCTGCTGGTCATGTCCACCGTCCTGGAGAACCATGAGCCCTTCCGCGTCTGCCTGGGACATGCCTCCGTGCGCGGCCAGGACAGGCGAGAGATGCACAAGTCCTGGGGCAACGCCGTCGACTTCGACGAAGGGGCCGACCGCATCGGGGCGGACGTGATGCGCTGGCTGTACGCGACCCAGAGCCCCGCCCTCAACGTCAACTTCGGCTACGGCCCCGCCGACGAGGTGCGCCGCCGCTTTCTCATCCCCCTGTGGAACGTCTACTCCTTTTTCGTCACCTACGCCAACCTGGAGACCGGCGATGCGGGGGCGATGGTGCGCGCGGCCCCGCCCCTGGGCCTGCTGGACCGCTGGATCCTCTCCCGGCTGCACCGCACCGTGGCGACAGCGCGGGAACGCCTGGATGACTTCGATCCGGCCGGGGCGGCGCGGCCATTCGAGCCGTTCGTGGACGATCTCTCCAACTGGTACGTGCGCCGATCGCGGCGCCGTTTCTGGAAGAGCGAGGACGACGCCGACAAGCGCGCCGCCTACGCGACCCTCCACGCGGTGCTGACGACGCTGGCGCGCGCCCTCGCGCCGTTCTTGCCGTTCCTGACCGAGACCATCTATCAGAATCTGGTCCGCTCGGTGGACGCCAACGCCCCCGTCAGCGTGCACCTGACCGACTATCCGGCAGCCGATCCAGCCCGCATCGATCCGGAGCTGGAGGAGCTGGTCGACGCCGCGCGACGTCTAGTCTCGCTCGGGCGGGCGGCGCGAAACAAGGTCAAGATCCGGACCCGCCAGCCGCTGGCGGAGGTGATGGCCGTGACCGCCAGTCGGACGCTCCCGGGTCAGGACGAGATGCTCGAACACGTGCGCGAGGAGCTCAACGTGAAGCGCGTGCGCTTCGTCTCCGACGCCGGCCCTTACGTGCGCTATGAGGTGAAACCGCGCTTTGACCGGCTGGGGCCGAAGTATGGCAAGGATGTGCCGGCGATCGCCCGCGCCGTGGGCGCCATGGATCCCGCCGGCGTGTTGAAGGCGCTCGAGGCCCGGGGTGGGGTCCCGGTGCAGATCGGGGAGGAGCCGGGCACCGACCTGGTCGTCCTGACGCCCGATGAGGTCGAGATGCGCGTGCACACCGAGGCGGGCTATGCCGCCGAAGGGATGGCGGGGGAGTTCGCCATCCTGGACACGCAGGTGGGCCCCGCGTTAGAGCAGGAGGGGCGCGCGCGCGAGCTCATCCATCAGATCCAGCAGCTGCGCAAAGATGAGGGACTGAAGCTGGCCGACCGGATCGTGCTGTTCGTCGAGGGCGAGGGGCTGGATGAGCTTTTGCGTGAGCACGGCGCCTACCTGTTGCGGGAGACCCTGGGCGTGGACCTGCAGGGCGAGGTGCCGGCGGGAGTTACCGCTCGGGAGGTGCGGCTGGACGGCGCTTCAGCCCGCATCGCCTTGCGGAAGATACCGTAACCGCCTAAGATCACGCTCGGTCGGGTAAGGAGGTGGCGCATGCATCGGACCATCGGCGTCATCGGCGGGTTGGGCCCGTGGGCCACGCTGGACTTCTTCGAGCGGGTCCTCCGGCTGACACCCGCGCAGCGCGACCAGGATCACCTCCGCCTGGTCATCGACAACAATCCCAAGATCCCCGACCGCGGACCGGCCATCCTGGGCGAGGCGGGCGCGGAGGACCCCACGCCGGCGTTGGTGGCCACCGCCCGGGCCGTGGAAGGCGCCGGGGCCGACCTGATCGTCATTCCCTGCAACACCGCTCACTACTTCCACGAGGCGATCCGCCGGGCCGTCGGCGTCCCGGTGCTGCACATCATGGAGGAGGTGGCGCGCGCCGCGGCAGTGCGGATGGATGGGCTGACGCGCGTCGGGCTGCTGTCCACGCGGGCGACCGTGGCGACCGGGCTGTACCAGAAGGCGTTCGCCCCGGCCGGAACCGAGGTGCTGGCGCCCGATCCGCGGGATCAGGCTGTCATTGACCGTCTGATCTATGCCATCAAGGGCGGTCGGGCGGACGAGGCGCTGCGAGCCGAAGGGGCCGCTGTCGGCCGGCGGCTGGGGGAGTCGGGGGCGGGGGCGATCATCCTTGGGTGTACGGAGCTGCAACTGGTGCTGGGGGAGGGCAATCTCGGCCTGCCGGTCTTCGACTCCAACCAGATCCTGGCCGAAGCAGCCGTGCGCGAGGCCACCCTTCCTCAGGCTGCGCCGCATGAGGTACCCGTCTAACTCCGCTTGACCACTTGCGCGGACCCATCCCCTTGGCTAAGATGAGCAAAGATTTCGGTTCGAAGCGAGAGTAACACCCAACTTAAGCCCTTTTTGGGGGGGCTTTTAGGCGATTTGGAGGCGTGGAATGGCGAGCAGGGTCAAGGTTAGAAAGGCCCGGACGGCCCGCCGCAGGACCGCTCAGGCGGCCGGACGCGGCGCCACGAGGGTGTCGCGCCCAATCCGGAACTCGGGGGCTCGGATGCGGATCGTCTCGGCCGTTCGCGGCGGCGCCAAAGTGGCCCTGCAGCACCGACCCAAGCGGGCGACGACGGCCAAGCCCCTGGGCAAGCGCGATCAGAAGGAGTTCCGGCGCCTCCTGGAAGAGGAGCGGGAGCGCCTGACCGAGGAACTGGAAGCCCTCCAAGAGCACACTCCCGAGCTCGAGCACCAGGTGGGAATGGACCTGGGCGGCTCCTACGACGAGGATTTTGCCGACGTCGCGGGCGACGCCTTCGAGCGGGAGAAGGGATTCGCCATCGGCGCCAGCGTGCAGGCCCTGCTCACCCAGGTGGAGGAGGCGCTGGTCCGGCTCGATGAGGGGACCTACGGGATCTGTGAGAATTGCGGCCGCGCCATCCATCCGGCGCGCCTGAAGGCCATCCCGTACGCGAAACTGTGCATTGACTGCAAGTCCCTGGAAGAGCGCGCCAACGGCCTGGGCCGCTGACCATCACGGTGGTCCTCGCCGCCGGGGTCACGCTGGCGGACCAGCTGGTCAAACTCGTGATCGTGCGCGCCTTCGCTCCCGGCGCCACGGTCGCCGTCATCGCCGATGTGCTCTCGCTGACCTACGTGCAGAACACCGGCATCGCCTTTGGATTGCTGCGCGGCCTCCCCTTGCCGGTGCTGGCGGCGACCGCCTTGACCGTCATTTTTCTCCTCTTCTACAATTGGACGCGCCCGGGAGCAGCGTCGCGCGATGGATCCGGCCGCGTCGCGCTCGGCTGTTTGCTCGGGGGGGCGGCGGGGAATCTGATCGACCGCCTCCGCCTCGGCTACGTGATCGACTATCTGGACCTCCACGTGTGGCCGGTGTTTAACCTCGCCGATGTCGCCGTCCTCATCGGCGGGGCGCTGCTGCTGGTGGCGGCGGTCCGGCAGCGTCCCTCCCGTGAGGAGCCCCGCCGTCCGGCAGGAGGTGAAGGATGAGGCCTGTCCTCTTTACCATCGGTCCGCTCCCGATCTCCGCGTTTGGTCTCTTCCTGCTGCTGGCCTTCTGGCTGGGGATCAGCATGGCGCGCCGCCGCAGCAGCGCCGCGGGAGTCGATCCCAACACGATGCTGGATCTGGCGTTGTACATGATCATCGCCGGGATCGTCGGCGGGCGGATCGGCTACGTGTTGGTGAACCTGCCGGTCTTTGCCAAAGCCCCGCTGACGACGCTGACGATCTGGCGCGACGCGGGGCTGACCTTCTACGGCGCCCTAGGTGGAGGCGCGCTGGTCGCCTGGCTGTACGCGCGGGCCCGGCGCATCTCCGCCGCGCGGTTCCTCGACGCGACCGCCCCAGGCCTGGCGGCGGGCTACGCGGTGGCGATGATCGGCGCGCTGCTGCACGGCCTCTTCCGCGGTAAGCCCTCGAGCGTTCCCTGGCACGTCATGATGCAGCACGACGCGGACCCGCGCCACCCCACGCAGATCTACCTGCTCATCGCCGCCGTGGGCATCTACCTGGTCGTGCGGCGCCAGCGCGGCGGCGCCCCGGGGGTGCTGGTCCTGATCTTCCTGTTCCTGCAGGCGGTGAGCCGGTTTGTCGTCGAGTTCTTCGTCGAAAGCCCCCTCGTCCTCGGCCCGCTGACCCTGGCCCAGGTGGCCGCTGCCGTCGTCGGCGTCATCAGTCTGGCCGGCCTGCTGCTCTTGGGGCGCCGTTCGGACGAGGTGGCCGGCGAGGCTGGCTGGACGGCGGGATCCCCCCCCCCGGCGTCCCCACCCGCCGCGCCCCCCTCGCCCTGAGCTGACCGCGGCGGTGTGACGTCGCGCAAACGGTTGGCCGTCGACGCCGCGCACGATGGCGCGCGGCTCGACCAGTTCCTGGCGGCCCGCCTCCCCGCGCTCTCCCGCTCCCGGCTGCACCGGCTCATCGCCGGGGGGCACGTCCGCGTCGCGGGTGAAGCGCGCAAACCCTCCAGCCGTGTGCGCCGGGGGCAGGAGGTCACCGTCGAGGTTCCTGCCCCCGCCCCCGCCGAGGTGCTCGCGGAGCCGATGCCCCTCGACGTCCGCTATGAGGATCGCGACCTGCTGGTGGTGAACAAGCCCGCCGGCCGGCCTGTCCATCCGGGACCCGGCCACGCGGGGGGGACGCTCGTCAACGCGCTGCTGGCCCATGTCCCCGATCTGGCCGGGGTGGGCGGGGCGCTGCGGCCGGGGATCGTGCACCGGCTGGACAAGGACACCTCAGGGTTGCTGGTCGTCGCCAAGACCGGCGGCGCGCTGTCTGCCCTCCAGGCGGCGATCAAGGCCCGCCAGGTGCAGCGGGAGTACCTGGCGATCGTGCACGGGCGGCTGGGCGCCGCGGAGGGGAACATCGACGCTCCGATCGCCCGTCATCCCCGACACCGCCGGCGCATGGCGGTGGTGGCGCGCGGACGCCGCGCCGTGACGCGCTATCGCGTCCGTGTCCAGTTCGCGGCCGCCGCCCTCGTGGAAGCCTCGCTGCAGACCGGCCGCACCCATCAGCTCCGCGTCCACTTCGCGCATCTGGGCCATCCGCTCGTGGGGGATTCCCTGTACGGACGGAGGGGAGAAGCTTGGGGCATGACGCGCCAGGCGCTGCACGCGTACCGCCTGCGCTTCGACCACCCTCGCACCGGGGTGCCCGTTGTCGTCGAGGCGCCCCTGCCCGATGACATGGCGGCCGCCCTGGAGGCCCTTCGCCGCGGTGCAGGTCATTCACCCGAACGGTAGCGCAGAGGAGATTCGGGCCGTCCCCATCGAAAGTCGCTTCGATGGAGCAGCCGCCTGAGCAGATGAGGAGAGCGCCGCCTGAGGGGTTGCCTTCGGGGACGGTGACCTTCCTGTTCACGGACATCGAGGGCAGCACGAGGTTGTGGGAGGAGCACACCGAGGTGATGCGGGCGGCCCTCGCCCGTCACGACGATCTCCTCCGGGCGATCATCGCCGCGCATCGCGGCCACGTCTTCAAGACGGTCGGGGATGCCTTTCACGCCGCGTTTCCCGCGGCCTCCGATGCCGTGACTGCCGCCCTGGAGGCGCAGCGGGCGCTGGCCGCCGAGCGCTGGTCCCTGCCCGGCGGCCTGCCGGTGCGGATGGCCTTGCACACGGGGGTGGCCGAGTCCCGCGACGGGGATTACTTTGGTCCGCCGCTCAACCGCGCCGCCCGGCTGCTCGCCGCCGGCCACGGGGGCCAGATTCTCCTCTTCGGCACGACCTACGCACTCGTCCAGGACGCGCCGCCCGCGGGTGTGACGCTGCGGTCCATCGGACAGCACCGCTTGCGAGACCTGGCCCGTGCGGAGCAGATCTACCAGCTCGTTGCCGCGGGATTGGCCGTGGAGTTCCCCCCGCTCCGGTCGCTGGAGCACATGCCCAACAACCTGCCGGTGCAGTTGACGAGCTTCATCGGCAGGGAGCAAGAGATCAACGAGGTCACAAGGCTGCTCGCGACGACGCGGCTCCTCACCCTGACCGGCGCGGGCGGGGCCGGGAAGACGCGTCTGGCCCTGCAGGTCGCCGCAGACCTGCTGGAGGAATTCCCCCACGGCGTCTGGCTGGTGGAATTTGCGGCGCTCGCCGATCCGGGCCTCGTGGCGCAGACGATCGCCGCGTCGCTGGGTCTGCGCGAACACCCCGAGCGGCCGATCCTCATGATCGTGACCGATGTCCTCCAGCCCAAACGTATGCTGCTGGTACTGGACAATTGTGAGCAGCTGGTGGCTGAATGCGCGCGGGTGACCGATCATCTCTTGCGGGCCTGCCCTCAGATACGGGTGCTGGCCACCAGCCAGACCTCGTTGGGGGTTCCGGGAGAGGTCACGTTCGGTGTGCCGCCGCTCTCGCTCCCTGACCCCTCCCAGGCCTCACCCGCCGACCGGCTGGCCGCGTTCGAGGCCGTGCGGCTCTTTGCCGATCGGGCGGTCCTGAGCAAGCCCGGGTTCGCAGTAACCACCGAGAACGCCGGGGCCGTCGCCCAGGTGGTGCAGCGGCTGGACGGCATCCCTCTGGCCATCGAGCTGGCGGCGGCCAGGGTGAAGGTGATGTCCGTCCAGCAGATTGCCGATCGGCTGGACGACAGGTTTCGCCTCCTCACGGCGGGCGGTCGGACGGTGGCGCCCCGTCATCAGACGCTGCGGGCGGCCATGGACTGGAGCTATGACCTGCTCGCAGAGCCCGAGCGCGTCCTGCTGCGGCGGCTCTCGGTGTTCTCGGCCGGATGGACCTTAGAGGCGGCGGAGACGATCTGCGCGGGCGATGGCGTCGAGGGCGCACAGGTCCTCGATCTGCTGGCCCACTTGGTGGACAGGTCGCTGGTCCTGGTCCAGGACACGCTCGAAGGGGCGACGCGATATCGGCTGCTCGAAACGGTGCGACAGTACGGCCAGGACCGCCTGCACGAGGCCGGCGAGGAGGAGAGAACACGGAGGAGCCACCGCGATTGGTTCCTCCTGCTGGCGGAGCGGGCGGAACGCCACCTGGACGTGGCGGAGCAGCGGGCCTGGCTCGACCTGCTGGAGATCGAG
>JBOGSD010000107.1:0-24304 GCA_050695215.1 bacterium
GGCTCGACCTGCGCCTGCTGCTGTTCAACGTCCCGCTAGGCGACCGCCGCGCCGGCGACCGGGGCATCGCCGCCCATCCGGCCCGCCGCGAGGAGTTTCGCGAGGGGGTGCGCCGCGCGGCCGAAGCCGCGCGAAGGCTGGACGCCCCCATGTTGAACTGCCTGGTGGGTCTCCGCGACGACACGATCCCCCGCCAGGAGCAGTGGACCTGTCTGGTCGACAACGTCCGATTCGCCGCCGGCGTGCTGGAGGAGGCCGGTCTCACGCTGCTGGTCGAGCCGATCAATACCTACGATCTGCCCGGTTTCTTCCTCTCACGCTCCGCCGACGCCGTGCGCCTGCTGGACGAAGCCGGCGCGGGCAACGTCCGTCTGCAGTTCGACGTCTATCACCTGCAGCGGATGGAAGGGAACATCATCGCCTCCCTGCGCGCGCTGCTGCCGCGGATTGGCCACATCCAGATCGCCGACCCGCCGGCGCGCCACCAGCCGGGCACCGGCGAACTCAACTTTCACGCGATCCTCCTGGCGCTGGACGAGGCCGGCTATACGGGCCACGTCGGGTTGGAGTACAAGCCGCTCGGCAGCACGCGCGAGTCGCTCCTGTGGATCACCACCATGGGCTACACCTTTGGCTGAGTACACCGCGCCCGGGGTCCTCTGCCTCCTGCGTCACCGCGGCGCGCTGCTGCTGATGGAAGGGGCGAGGCGCAAGCGCTGGGCGGGCAAACTGCAGGGCGTTGGCGGGGGTGTCCGCCCGGGAGAAGATCCCCTGTCCGCGGCGGCGCGGGAGATCGCTGAGGAGACCGGGCTGCGCCTGAGCCGCGACCGTCTGCGGTTGAAGGCGGTCATCCACTCCGAGAACTGGTATGGACGCAGCAAGGTCGTGCTCATCCTCGTGGCGGAGGCGCCACACCGTCGGGTCCGCGGCAACGAGGAGGGGACGCTGCGGTGGGTCTCGCTGCGGACGCTGGCCCGGCAGCGCGACCTGGTCCCCGACCTCTACCGGCTGATTCCCCGGATCCTGGCGCTGCGGCGCGGCGAACTCCTCACGGGCGTGGCGGTGCATGATGGGATGGGTGGGCTGCGCTCACTGCGGCTGCGGGCGGTCCGGACGTAGGAGGGGAGCAGGCATGGCGCCGATCGGCTTCATTGGGCTGGGCATGATGGGGACACCGATGGCCCGCAACCTGCGGCGCGCGGGATACGACCTGGTCGTGCACAGCCGCAGCCGGCCGCCGGTGCTGGCGCTGCTGGCTGAAGGCGCGACCGACGGGCGCTCGCCGCGCGGCGTCGCGGAGGCCGGCGAGACGGTGATCACGATGCTGCCCGATTCTGGCGATGTCCGGGAGGTCGTGCTCGGGCGCGACGGCGTCCTAGAGGGGCTGCGTCGGGGGAGTATTCTGATCGACATGAGCACCATCTCTCCCATCGTCACCAAAGAGATCGCGGCGGCGGTGGAGGCCCGCGGTGCTGTGATGATCGACGCCCCCGTGAGCGGCGGCGAGAGAGGCGCGGTCGAGGCCACGCTCTCCATCATGATCGGCGGCCCCGAGGTGGCCGTGGCGAAGATGCGTCCCCTCTTCGAGGCCCTCGGCAAGAACATCGTGCGCATCGGGGAGGTGGGGGCGGGGCAGGTGGCCAAGGCCTGCAACCAGATCGTCGTCGCCGTCACGATACAGGCGGTCAGCGAGGCGCTCACGCTGGCGCGCAAGGCCGGGGTCGACCCGGCGCGCGTCCGAGAGGCGTTGCTGGGCGGCTTCGCCCAGAGCCGCATCCTCGACGTCCACGGCCAGCGCATCCTCGACCGAAACTTCGCCCCCGGCTTTCGGGTCCGCCTGCACCAGAAGGACCTGGGCATCGCCCTGGCCACCGGGAAGGCCACCGGGACTCCGTTGCTGGCCACCGCCCTCGTGCACGAGGTCTTCGGGGCGCTGCGGGCGCAGGGGATGGAGGATCTGGATCACTCGTCCATCGCCCGTTTCGTCGAGCGGCAGGCCGGGATGGACGAGCGCGAATAGCGAAATCTCGAGGATCGCCACTCGGTCTGGACCGAGTTCGCTTGACCTCAGGTGTGCGCGATCGCAGAAAACACTTGACAGGTTTGGGCAGGACATCGTGGAGAGCGAGAGGCGTCACTCGTCGATGGGATGTACGGGCCCTAGGAGCGCTGACCAGAGCTTTCATCTGAAAGGGAGACCGCGGGGAAGGTCCGCGCTGCTAGGACCGCGTGCAGGGACGTCTCTGAACGTGCAAAAACGCCATGGTATACATAAGGTATGGATGCGAAAATACTCTCTTCTGTCGGTCAACTCTCCAACCATGAGTTGCTGGCGCGGGTAAATGCCGCGGCCGACCTCCAACCGACCGATGATGGACGAGGCGTTGACTCCCCTGGCCTGCCGCCTGACGCCGTCAGCACGCCCCGAGGGCGTCCTGCCGTCCTCACACCGCTGGCACCGCAGCGCTACAAAGTGCAGTTCACAGCGAGCGCCGAGACGGTCAAGAAGCTCCGGCTGGCGCAGGAGCTTTTGCGCCATCAGATTCCGGACGGGGATCCGGCGGCCATCTTCGATCGGGCGCTGACGGCGCTGTTGGACACTCTGGCTAGGCGGAAGCTCGCCGCGACAGAGCGCCCGCGCGTGGGCCGCGGCACGGCCCCCAGGTCGCGGCACATCCCCGCCGCAGTGAGACGCGCGGTGTGGCGACGCGACGGCGGGTGCTGCGCCTTCGTGAGCCGCCAGGGCCGCCGCTGTGCCGAGGGCGGCTTCCTCGAGTTCCATCACATTGCGCCCTATGCAGCCGGTGGCGAGGCCACGGCCGACAATATCCAACTGCGGTGCCGCGCGCACAATGGCTACGAGGCCGAGCTGTACTTTGGGCCGCGTCACCCGGAGCGGGTGAAGGAGACGCGGGCGTCTTACCTCGCACCGAACGGGCAGCCGCGCTGGCGGCCGGGGCTAGGAATTGTGACGACAACTCGGTCCGGGCCTAGTTCGGAACCGGCGCTCTCGGGTCGGCGGGGCGAGTTGGGTTGAATTGTCTCCAATAGTAAGGGTTCAGCCAAAGAGGGTGCGGCCCGTTTGAATTGACCCAATAGCAGATCGCGGTGCGCTTTGCATTGGGCACTGTGATGGACGATAATGTATGTCCGTGGGCCGGTAGAGGAGCTCGGAGTCCTCGGATCCCTGTCACGGATCAAATCGCGGGTTCAAATCCCGTCCGGCCCGCCACCACGTGTTCCCTCAGAGTTAACCTCAGCAGGCGTCGCTTAGACCGGGACCTTCGGCAAAGGGAGGAGTTCTCGGCGGATGGGATCCAGCATCAGCCTCATGGCTTCCAGCGATGTGGTGCCCAGCAGTGGGCTCTCTCCCCGTTCGCCGAAGATGACCGGGGCGACGCCACGCTGACGCCCCAACGCAAACAGGGCGCCCCCGACCTTCCGCCGGATTTCGGTGCCGTCGGCAAGGGTGAACACCTGGGTCTCGTAGGGAGCGATACCCAGCTTGCGCAGCCTGGGGGTCGGGACGAGAGAGTACACCGCCCCCGAATCCACCAGGCAACGGACCCTGACGCTCCGCCGCGGATCGGCGCGGTTGGCCACCCGAACATCCACGTGGGTGACGCCCATTCTGCGCCTCATGATCCAAATCGTACTACGTGTGGGTCTTTACGGGTGGGCGTCTTACAAACGGGCTAACGCTCGAACCAGAGAGTCTGCGGTTTGAGACTCCGGGTGATGCCCAACTGCGCGGCCATCACGTTGGTCCAGGCCAGGAACCCTTCTATTACGCCGAGGGCTTCCTCCTCGATCTCGTCGGAATCGAGGCGCGACGAGCCTAACCGCGCCATCATCGCGCCCGCCGCCCGAGAGAAGGTCTCGACGTCGTCGAGGAGCTCACGGCCGATGGCCAGCGCGGTCGGGACGGCCGACTGTGGGCGGCGCGATCGAGGCACCAGCGCCCGGCGGCGCGCCGCCGACCATCCGGCCAGCTCTTCGAGCGCACCGGCGGCTTCTTCCGGTCCGTGCTCCATCAGCGTGGCGACGACGGCCTGACAGGAACGCCAGACCTGGTGGATGATGCTGGCCAGCAGTTTCTGATCAGAGGGTCCGAGTCCGCGACTGGTAGCCACTGCCGTTGCTCCCTCTTCGGATGTTCCTCATACCGCTGCGGCGTTCCTGCAAGGGATGCGGCGGCGTTCCTGCAGGGGATGCGGCGGCGGCGGCGGAACCCCACAGCGACCGCGATGGCAACGCCTCCACCCGACACGGAATCCGTCAGCGCCGTGCTCGATCAGTTGCTGGTCACCGACACGGACGTCACCGTCGGTGAAATCTTCGAACGGGTGGCCGGACGCGGCTACGGGCTGCTGATGATCCTCCTGGGGCTGCCCATGCTCATCCCCATCCTGCCGCCGGGGGCGTCCACGATCGTGGGGCCGATCTACATGCTGCTGGCGGTGCAGCTGATCGTCGGACTCGGCCGCCCCTGGCTGCCCCGCTGGCTGCGGCGGCGCGAACTCTCCCAGCGCTCCGTCCAGGGCTTCCGCCGCCGAGGAATCCCGCTGGTGCGGCGGCTGGAACGGTTCTCGCGCCCGCGCTTTAGCGTGCTGAACAATGCGGTGATGACGCGCCTGGCCGCGGTGGTCATCTTCTGCATGGGGGTGATCCTCCTGAGTCCGGCCCCCTTTCTCAATACGCTGCCGGCGCTGGCGGTGATGATGATCGGCGTCGGCTTTCTCAACGACGACGGCATCTTTCTCTTGGTCGGCATAGTCCTGGGGGTCGTCGCCCTGGGGATCCTCGCCGCCTACATCAACCTGCTCATCGTCCTGCTGCGGCGGCTCTTTCCCTGGTGGTTTCAGTAGGACGGGCCTCCGTCGCGGTGCGCCACGGCCGACCGCAGGAGAGCCGCGATCGCGTCCAACTCTGAGGCATTGCGCAGGTGCACCCGCATGACCCGCCGTCCAGCGGCGTGGAGGGCCTGCACGTCGCCCAACGCCTGGGCGTGCAGCAGCGTCCCGAAGGTATAGGGCTCTCCCGGGATAGGGAGATCGTCCTCCCCGTCCGCCGTGAACATGAGGAAGCGACCGTGGGCGGGCCCACCCTTGAAGAGCTGCCCCGTCGAGTGGAGGTAGCGCGGACCGAACCCGACCGTGGTGGCCACTCGGGAGATCTCACGCACGGTCTTCCGCATCGCCGCGAGCGCCTGTGCGGAGGCGGCCGTGCGCGGGAGGAAAGCCAGCAGGGCGACGTACGCGGGGGGCGCCGTCTCGCGGAGAAACGCCCCGATCTCCTTGCCGTCGACGGGGGGCGGCGATTCCGGGAAGCGACCGTCGCGGCGGTAGACGGTCAGCAGGTCCTGGGTGACGTCCTTGCTCTGCTGGACGTTGGGCTCGTCGAAAGGATTGATCCCCATCAGGAAGCCGGCCAGCGCGGTGGCGACCTCCCAGCGGAAGAATTCCGCGCCCAGGTCGGAGGGGTCGGTGAGGGTCAGCCGCACCACCGGATGCCCCGCGCGCGCCAGGCGGGCGATTTCGTAGTCGCCGCGGCCGCGCCCTGACGCCAGGGCGATGTGGACGAAGAGGCGGTCGGGTCCGTGATCGTCGGGCGTCCCGGCGGTCTCGCCGTCCACGGGGAGAAGGCCCCGGCCCTCTTTGCCCGTGGATTCGGCCAGGAGCTGCTCGATCCACGCGCCGAGGCCGGCCAGGTCGGGCGAGAGGATCAGCGTGACCTTGTCGCGGCCGGTCCCGGCCGCCGCGCCGAGGACCGCACCCAGGGTCGCGCCGGGGTTGTCCTCCGCCGCCGTCCCCCGGCAGGCGCGGGCCATCGCCGCCGCCCGCTCGAGCAATCGTCCGACGTCCACGCCGCACAGACCGGCGGGGATCAAGCCAAAGTGGGAGAGGGCGGAGTAGCGGCCACCGATGTCCGGGTCGTTGTGGATCGCTCCGCGGTAGGGAGGAGCGGCGGCCTCGGCGGAGAGCGGCGAGCCGGCATCGGTAATCGCCAGAAATGTCCCCCCGGGCGCGCGCTGTCGGAAGTATGCGGCGAGGGTGCGCGTCTCGAGGGTGCTCCCGGACTTGCTGCTGACGACAAAGACCGTGCCGTCCAGCCCCTCGGCCTCCACGGCGCGGATGGCGCCGGGTGAGGTGCTGTCGAGCACGCGAAACGGCAGCGTGCTCCGCGGCAGGGCCTGCGCCATCACTTCGGGCCCCAGGCTGGAGCCCCCCATGCCGATGAGGACAAGACGGCCGCCGGCCGGTGGGCGCGCCGGATCGATCCCCACACTCTGTGCCGCCTGCCGCAGCGCCGCGTTCGCCGATTCGGGTGAGGGGAGGTCGAGCCAGCCGAGACGGCGCTCGATCTTCTGCGCCACGGCGCGGCCGGCGCTCCAGAGCGTCCCGTCGCGCCGCCACAGCCGCTCGACCGCAGCGGCGTCGCGCAGGCGGCGGAGAGCGGCCTCGACCGGTCCACGCAGGGGGCCCAGGTCGGACAAGTCAGCCGTCACGATGAACCCTGGTGGAAAAGCAGATGGTGCCGGGGGGCGGAATCGAACCGCCCACGCCGGGCTCTTCAGGCCCGCGCTCTACCAACTGAGCTACCCCGGCACGCACAGCCCATTCTGCCAGAAAGCCGATGCCGGCTCAAGCAAAGGGGCTGCTCGGGTATAATGACGGGGTTCCATCGCGGACAACGTTATGTCGGCCCTCGCCATCGAAACTCAGGATCTCGCCCGGACCTTCCGCGTCCGCAAGTCGCGCCGGAACCCCTCCGGCGCGCCCATCGTCGCCCTGGACGGGGTCGGCCTGCAGATCCCGCCTGGGGAGGTCTTCGGCCTGCTCGGGCCCAACGGGGCGGGCAAGACCACGCTGATCAAGATCCTGGTGACGCTGCTGCTGCCCACGTCGGGGCGGGCCTCGGTGGACGGCTTTGACGTCGCCACTCAGGCGCAGCGCGTGCGCGAGCGGATCAGCATGGTCTCCGGCGGCGAGCACTCCGGCTACGGCCTGCTCACGGTGCGCGAGCAACTGTGGATGTTCGCGCAATTTTACGGCATCCCCACGCCCGAGGCCCACGCCCGCATCGATCGCTTACTGGCCATCGTCGGCCTCTCCGACGCCCGCGACCGCAAGGTGCAGGAGCTGAGCACCGGCATGCGTCAAAAGATGAACCTGGTGCGCGGCCTCGTCAGCGAACCGCAGATCCTCTTCCTGGACGAGCCCACGGTGGGGCTGGACGTGGAGGCGGGGCGCGACGTGCGCGCCTACATCAAGACCTGGATGGAAGAACACCCCGGCCGGACGATCCTCCTGACCACGCACTACATGAGCGAGGCGGAGGAGCTGTGCGACCGCGTGGCGATCATCCACAAGGGCAAGATCATCGCCACGGACACGCCGGCCGGGCTAAAGCGGGCGGCGCAGAGCGGATCGTACTTCGTCCTCAACACGGAGCGGCTGGAGGGCGGGACCGACTTCCTCAGCGGTCTCCCCGGTGTGGCCCGCGTGAACGCGGCGGCCCGCGACGGTCACACCGAGCTGCACGTGGAGCTGGCCGACGACGGGGCCATCGCCGGAGTGGTCGCCGCCCTGGCCCAACGGGGTCGGCGGATCCTGCGGCTGCAGAAGGTCGAACCGACGCTGGAGGAGGCCTTCGTCGCCCTGGTCGGTCGCCGCTTGGAGGAGGCGGACGAGGCGCGGCAAGGACCATGACGGCCAGCCGGCTCCGGCGCGTTTGGTACGCCGTCAAGGGACGCTCCTATCCGCGCACGGTGGGCGGGCTGCGCGAGCCTTCCTGGATCTTCTACGACATCGCGCTGCCGCTGTTGGGCGTGGCCGCCTTCGTGTACGTCTACCGCGCCCTCGGCGCGCCGGCCCACTTCACCGGCTACGTCATCATGGGCGGGGCCACCATCGCCTTCTGGCTGAACGTGATGTGGCTGATGGCGGCGCAGTTCTACTGGGAGAAGCACCAGGGCAACCTGGAACTGTACATGATGGCCCCCTGCGGGCTGGTGTCGATCTTGCTGGGCATGGCCTTCGGGGGATTGCTCGGCACCTCGCTGCGCGCCGCGGTCGTCGTCGCCGCCGGCGTGTTTCTCTTCGACATGACCTTTACAGTCTCGTCATGGCCGATCTTTCTGCTGCTGTTCACCCTTGGACTGGTCGCCCTTTACGGGCTGGGGATGTTCTTCTCCAGCCTCTTCCTGTTGTGGGGACGGGAGGCCTGGCACACGGTCAACCTGCTGCAGGAGCCGGTCTACCTGGTCAGCGGCTTCTACTTCCCGGTGCGCGCGCTCGGCCCGTGGGTGGGCATGGCCGCCTCGGTCATCCCGATCACCCTGGCCCTGGACGGGCTGCGGCAGGTGATGTTCCCCGGCGTCCACACCGGCCTGGCGCCGCTGGGGTGGGAGGTGGCGGGCCTAGCGGTCCTGGCCGTACTCTTCACGCTGCTGGCGCTCTGGATGCTGCGCTTCATGGAGCGCCTCGCCAAGCAGGAAGGGCGGCTGAGCTTCCGATGGTAGCGCGCGCCCTGCGCACTTTCAACACCGCGGCCTGGCTAGGGTGGCAGATCCAGTCCAATTGGACCGATCCGCTGCTCTTCTTCATCTATTCCGTGGCGCGGCCGCTCGGCGGGACGCTGATCCTGGTCTTCATGTTCTTCGTGGTGGCGGGCGGGCGGCGCGGCGAGATGCTGGACTTCTTCGTCGTGGGCGCCGCCTTCTGGCCGCTGGTGGTCTTCGCCATGCAGGGGGTAGCGTGGGCCCTGCTCGAGGACCGGGAGCACTTCAAGACCATCCGCTATGTCTATACCTCGCCGATTCCGTTCTGGGCCTACCTGGTGGGGCGCGGCTTCGCCCTGGCGGCGGTCGGCCTGTCGGCCACCCTGATCACGCTGGCCGTGGGGATCCTCATCCTGCGCGTCCCCATCGTTCTGCCGCCGGATCGGATCCCCTATCTCCTGGCGGCGTTCCTCCTCGGCGTTGCTGGCCTGTTGGCCGTGGGGATGATCCTGGCGGGGGCGATCTTCCTGGTCTCCGGGGAAGCCTGGCGCCTTCCGGACGCCGTCGGTCAGGCACTCTATCTGGTCTGCGGGGCGGTCTTCCCGATCACCGTGCTGCCGGATTGGATGGAGCCTCTGGCGCGGAGCATCCCCATCACCTACTGGCTGGAGGCGATGCGCCGCGGGCTGCTGCCGGCGGGGGCGGTGCGCTCCTTGCCGGCGATGAGTGACGGCGCGGTGCTCGCGGTCCTGAGCCTGCTCACAATCGCCGCGACGATTGTGGCCGCGCTGACCTATGGCGCCGGCCTGACGCGCGCCCGCCGGAAGGGGATCTTGGACGCGGCGACGGGCTACTAACCTCCGCCGCGACGTCCCGCTCGAAGAGGTGCCGTGAGCGACATCCTTAGACCGGCGTGGGGATTCTCCGCCTGGAGAGTGCCGGATAGTAGTCCGTGACCGCAAAGTGGTGCGGACGGAAGGCAAACACGTCGGAGATCGTGGGATCCAGCGTGACCGTCGGGAACCGCTGAGGGTCGGTGGCGAGCATCTTCTCTACGCTGGGGATCTGGTTCAGATAGATGTGGGCGTCGTCGATCCAGTAGACCAGTTCCACCGGCCTGAAGCCGGTCACCTGGGCGATCATCATGGTCATGGCCGCATAGTGCATCAGATTGAATACCAGCCCCACGGGCGCGTCGGCGCTGCGCTGGCGGTGGCTGAGGATGAGGGCTCCGTCGTCCGGGTAGACGTGCACGTGGAACCACCCGTGACAGGGCGGGACGACGGCGCGCCGGGTCTGGCCGTTGCCCACCAAGAGATACTGCGGGATCCAGGGGGAGACTTCATGATGGCGCAGGGTCGGCTGCTCCTTGATCTGCGTGATCAGGGCGCCGATCTGGTCGAACGCTGTCCCCTCTGCCGTGGGGAAGCGGCGGAAGGCCGCCCCGTATGATCCCGGCCCCAGGTCTCCAGGCGGTAGGCCGAACTTGGCCGTCTCCTCGGCGGTGACCCACTCCTTCCACCAGAAGCACCCGAACCGTTCCAGCTCCTCCTGCGTCTGCGCGCCGTTGAGAAAGGCGCAGATCTCGGCGAGGGCCTGAGAGAACGGTGACGGCCGCCCCGCGGGAGCGCTGACGAGGTCGCGCTCTGTAATGATCGGAAATCCGTTCTCGAGCCCAAAACGCATCTGGTGACCGACCACTTTGAGCGCCGGCACGCCCTGGCGCGTGGGTACCTGCCGACCTGTCGTCAGGATCCGGTGCAGGAGGTCTCGGTACTGCGAGTCCGGGCTGCGTTGTTGGAAAGGCTTGTAATCGCCCATGGAGCCTGCCCAGCGGTCAGAATGAGCCTCAGGGAGAGGGTCGGAGACGGCAGCGGGGTCGATGTGTGGCGTTGTTAGGGACGACCGAGGGACGTTGAGAGAGAGCGAATCAGGCGGCGACCCCCCCTGAGGTTCCTCGGGTGTTTCCACATCTAGTGGAGACTTTCCTGCCGGCCCTCAAGATCTTGTGGACCTCTGCCCGCGCACATTTCCCCTCGACCGGGCGTGGCAATCGGCCTACCCTATGGGTATGGGGCCGGCGCGCGCATTGGATGAGATGGCGGCCGGCGATCGTCCGGCGACCGTGGTGTGGGAGCCGATCCGCCTTCGCCTGGGCGCGCTGCCGCCGTCGCCCCGGCCGATAGGAGACTTCCGCCGGGCGGCCGTCCTGGTCCCGCTCTATCACGCCGATGGGGAGATGGGCCTGCTGCTGACGCGGCGGACGCAGACGGTGGAGCATCACAAGGGACAGATCGCCTTTCCCGGCGGCGCCGTTGACGACGGCGAGGAGCTGCTGGCGGCCGCGCTGCGGGAGACCTACGAGGAGGTGGGCATCCCCGCCGGCGAGGTGCAGATCCTGGGGGTGCTCCCAGAGGTCGACGTGACCGTTTCGCGCTTCCGGGTGACGCCCTTCGTCGGCAGCATCCCCCATCCGTATCCGCTGCGCCCCAATGCCGATGAGATAGAGGAAGTGGTGCGCGTCCCGCTGGCCGTCTTCCGTGATCCCGCCAATCTCCGCGTGGAGACCCGGCAGTGGGAAGGGCGGACCGCCGACGTGTACCACTACAGCTACGAGACCCAGACGATCTGGGGGGCGACGGCCCGGATCATCAAGCGATTGGTGGACATCCTGGAGGCCCCATGAAAGAAGTCCGACGGCCCATCTTCAGCATCGGCGTGGCGGCCAGTCTCGTCGGGCTTCCTCCGGCCACGATCCGCAAGTGGGTGCGCGGGGGGTTCGTCTCGCCGGTGCGCGCCGCGAACGGGTGGCGGATGTTCTCCTGGCGGGACGTGGAGGTGCTGCAGCGCGTCCGTGATCTGACCCGGCGCGGCTTCACCCCGGACGAGATCCGCCGCCGCCTCCGCCGCCGTCCTCTCGCCGCCTCCGCCGCCCAGCGGAGCACCCGCGCCACAGCTCTGCCCGCGGTCCGACGGCTCGCGCGGGGGCTCGACCGGGGACGCCACGCCGTCCTGGCCATCCCCGCCGCCGTCCGGCCGGCATGACCCCGATCTATCTGGACTTCGCCTCCACCACACCGGTCGATCCCCGGGTGGCCCGGGCGATGGCGCCATTCCTGGGCGATCGCTTTGGGAACGCGAGCAGCGTCCACAGTTTCGGACAGGAGGCCCGAGAGGCGGTGGATACGGCCCGCCAGACCATCGCCTCCGCCGTCGGGGCGCGTGACGCCGACGAGATCGTCTTCACGAGCGGGGCCACCGAAGCCGACAACTTCGCCCTGATCGGAGGGGCCTACGCGAACGAGGGGCGCGGCAAGCACCTCGTCATCAGCGCCATCGAGCACCACGCCGTCCTGGAACCCGCGCGGTTCCTAGAGTCGCGCGGCTTTGCCCTCACCCTGCTGCCCACCGACGGGATGGGCCGGGTCGATCCCGACGCCGTGCGCGGGGCGCTGCGCCCAGAGACGACCCTGGTCTCGGTGATGCACGGCAACAACGAGATCGGCACCCTCCAGCCCATCGCCGAGATCGGCCGGATCACCCGCGAGGCCGGCGTGACCTTTCACTGCGACGCCGCCCAGAGCGTCGGCATCCTTCCGGTCGACGTGCAGGCCCTCGGCGTGGACCTGCTCTCCATGTCCGCGCACAAACGCTACGGCCCGAAGGGCATCGGGGCCGTGTATCTCCGCAAGGGCACGCCAATGGTCCGATTGCTGCACGGCGGGTCGCACGAGCGCAACCGCCGCGCCGGGACGCTCAATACGCCCGGGATCGTCGGGTTTGGCGAGGCGGTGCGCTTCGCGCTCGCCGAGATGGACGAGGAAGCGGCCCGCCTGCGGACGCGGCGCGACCGCATGATCGCCGCCCTCCTCGCCCTCGACGGCGCGCGGCTCAACGGCCATCCCACCGAGCGGCTGCCCGGCAACGTGAATCTCTCGTTCCGCGGCGCCGACAGCGAATCGCTGCTCCTGGCGCTCGACCTCCAGGGGATCGCGGCCAGCAGTGGAGCGGCCTGCACCTCCGGCAGCCTGGAGCCTTCGCACGTGCTGTCGGCGATCGGCCTCCCTCCGGAGATTGCCGCCGGGACGCTGCGCTTCTCCCTCGGCCGCTGGACCACCGAGGAGGAGATCGACCGCGTCCTGGACATCGTTCCCCGGGTGGTCGAATCCGTCCGCACCGCCCTCGTCTCCTGAAACCTGTCTTCTTGACACCCCCTACCCTGTCTGCAATCATGCGCGTGTGCCCAGCAATGGGCTCAATTCCGCCGTTCTGACATGACGCTCACCGGCTATCTCCCCGTCTTCGTCCACTTTCTGCTGGTCGTGCTTCTCACGGCGGCCCTCCTGGGGCTGCACACCCTCGTCGGCCCGCGCCGCCCCACGCCGGCCAAACTCGAACCCTATGAATCGGGGGTGTGGCCGATCGGCTCCTCCCGCCAGCGGATTCCCATCCGCTACTATCTTATCGCGATGCTCTTCATCCTCTTTGACATCGAAGCGGTCTTCCTGTACCCCTGGGCGGTGGTCTTCCGCGATCTCGGCCTGCTCGGGCTGATCGAGATGCTCGTCTTCGTGGGGATCCTGCTGATCGGTTTCGTCTACGCTTGGCAGCGCAAGGCGCTGGAATGGGAGTAGCGGGCGGCGGGGGCGGGTGGGTGGGAGCATGGGAGTAGAGCTGCCCGTTCCCGGCCGCGCCGTCGGCGGCGTGACGCCCGAGGAGGTCGAAGATCTGCAGCGTCAGGTCCTCACCACGAAGGCCTCCCAGATCCTGGCCTGGGCGCGGAAGAGTTCCATCTGGCCGCTGCAGTTCGGCCTGGCCTGCTGCGCCATCGAGATGATGGCCGCGACCGCCTCGCGCTACGACATCGCCCGCTTCGGCAGCGAGGTCTTCCGCGCCAGCCCCCGCCAATCGGACCTGATGATCGTGGCGGGACGGGTCAGCCAGAAGATGGCCCCGGTGCTGCGTCGGATCTACGATCAGATGTTGGAGCCCAAGTGGGTCATCGCCATGGGCGACTGCGCCTCATGCGGCGGCGTGTTCAACAATTACGCGCTGGTGCAGGGCGTCGACAAACTCGTGCCCGTCGACGTCTACGTCGCCGGCTGCCCGCCGCGTCCCGACGCGCTGCTGTACGGGTTTCTCGAACTGCAGGAGAAGATCCAGCGGACCGGAGGCCGCCTCTGATGGACGGACCTCCAGAGCCGGTGGGCGCGGTGGTGGCCGCGCTGCAGGCGGCCTTCCCCGAGGCGGTCCGGGAGGTCCAGGACTTCCGCGGCGAGACCACGCTGCTCGTGGCGGCGGAGCAGGTGCTCGAGGCCTTGGCGTTCCTGCGCGATCGCGCCGCGCCGCGCTTCTCCTTTCTGACCGACCTCACGGCGCTCGACCGCCTGCCGGCGGAGCCGCGCTTTGAGGTGGTCTACCTCGTGATGGCGCTCGACCCGCCCACCAGGATTCGCCTCAAGACCCGCCTGCCCGCCGCTGCGCCGGAGATCGAGAGTGCCACGCCGCTGTGGCCGGCCGCCGACTGGTTCGAGCGGGAGGTCTACGACTTCTTCGGCATTCGCTTTCGCGGCCACCCCCGCCTGACGCGCATCCTCATGCCGGACGACTGGGAAGGCTACCCGCTGCGCAAGGACTTCCCGCTGGTGGAGGAGCCGGTCGAATTCGTCGGCCGCGTCCCCAAGCCGCCCAGCCGGATCATTCCCGCCGTCCCGCCGAAGGGGTCCTGAGCCCGTCCGTGGCCGCCGTCACCCGCGAGACGCTCACCCTCAACATGGGCCCACAGCACCCGGCCACGCACGGAGTGCTGCGGCTGATCCTGGAGTTGGAGGGCGAGGTCATTCTCGCGGCGCAGCCTGTGATCGGCTACCTGCACACCGGCTTCGAGAAGGAGATGGAGACGCGCACCTATCACCAGAACATCGTGTTCCCGCCGCGGGTGGAGTATCTGGCGACGATGATCGAAGAGGTCGCCTACGTCCAGGCGGTGGAAAAGCTCCTGGCCGTCACGCCGCCGAAACGGGCGCAGTACATCCGCGTCATCCTGATGGAACTCTCGCGCATCGCCAGCCACCTCGTCTGGTTGGGGACCGGCGCCATCGATCTGAACATCACCTCCGCGTTCATGTACACCTTCGCCCTGCGGGAGAAGATTCTCGATCTCTTCGAGGCCGTGTCCGGACAACGCATGATGCACGGCTACATGCGCGTGGGCGGCCTGCAGTGGGATCTGCCGGAGGACTTCATCCCCCGCGTGCACGGGCTGCTGGCGGAATTCCCCGGCAAGGTGGACGAGTTCGAGGCGCTGCTCACCGACAACCTGATCTGGCGGGAGCGGCTGGAGGGCGTTGCCGTCCTCAGCGCGGACGACGCCGTGCGCTACGCCTGCTCCGGGCCGGTCCTGCGCGGCGCGGGGGTCAACTATGACGTGCGCAAGGCGTTTCCGTACTCCTCTTACGAGGACTTCGCCTTCGACGTACCGCTGGGGAGTCGGGGGGATGCCTTTGATCGCTACGTCATCCGGATGGAGGAGATGCGCCAGTCGCGCGCCATCATTCTCCAGGCGCTCGACCGCCTGCCCGGCGGCGCGGTCAATGTGGAGGACCGCAAGGTCAGCCTGCCGCCGCGGCGGGAACTGGTCCGCAGCATGGAGGCCGTAATCCATCAGTTCAAGCTCGTCAGCGAAGGCTTTCATCCACCCGCGGGTGAGGTCTACGCGGCCGTGGAGTCGCCACGCGGCGAAAAGGGTTACTACATCGTCAGCGACGGCAGCAACCGCCCGGCGCGGGTGCGCATCCGGGCGCCCTCCTTCACCAACCTGCAGGCGCTGCCGGTGATGATCTTCCGCGGCTTTCTAGGCGACGTCGTCGTCGCCATCGCCAGCATCGACATCCTCTTAGGAGATGTGGATCGATGATACTGCGGGGAGACGTGGACCGCTGATGGCACTGGCGGCGGCGGCGCAGGAGCGGATCCGGGCGCTCGCGGATCGCTACGAATACCGCCAGTCGGCGCTCCTGCCGGCGCTCTTCCTCGCGCAGGAGGACGCGGGCTATCTGCCGCCGGAAACCCTCGCCGAGATCGCCCACCTGCTGGATCTGCCTCTCAGCGAGGTGACCTCGGTCGCCTCCTTTTACCGCCTCTACTTCCTGGAGCCGGTGGGCCGCCACCTCATTCTGCTCTGCACTAATCTGGCCTGTGCGCTGAATGGGGCAGAGGCGATACAGCGGCACCTGGAAGAGCGGCTGGGGATCAGTCCTGGGCAGACCACAGCGGATGGCGCGTTCACGCTGCGCGAGTCGGAGTGCCTGGCGGCCTGCCAGCTGGCGCCGATGATGATGGTCGACCGGGAGCGGTTTGGCCCGCTGACGCCCGCTGCCGTGGACGGCATTTTGGAGCGCCACCGTGGCCGCTGAGTCCATCCTTAACCGTGGCCGCTGAGTCCATCCTTCTGCGGTTCACCGAGGGCGAGGGGACCGTCGACCTCGACGGATACCGGCGCGCCGGCGGGTATGCGTCGGCGGAGCGCGCGCTGACCGCCCTGGCGCCGGACAGCGTGATCGACATCGTCGAGCAGTCGGGGCTGCGCGGCAAAGGCGGGGCCGGCTTCCCCACGGGGCGGAAGTGGAAGTTCATCCCCAAGGGCGCGCCGGTCAAGTACGTCGTGGTGAACGGCGACGAGGCCGAGCCCTGCACCTTCAAAGATCATCTGCTGTTGGAGCGGGCGCCGCACCTGCTGGTCGAGGGCATCATCATCGCCGCGTACGCGGTGGGGGCGCAGCGCGCCTATGTGTACGTGCGCCGCGAAGGGTACCTGGGCCGGGAGCGGTTGGAGGCGGCGGTGGCGGCGGCAGAACAGGAGGGCTTCCTGGGGGAACGGATCTTCGGCACCGACTTCTCCCTGCGCGTGGTGGTGCATACCGGCGCGGGCGCCTACATCGCGGGGGAGGAGACCGCGCTGCTGGAGTCTCTAGAAGGACGGAGGGCGATGCCGCGGGCGCGTCCGCCCTTCCCCGCCATCGCCGGTCTCTACGGCAAGCCCACGGTGATCAACAACGTTGAGACCCTGTGCCACCTCCCCGCGCTCATCCGCCTGGGCCCCGAGGCGTACAGCGCGCTGGGGCCGCCGGCCCTCTTCTCGGTGAGCGGGCACATCCGCCGGCCGGGGGTCTACGAATTGCCGCTGGGGACGCGCATGCGGGAGATGATCGAGGCCGCCGGCGGACTGCACCCGGGACGGCGATTCAAGGCGGCCTTCCCCGGGGGGTCCTCCTCCGCCATCCTCACCGCCGCCCACCTGGACGTCTCCATGGACTACGAGCCGCTGAAGCAGGCCGGCTCGATGCTGGGATCGGCCTCCCTCATCATCATGGATGACAGCACCTGCATGGTCCGGACGGTGGCCCGGGCGATGGACTTCTATAAGGAAGAATCGTGTGGAAAGTGCACCCCCTGTCGGGAGGGGACCTACTGGCTGTCCCAGGTCTTCCAGCGGATCCTGGGGGGGCGGGGGAGGCTGGAAGACCTCGACCTGCTGGCCCAGGTCGCGGGCGGGATGAAAGGCGGGACCTGCTTCTGCCTCCTGGGAGACAGCGTGCCCCCGGCCCTGGAAGCGTCACTCCAACACTTCCGGCACGAGTACGAGTACCACATCCGCACCGGTCGGTGCGACGTGGACGAGACCATCAGCGCCGCGGCGGGGGTCGCCTGACACTATGTCGCTGGGCGCGGCCCCGCAGCGGCCCACCCTCACGCTGACCATCGACGGACGCACCGTCAGCGTCCCGCAGGGCACCACCGTCTGGCATGCCGCGAAGGCGGCCGGCATCGACATCCCGATCTTCTGCTACCATGACCGGATGCCGCCGCTGGGCGCCTGCCGGCAGTGCCTGGTGCGCGTGGAGAAGCAGGACCGCTATCAGACCTCCTGCACCCTGCTCGCCGAAGCGGGGATGGTCGTCCACGCCACCACGCCGGAGGTGCGCGAGGCCCAGGAGATGATCCTGGAGTACCTGCTGATCAACCATCCCCTCGACTGCCCCATCTGTGACAAAGGCGGGGAGTGCCCGCTGCAGGACCAGGCGTACCTGTACGGTCCGGGACGCAGCCGCTTCGTCGAACCCAAGCGGGACTTTGCCAAGCCCGTCTCCCTCGGTCCGCTGCTGGTGTTGGACCGGGAGCGCTGCGTCCTCTGCTGGCGCTGCGTGCGGTTCGGGGAAATCGTCGCCGGCGACCACGCGCTGAAAGGATTCGAACGCGGCGCGGAAAGCGAAATCAACACGCCCTTCACGCAGCCGGTGGACTCGAAGTTCATCGGCAACACGATCTCTATCTGCCCCGTGGGGGCCCTGACCAGCCGCACCTACCGCTTCGTGTCGCGCCCGTGGGACAACACGGCGGTCCCCTCGGTGTGCAACCATTGCGGGCTGGGCTGCGCCACCTGGCTGGACGTGCGCGACGAGACGATCACCCGCGTCCGACCTCGCGAGCATCCCGCGGTCAACGACATCTGGCTATGCGACCTGGGGCAGTTCGGTTTCGAGTGGGTGGGCTCGCGCGACCGCTTGACCCGCCCCCTGATCCGTCGAGAGGGCGCGCTCGTCGACGCCTCCTGGGCAGAGGCGCTCGACCTCATCACCGCCGCTCTGGAGACCTCGCGGCGGCTGGGCCCTGGGCGGGTGGGCGTCCTCGGCGGCGCCCGCCTGACCAACGAGGATGCTTACCTGATGCGCCGTTTCTTCCGCGAGGTCATGGGGACGCCGCACTTGGACCACCGCACCGACGCTCGCCCCGAGAGCGCCAGCCTCCAGGTCCCCTGGGGGATGCGCGCGCCGCTGGAGGCCATCGCCGCGAGCAGCCTGCTGCTCCTCGTCGGCTGCGACGTCACAGAGGAGTACCCCATCGCCTGGCTGCGGATGAAACAGGCGCTCGACCGGGGCACGCGGGTCTACGCGATTCATCCCGCCCACCTGGAGATCGAGCCGTATCTCTCCTCGGCGCTGCTGGCTGCGCCAGGCGCGGAGGGCGCCGTGCTGGCGCAGGTGGCCGCGGGAGTGGAGGGACGCCCCTTCGACGAGGCGTTGCTGCAGTCAGCCGGCGTCGAGCCCGCTGTCGTGGGGGAGTTGGTCGAACGGCTGCGCACGGCGACCCGGCCGATGCTCTTCCTGGGCCGCGGGGCGCTGGAGGGAGCCTCCGGCACCGCCGTCCTGGCGGCGGCCCAGCGCCTCCAGGCGGCCGGCTGTCTGGTGCACGTGATGCGCGGCAAGGGCAACGCGGTCGGCGCGGCGCTGATGGGTCTGCTGCCCGGACCGTCCGGGTGGACGGCGCCGGAACTGCTGCGCCAGGGTGCAGTGGGCGCGCTGGACGTGCTCTACGTCGCCGGGGCCGATCCGGCCACCGACGTGCCCGATCATTCGGCGTGGGCGGCGGCCCGGCAGGGCACGGCCTTCCTGGTGGTGCACGATCTCTTTCTCACCGCGACCGCCCGTGACGCGGACGTGGTCCTGCCGGCCCTGGCCCACGCGGAGAAGGACGGCACCGTCTGCAACCTCGAGGGTCGTGTGCAGCGCATCCAGGCGGCGGTGCGCGGGCCCGGAGAGGCGCGCGGCGACGGACAGGTCATGGCCGGCCTGGCCCGGCGGCTCGGCGTGGAGTGGTCCTACGGCACGTGGCAGGAGATCTTCCAGGCCGCCGCCGCCGAGATCCCCGGTCTGGCTGAGGGCGCGGTGCTCAGCCCGCCGCCCCTCGCCGGATCGTGGCCCGAAGAGGCTGCGCTGCCCGCTCGGCCCGGCGACCTGGTGCTCCTGACGGGCGAACGGCTCTTTGCCCGGGGCAGCATGAGCGGGCGCGCCCCGGCCATCGCGGAGATGGCCGGCGCCCCGTCGGTGTGGCTCCACCGTTCCGAGGCGGTGGCCCGGGGGGTGGAGGAGGGCATGCCGGCAGATGTGCTGTCGGCGCATGGGCGCCTCGTCCTGCGCGTGGGCGTCACCGACCGCGTGCCGCCGGGGGTCGCCTTCGCGCCGCGCAGCGATGACGGGGCCCCGGTCAACCGGCTCCTCAGTTGGGAGGAGCCGCTCGTCGCGGTCACGCTGCGTCCGCTGGAGGGCGCGGGGGAGCCGGCCGGAGGCGCCACGGCGACCGCGGGCGGGCCGGGGAGACGTTGATGGCCGCCCTGCTGGTGGAAGCCGCGATCAAGAGCGCCCTCTTGCTCTTCCTGCTGCTCACCGCGACCGCCTATGTCACGCTGCTGGAACGCCGCCTGCTGGGACGCTTTCAGCTGCGCATCGGCCCGAACCGCGTCGGGCCGTTCGGCCTCCTCCAGCCGCTGGCCGACGGCATCAAGATGATCTTCAAGGAAAGCTTCATGCCGGCCGGCGCCGACCGGGTGATCTACTGGATCGCGCCGGCCATCTCCATGGTCACCGCCCTCTTCGTCTACGCGGTGATCCCTTTTGGGCCGGAGGTCCGGCTCTTCGGCCGCACCGTCCCGCTCTATCTCGCCGACGTCAACGTCGGCATCCTGCTGGTGCTCGCGGCGTCCAGCATCGGCGTCTACGGCATCATCCTGGGCGGGTGGGCGGTCAACAACAAGTACTCGCTGCTGGGCTCGCTGCGCAGCAGCGCCCAGCTGATCTCCTATGAGCTGGCCCTCGGGCTGGCCGTGATCACGGCTGTGCTGCTGGCCGGCTCGCTCAGCCTGGTGCGTATCGTCGAGGCGCAGGCGGGGCTCTGGTTCATCTTCCGCTTCCCCTATGGCACCGTGGCGCTGTTGCTGTTCCTCGTCGCCGCCGTCGCCGAGACCAACCGCGCGCCGTTCGACCTGCCCGAGGCGGAGCAGGAACTGGTCGCCGGCTACCAGACCGAATACGGCGGGCTCACGTTCGGCATGTTCTACATTGCCGAATACACCTCGGTGCTGACCATGTCGGCGCTGGCCGCCACCCTCTTCCTGGGAGGATGGCACGGGCCCCCGCTGATCGGCGGATGGCTGCCGCCGCCCGTCTGGGTCGCGGTGAAGATCATCCTCGGCGTCTTCTTCTTCGTGTGGCTGCGGGCAACGCTGCCGCGGGTGCGCCACGACCGCCTGATGGCGCTGGGCTGGAAAGTGCTGCTGCCGGTGGGGTTGGTCAACGTGATGGTGGCCGCCGCCGCCCTGACGTGGAGGGGCACATGATCCGCCGGCGCTGGCGCGGGGTGCGCGCCTTGCTCCGGGGGATGGGCGTGACCTTCCGCTACCTGTTCCGTCCCCCGGTCACCGTGCCCTATCCCGACGCCAAGGTGCCGGTGGAGGCGCGCTTCAAGGGGCGCCACTGGTTGACCCGGTACGCCGATGGGCTGGAGCGGTGCATCGGCTGCGAGTTGTGCGTGATCGTCTGCCCCTCACAGGCGATCTTCGTCCAGGCGGCGGAGAACACGCCGGCTCAGCAGGTCAGCCGGGGGGAGCGCTACGCCTCAGACTTCCAAATCAACATGCTGCGCTGCATCTTTTGTGGCTTCTGCGAGGAGGCCTGTCCGACGGGCGCCATCGTGCTTGGACACGACTATGAACTCGCCGGCTACACCCGGGCCTCGATGATCTACACCAAGCCGATGCTGACAGAGCCCTACCCGGGCGCCAGCGGGCGGGACCCGCACCGCGAGATCTAAAGATGGAACTCCTCCTCTTCATCCCCGCCGCGGCCCTGGCCCTGGCGGGAGCGGTGACGGTGATCAGCGCACGCCGCGCCATTCACAGCGCGCTGGCGCTGCTGACGGTGCTCGCCTCCCTGGCCGTCCTCTACCTGCTGCTGGGCGGGCAGTTTGTCGCGGTGCTGCAGGTCATCATCTACGCGGGGGCCATCGTCGTGCTCTTCCTCTTCGTGATCATGCTGCTGCACATGGCCACCGGCGAACCGGGCTCCGCCGGCCCGCGCGTACGGCGGGTCGCCGCTCTGGTGCTCGCGGCGCTGTTCCTGGTGGGACTGCTCTCCGCCGTGGCCCGTCCGCTGACCGCCCCCCCCGCGGCCGCTCCCCTCGATCCTGGATTCGGCACCGCCGAGGCAGTGGGGCGCGAGCTCTTCACACGCTTCCTGCTGCCGTTTGAACTCGCCTCCATCATCCTGCTTGCCGGGATCATCGGGGCCGTGGTGCTGGCGAAGGGGACCCTGCCGGTCTCGGTCCATCCGGCGGGGCGGGGGGAGAGCGACTAGTGGTGCCCCTGCCTTATTACCTGGTGCTCGGCGCCGTGCTCTTCACCGTGGGCATGACCGGCGTGCTGGTCCGCCGCAACGCGCTGATCGTCTTCATGTCGATTGAACTGATGCTCAACGCGGTAAACTTGACGTTCGTCGCGCTGAGCCGCCACCTGGGCTCCATGGACGGGCAGCTGGCCGTCTTCTTCACGATCGTCGTCGCCGGCGTCGAAGTCGTGGTGGGTCTGGCCATCATCGTGGAGATCTTCCGCTCCCGGGCCACCCTCAATCTGGACGATATCGACCTGCTTCGTGGCTGAGTTCGCCTGGACCGTTCCGGCCTGGCCGCTGCTGGGCTGGCTCCTGCTCGGCCTCGCCGGCGGCCGCCTGCCGCGGGCCGTGGTCTCGCTGATCGGCTGCGGCAGCGTGGCGCTCTCCTTCGCCGCGGCGGTCGTCGCCTGGCTGACCCTGCCGGGCGAGGCGCAGGGAAGGGCGCTCTTCACCTGGATCGCCACCGGAGACTTCACGGTCTCCGCCCGCCTCTTCCTCGATCCTCTCGCCGTCGTGATGGCCCTGGTGGTCACGGGAGTCGGCCTGCTCATTCACCTCTACTCGATCGGCTACATGGCGGCCGACCGCGCCTACAGTCGCTTCTTCGCCTACCTGAACCTGTTCATGGGCGCGATGCTGCTGCTGGTACTGGCGGGAGATCTGCTGCTGTTCTTCGTCGGGTGGGAGCTGGTGGGCCTCTGCTCCTACCTGCTCATCGGCTTCTGGTTCGACCGCGAGCGCGCCGCCGCCGCCGGCCGCAAGGCGTTCGTCGTCAACCGGATCGGCGACGCCGGCTTCCTGCTGGGAATCTTGCTGCTGTGGCGCGCCGCGGGGACGCTGGAGATCCAGGCGATGCTCCCCCGGGCGGGGGAGGCTCTGGCAGGCGCGGCGGCTGTCGCCGCCCCATTGCTGCTGTTGCTCGGCGCCACCGGCAAGTCGGCGCAATTGCCGCTCTATGCCTGGCTGCCCGACGCGATGGAGGGGCCGACGCCGGTCTCGGCGCTGATCCACGCGGCGACGATGGTCACCGCGGGAGTCTACATGGTGGCGCGGCTCTTCCCGCTCTTCGCCCATCCGCCGGTCCTGGCGGTCGTCGCCGGCGTCGGGGCGCTCACGGCGTTTTTTGCCGCCACCATTGCCCTGGTGGAGTGGGACCTCAAGCGGGTGCTCGCCTACTCCACCATCAGCCAGCTGGGGTACATGTTTCTGGCGCTCGGCGTGGCCGCGCCGGACGCGGGGATCTTCCATCTCGTCACCCACGCCTTCTTCAAGGCCCTGCTCTTTCTGGCGGCCGGCAGCGTCATGCACGCGATGGCGAACGTGATCGACATGCGCGCCCTCGGCGGATTGGCGCACCCGCTGCGGTACACCGCGGTGGCGTTCGCCGTCGGCGCCCTCGCCCTGGCGGGGATCCCGCCGTTTGCCGGTTTCGTCAGCAAGGACCTGGTTCTGGAACGAGCCTGGGAGCATGTCGCGGCGGGCGGCAACCCCTTCCTATTTCCGATCGGGCTGCTCACCGCGTTCGTCACCGCGGTCTACATCGCCCGGGCGGCCCGTTACACTTTCTTCGATTCTTCGGCTCGGCGTGAGGGCCATCCCCATGAGGCCCCGCCCGCCATGGTCTGGCCGATGGGGGCGCTGGCGGCCCTCAGCGTTGCGGGCGGTGTGCTGGGCGCGCACTTTGCCGGCGCGCCGCTCTTGGAGTTCCTCCGTCCCGTGCTGGCGGCGCCTGAGGATGCAGCCCGGACCGGCGCCGCGCCCGGATTCTTCGTCCCGGCTCTCTCGGTGGCTGCGGGCGGGCTCGGACTGCTCACGGGGTGGACAGTCTACCGCGAACGCCGCGACCCCAACTTGAGGTGGCTGGGGCGCTTTTTCGCCCGCCACTGGTATCTGCTCGATCTTTACGACGGGGCGCTCACCCCGGCGGCCCGGAGGGTGGCGCGCTTCCTCGCCGGTCCGGTGGATCTGGGCGTGATCGATCGTGTGGTCAACGCGACGGGCGGGCTGGTCGCTGGCGGGGGGCGCGCTCTGCGGCGGCTGCAGACCGGCTACGTGCGCCAGTACGCGGCCGTGATCCTGGTGGGGACAGTCCTGGTCCTGGCCTTCTGGCTGGTGCGCTGAGTGCTCTCCTGGCTCATTTTCCTTCCGACCATCGGCGCCGGGCTGGCGGTGGCGGCCCCGCGGAACCGCCCCGCGCTGATCCGCTGGCTCGCCCTGGGTGCCTCCCTGGCCACGTTGATGCTGGCAGCGCGGATCTTTCTCGCCTTCGATGCAGGGTCCGCAGGAATGCAGTTCGTGGAGCGGCGCGCCTGGGTCCCAGCGCTCGGCATCACCTATACGGTCGGCGTCGACGGCATTTCGCTGCTGCTGGTAGCCCTCACCGCGGTGATCTTCCCGGTGGCGCTGCTCTCCTCGTGGAGGTCCATCGACGAGAAGGTCAAGGAATTCGCGGCGGCGATGCTCATCCTGGAGACCGCCACCCTCGGGACCTTCCTCAGCGTCGATCTCGTGCTTTTTTACGTCTTTTGGGAGGCGGTGCTGATCCCGATGTACTTCCTCATTGGGATCTGGGGCGGCCCCA
>JBOGSD010000108.1:0-7971 GCA_050695215.1 bacterium
GCTGGCGGGCCCGGAGGGAATCGAACCCCCGACCAGAGGCTTAGGAGTCCCCTGCTCTATCCACTGAGCTACGGGCCCGCGGGGGAACCTCTCACGAATTCTAACACACGAGTGCGGCGCGCCTTGCCTTAGAGAACCGGGACATCCCCGCGCCGCGCCGGCCCCAACGGAAACGCGGCGTCGATGCGGGCGATGTCCTCGTCGGTGAGTCGGAGCTCGCCGGCGCCGGCATTGTCTTCCACGTGCGCGATGCGCGCCGCTTTGGGGATAGTGAAGACGAGGGGATGGCGCGTGAGGAAGGCCAGGGCGACCTGCCGGGGCGTCGCCGAGTGGGCCCAGGCCACCTCTTCCAGCGCGGGGTGGGAGCGGAACCGTCCCTGCGCGAAGGGGCTGTACGCGACAAGCGCGATGCCATGACGTTCGCACGCGGGCAGCACGAAGTGTTCAACGGCCCGTTCGCCTAAATTGTAGAGCACCTGGTTGCAGGCCACGCGGGCGGGGCCGGCCAGTCGCACGGTCTCCTCGAGCGCCTCCTCGTCGAAGTTGGAAATGCCCCAGGAGCGGATCTTTCCGTTCAAAACGAGTTGCTCGAACGCGGCGATGGTGTCCGCGAGCGGGTGCGAGCCCGGCCAGTGCAGCAGATAGCAGTCCAGGTGATCGGTGCCCAGCCGGGTGAGGCTCCGCTCGCAGGCGGTGATGGTGCCTCGGCGGGAGGCGTTGCGCGGGCTGACCTTGGAGACGAGGAAGACCTCGTCACGCCGGCCGGCGATGGCCGCGCCGACCATCTCTTCCACGGCGCCGCGCCCGTAGGACTCGGCGGTATCGATGTGGGTGAGGCCGAGGCCCAGGCCGCGCCGGAGCGCCTCGACGGCCGCCTTGGGTGTGTGTTCCATCTGCCAGGTGCCCTGGCCCAGCACCGGGACGGGGACGCCCGCGGGTCCGAACGGGCGGCGGGAGATCTCCGGGCGGGCGATCAAGGTCCGGCGCCTTCGGCGGCCCCGCCGCCCTCGCGAAAGACGTGGCGCACCGGCGCCGCTTTGGCCGGAAAGAGTTGGCGCCGGCCCGCCCGCAGCAGCAGATGGACGACCGGATTGCTGTGGCGCGTGGCCACCCAGAGCGGGACGATCTGACCGCCGAAGCGGGTCTTCGCGATCTCGGTGCTCTGGCCCATGGAGAGCGCACGGGCGCCGCGGGCGATGGCCAGGCGGATCACCTCGGCGAGCTGGTTGAAGTACAGATCGGAGCGGGCATTTTCCTCGTAGTCGATCCCGTGAAACATATCGAAGGCGACGTCGCCGGCGAAGAGCATCGCCACCCAGCCGACGACCCGTCCGTCGCGGCGCAGCCGGATGAGCGGGGCGGCGTCCCCGAAGGCCCGGCCGAACGCGATGAAGAAGGCCGGGGTCAGCCGTTCGAGCTGGGCCACCGCCCGGTCCACCACCGCGTCGTAGAGGCGGTGCAGGGCGGCATCGTAGCCGTCCCGCAGCGGCACGACGTCGACCGCGATGCCGGCCCGTTCCAGCTTGCGCGCCGCTTTGCGGATCTTGTAGCGGTAATCGCTGCGCAGGCTGTTCAGGTAGCCCTCGTAGTCGGACCAGGGCAGGGGAATGCGGAAATTGGGCTCTGAGGGGGCCAGGATCCACCCGCCCGGCTCGAGGGCCGTCCGCGCCTCTGCCAGCGCGTCCTCAGGGAACTCTTTGAAGACGCGCCAGGGAGCGCGGTATTGCACGGCGGCCTCCTGGAGCACGCCGGCGAGGTCGCGCAGGACCGCGCGCCGGTCGGCGTCGCGGCTGATCCGCGCCGGGGGGTTGCCTACCGAAAGGGGGGCGCCGCACACCATGACCGCGGTGCGCATGAAGCCGGGATAGATCCGGCGGGCGCTGACGATGATCTGCCGGAAGAGCCCGCGGCTGATGCGCAGCCCGTCGATCTCCACCCGGGCCAGCGGCGCTGCGGCGACCCAGCGGCCCCCGGTGTCCTCCAGCGTGGCGTACCACATGCGGACGCCGGGCAACTGCGCGGTCTCCAGGGCGTCGAGGGTGGCGTAGGTGCTGAAAGGGTCGCCGGGGCTCCCGCCGTGTACTCCGTCCCAGCGCGGCGGATCGATCTCGGCGATGCGTTCGTAGATCCGCGCCTTCATCCGACCGCCGGCGTGAGCTCTTCGACGCGCGGTTCCATCCCCGCCGCGAGCAAGTACTCGACATATTCCTGGTGCGTGATCTCCTCCGGCCGACGACCGGTGGCGGCGACGACGGCAGCGTGCAGCACGTTGGTGGCGAACGAGCGCCCACCCATCGACGGGAAGTCCACGATCAGCCGCCGGACGCGGCGGCGGCGCAGCAGCTCGACGTCTTCGACGGTGATGCTCTGCGTGACGACCGTCTTCCCCTGTAAATCGGTCGGCAGGTGCCGACGGATGTAGTGAAAGTCGCCGGCGATGACGTCGGCCCAGGCGTAGTACTTCTCATAGCGGGGGGTGATCTCTTCCTGCCGCGCGCCGATGGGATAGAGGGCGGCGTAGGGGACCTTGCTCAAGATCGGCATCAGGATGGCCGCGAGGAACCGGCCGACGGCCGGAGAGCGGACGGGGAAGGGCAACCCCAGTCCGAAGATGATGTCCCCGGCCAGCACCTCCGCGCCCACGGCGAGGAAGGCTTCAGTCATGCCGAACCGGTCCACGGCGGGGACGAGCAGCACCTTAGCCTCCCGGAAGACGATGCCGCGCCGCTGGGGCAGGTAATCGGTGATCATCCAGCGTTCCCAGGATTCCTTGATGGCGCCGCCGTCCACGATGGGGGTGCGGGTGACCCCGCGGACCATGCGGGCCGCGTCGCGCACCAGGTAGCGGCGGCGGCCGGCATACATGTAGAGCGCGATGCCGCCCAAGCCGAGGGCGTCCACCGTGCCGTCGAGTTCGCGGAGCAGGCCGTTGGCCCGGGCCAGATCGCCGTCGGTGCCGATGCGCTCAATGAGGAGGCGCTGGCCGAGAAAGTCCGTCTCGAACCGATGATCGCGCGTCTTCGAGCCCAGGCTGACGGAGACGACGCGTTTCAGGGCGCTATGTCCCGGCGAAAGAGAGGCCGGCGACACCGACCAACGGGGCGCCGTACGCGCCGCCCATCATGCCGAACTCCCACTCCAGCGCATCGCCGAGGGCGGTAACGTCGTTGAGGAGCGAGAGGAAGTCTCCCGCGACCGCGAAGTTCTCGACCGGGTAGGCGACCTCGCCGCCTTCGACCCACAGTCCCAACCCTTGCACGGAGAATTCCCCGCTGATGGGGTTGGCGCCCGCGTGCACCCCCGTCACCTCCGTGACCAGGACGCCTCGTTCCATGGCCAGGCCGGCGCCGGGCCGAAGCGCGAGGTTCGTCGGGGAGACGCCCAGGATGCCCCGGTAGCTTCGCTGCGCGTGGCCGGTGGTCTGGGCACCGAGGGCGCGCGCCGTCTCCGAATTGTGGAAGACGCCACGCAGCACGCCCCCCTCGAGGAGGGTGAGCGCGCGCGTGGGGGTCCCCTCCGCATCGAAGGGCAGCGAGGCCAGCCCATCGGGCATGGTCGGGTCGTCGACCAGGGTGACGATCGGGGCGGCGACGCGCTCGCCGAGCCGTCCCGCCAGACGACTCTTGCCTTCCATGACCATCTTGCCGCTCCACATCAGCCAGAAGAAGGAGAGCAGATGGATGAAGGGCTTGGGTTCGAAGTAGGCGGGGTAGAGCCCCGTCTTGAGAGGGCGCGCCCCCAACAGCCTCCCCGTGCGCTCGGTGAACTCCAGAGCGGTCCGGCCGGGATCGAGCTGGTGGAGGTCGGTGACCCATTTCATGTCCCAGCCTTGTTTCAGGCTGTTGCCTTCCTGCATCACCATGGACCCGCCGATGCCCGCCACGCCGCGACGGAAGGCGCCGTCGGCCCCCTGGGTGGACACGACCGCCACGTCGACCTCCCGCTCGGTGTAGGCGGCGAGCATGACCTGTTTGACACGTGTGTCCTCCCGCAGCGTGCCCTCAAACCCCAGCGCCGCACCGACTTTGGCTTCGAGGGGGGCAGTGAGCCGATCGCCGACCAGGTCGGTGCGGCCGAGGGCGGACCCGGCCGGCAGGAAGCCATCGGTCGCCTGCTGGAGCCTCGCGTTCTCGATGGCTTCATCCAGCATCCAGTCCAGCGCGGCCGGCGAGAGTTCCTCGGTGTAGGCGTACCCGGTGCGCCCGCCGGTGACCACGCGGACGCCCAGGCCGCCCCGCACCGCCTGCGTGAGCTGCTCGATCCGGCCGGCGTGGGCCCGCGCGGTAAGTTCCCGGCTCTGCTGCCCGACGACTTCCACGTCCACGCCGCGCTCCCGCGCCTGCGCCAGCACGTACTGCCTGGCCTCATCGCCGGTCATCCGGTCTGCCCTCCCACGTATTGGCGCGCCCGATCGGCCTCGGTCTCTCCGCCGACGACGAGTTCTGAGACCAGTACGTGCGGCTGCCCCACCGCCGCGGGGATCGAGCCGGAGAGGCTCCCGCACATCCCGGCGCCGAGTGCAAGGTCGGAGGCCACCGCCACCACCCGTTGGATCGTCTCCGGGCCCTTCCCGACAAGCATGGCGCCCCGCACCGGTTCCTCGATGCGCCCATGGCGGATCACGTAGGCCTCCTGCACGCCAAAGTTATACTCTCCCGAGCCCGGCTTGACCTGACCGCCACGAAAGCCCTTCGCGTACAGGCCGAACGCAATGCCGCCGAAGAGCTCCTCCATTTTCATGGGCCCCGGTGTGATGAAGGTGTTGCGCATCCGCGAGGTGGGGGCAAAGGTGTAATCTTGCCGGCGCCCCGATCCGGTCGGCCGGTAGCCGGTGCGCATCGCTCCCCAGCGGTCGACCATGTAGCTTTTCAGGATGCCGTTCTCGATCAGCACGGTGCGCTCGGTCGGGGCGCCCTCGTCATCGAACTCGCTGCTGCCCCAGGCGTGCGGCTCCGTCCCGTCGTCAATGTAGGTGACCACCGGACTGGCCACCTGCTCCCCCAGCATGTCGGAAAGCACCGAGGCCTTCTTCGCGACGGAGGTGGTTTCCAGGAGATGCCCCACCGCTTCGTGGAAGATCACGCCGCCGAAGGCGTTGCCGATGACCACCGGCATCGTGCCCGCGGGGGCGGGCTTGGCCCGCAGATTGCGCATCGCCTGCTCGCCGGCTTCCCGTCCCAGCGCAGCGGGCGCGAACTGGTCAACCAACTCGAGCCCGACCGACAACCCCTGCCACGCCACACCCGTCTGGAGGCTGCGCCCGTCCTGGGCCACGGCGCTCACGTTGATGCGCGTGCGCACCCGGCGGTCCTCCACCCAGACGCCTTCGGAGTTGGCGACGAGGGTCTCCTGCTCCCACTCCATCAGGGAGGCATCGACCTGGCGGATCTCGGGGGCGACACGCGCCGCTCCCTCGGCCTCAGACAACCGCTCCAGGCGGTAGCGTTTGGGCTGTGTCTCGAAGCGGATCTCGGGATCGTGCAGCCCCCGGGCAGACGCCTTACGGAAATCCACGCCGCCCTGGCCCTTGGTATCGACCTGCCCGATCTGTCCCCGCGCGGCCGTGAGCGTCGCGGTCAGGTCGCGCAGGCCGTCGGGCGTGAGGTCGTTCGTGTAGCCGTAGGCGATCTCGGTCCCGTAAAAGAGGCGGACCCCTGCCCCGTACTCCAGGCCGCTGGTCGCTTCCTTCGTCTCGCCGTTGAGCACGCGCACGCTGCGCCGCCTCCACCGTTCCACGTAGAGTTCGGCCAGATCCGCCCCGGCCGCGCGGGCCTGGGCGATGATGTCTCGGACGAGGTGTTCGTCTAACATCGCTCTCCCTTCAAGAGGCATACTCTATCCCACAGAATGGGTCGCCGCCGGCTCGGCCCGCCGTGAATCCGGGGCGTCTTCCGTGAGCAGATGCTGATCGAACCAGGCCACGATGCGGCTGAGCCGCTCGATGCGCGGCTTAGGGCGGCCTGTCGACCCCATCGTGTGGCTCTCTCCCGGGAAGCGCAGGAAGACAGCGTCCTTGCCGAGTTTCCGCAGCGCGATGAAGAACTGCTCCGACTGCTCGATGGGACAGCGGTGGTCTTCTTCGTTGGCGGTGATCAACACCGGGCAGCTCACCCGCTGCGCGTACCAGTAGGGAGAATGCTCGAGCAGGACCTGCGTGCCGTGCCAGGGATTGGCGCCCCATTCCAGTTCGCCCCACGTGGCGCCGATGTCGCTGGTGCCGTAGAAGTTGAAGAGGTTGCTGACGCAGACCTCGGTGACGGCGCAGCGGAAACGGTCGGTGTGCGTGATCAGCCAGTTGGTCATGAAGCCCCCGTAGGACCCGCCGGTGACCCCCACCCGCTGCGGGTCGATGAAGCCTCGGCCGATCGCAGCGTCGAGACCGCGCTGGATATCCTCGCTGTCTTTGCCGCCCCAATCTTGCACCACCGCCCGCGTGAACGCCTCCCCGTACCCGCCGCTGCCGCGCGGGTTGGTCCACACGACGACGAACCCATGGGCAGCCAGTACCTGCACGTAGTGGTTCAACAGGTCGCCATAGGTGGAGTGCGGCCCGCCGTGGATGCGCAGGATCGCCGGATAGCGCTTGCCGGGGTCGAAGTCCGGCGGCTTGACGATCCAGCCTTCCATCGACCACCCATCCGCGCCCGCGTACGCGAACCGTTCGGGTGGGGCCACGGAGAGTTGGGCGGTCAGGGCGTCGTTCAACGCGGTGAGGCGCTTGGGCCGGCCGTCCGGCGGCAGGACCCACAATTCGTCGAGGGAGGCAGCGCTCATCTGCTGGTAGACGATCTGCCCGCCGCCCGTGCTGAAGTCGGCCACCGTCTCCTCCCCGTCCGTGATCTGCCGGACGGTCCGGTCGGCTACCTCGACCCGGTACAGATGCGTGTGGCCGCCGTCCGTGGCGTAGAAGACGATGGCTCGTCCGCCGTCGACCCACTCGATCGACGGGAAGAGTGGCGCGAGGCGCGTGTCGCTCCAAATGGAATTGACGACCGACCGGTCAAAGTCGGCGGTGAGAGTGACCGACTCGCCCCCGGCTGCCGGGACGATCAGGACGGCGTTATTCGTGGCCGGCCCGGCGTGGAGGTCGTGGCCGACGAAGGCGATCCAGCGGCCGTCCGGCGACACGGCGGGCCCCAGACAGGGACCGGAACTGTGGGTGATCTGGCGCAGCCGGCCCATTGGCACCTCAGCCGCCCAGAGGTCCCGCACCAGTGAAAAATCGGCCTCCGGCGCGCGTGTGGTGACGAACGCGATCTCGGCCCCTTCGCTGAGCCAGACGGGCCACTCGTGATCGAAGTCCCCCCTGGTGAGGCGCGTGGGCGGTCCGCCATCCGCTGAGACCGTCCAGACGTGGGCGTAGCCGTCGAAGAAGCCCAAACCATCGTACTTGTATTTGGGCCGCGCGATCTCGCGGACGATGATGTCGGGCGGCTTCTCACCCTCTGGCTGCTCCAGGCTCCCGCGCGTCACAAAGGCCAGGGTTCGCCCGTCCGCCGACCACGCCGGCTGGCTGACCCCGGCCTCGAAGGAGGTGAGCTGACGCGGCTCCCCGCCGTCCGGCGTGACGACCCACAACTGCATCGGCGCGCCCCTTCTCCCCCGCCGGAGCCCGCTCCGGTTTGACAAGAACGCCACGCGGCGGCCATCCGGAGACCATTTGGGGAAGGCGTCGCGTGCCTCGTCCACCGTCAGCGCCCGTGGTTCGCCTCCGCCGGTGGAGATGATCCAGAGGCCGGCGCGGATATCGTTGCCGTCGTAGTCGAAGCGGCCGCCGGCGAAGACGGCACGGGTGCCATCAGGAGAGACCGCGGGGTGATGAGGCATCCGGATCGCCAGCAGGTCCTCGATCGTGACGGGGCGTGTGCTCACCGCAAACCCTCCTGCGTGGGGGATACAGCGACTTTCTGCGCCGCGTTGCCACGACCCTTCCGGCCCGTCGGGGTCGCCGCTGCGCGGGGAAGAGGGTCG
>JBOGSD010000109.1:0-5234 GCA_050695215.1 bacterium
CATCAGGCCTCCGCGATCAGGCCGAATGAGGCGACGAAGACCAGCAGCAGAAAGAAGATGACGTAGAAGAGCACGTAGACGAGGACCGTCCGCAGCGGGAGACCCCGGCGAATCACGAGGAGTCCCCCTCCTGCCCGGACGCCGGCGCAGGGGATGGGACGCTGCCGGCGGGCGAGGCCGCGGGTGTTGGCCGCGGGGCACGGGCGGCCGGGGCGGGCAGCGCCGCCAGCCGGGCGAGGAAGGACGCCACATCAGCGAGAAAGGCGCCCCGGTCGTGGAGGCCGTGCGCCAGCATCGCCACCCGCGCTGCGTCGACGCGACGCCGGGAGAGGCGGCGGGCCAGTTGCTCCACTCGGTCGCGCATCAGATAGTTGCCTTCGCGATTGAGGCAGTCGCCGTAAGGACAGCCCGTGACGAAGACCCCATCGGCGCCCGCCCGCAGGGTCGCCTCCAGCCAGTCGGGCCGCATGAAGCCCGAGCAGGGCACGCGGACGATGCGCACGGAGGGATGGGCGGCGAGGCGTCCGGCACCGTCGGTGAGGCGCTCGGTGGCGACCGCCCAGTCGCAGATGAATCCGACGACCTTCATGTCGGGCATCGCTTCCTTACCCCGCGGGGTGGCCATCGCGCCTCCTAGCCCGTGACCGCGGGCGCCGCCACCGCGGCGCTGATGTGGCGCGAGAGATCGGCTTCCAGGAACTTGGGCAGTTCCAGCGCCTCGAACGGGCAGGCCCCGACGCAGATTCCGCACTCGACGCAGCGGGAATCCATCACGACGGCCAGGAGTTTGCGGTTGGCCGCCGCCTTGGTGATCCCCGCGTGCGGTGACGGGACCATCACGATCGCATCGTAGGGGCAGTCGTAGTAGCAGAGCTCGCACCCGGTGCAGTTGCCGTCGATCACCTGCGCGACGCCGGCGTGGCGCACGCCCATCTGGGGCTCCGACTCCCGCGCCAGGTAGGGGATGACGTAGCCAAATGCAAAGAGCAGGATCAACCCCAGCGTCACCACGGCCGCGGGCAGCCAGGTGGTCAGCCAGAACGGCAGGAGGAAGAAGACGTCGAGCGGATAGGAGGTGACCCCCACCCCCGGCTGCGCGGCCACCCCGGCGACCGGCGCCGTGCCCGGCAGGGCGGCCAGCAGGACGATCAGCCCCAGCGTAGTCAGCACCCAGGTGGCGGGGGGCCAGATCTTCGGATGGCGCAGCCGGACGTAGTGCCACCAGAGGAGCAGGTACAGGAAGGACGCGATGCCGACGTGCAGGAAGAGAATGCGCGGCAGGAGCGCGTCGCTGACGCCCTCCCCGCCCAGGAAGAGGCGGGCCACGGCGCCCCCCACGAGCGGGATCGCCCGCAAGAGATCCACGAAGATCTGCGTCACCGCCTGCGCCCGCTGATCCCACACCAGCTGGTACCCATTGACGCCGACGAACGCGCCCAGGATCAACAGGAACATGCCCGAGATCCAGGGGCCGTCCCGGGAGAAGAGGTAGCGGTCGGTGAACCAGTTGCGGAAGAGGTGCAGCAAGGCGGCGATGATGAACGCGTCCGCGGCGTAGCGATGGATCCCCCGCAGCAAGCCGCCGTAGGGCACGCGTTCGGTCAGGTAGGCCACGGACGCATAGGCGCCGTCCAGGCTGGCGACGTAATAGAAGAAGAGCAGGATGCCCGAGATCACCAGGACCAGCAGGAAGAAGTTGGTCAGCCCCCCAGTGTAATAGAGCGGGTTCCAATCGGTGGGATAGACTTTGTTGATGTAGACGTCCAGCCGGATCGTCTGCCGGAGCAGCCAGGAGAGCGCGCGCCGGTACACCGTCGCCGCTCCTAACTCCGCTCCGCCCCGCGCGGGCCGGTGAGGCCGAGCTTGCGCAGGGCGAGACCGATCAGGCCGTAGGCGATCAGGATGGCCCCGAGGGCGCCGCCGCCGAGAGCGTAATCGTTGCGCAGCTCACCGACCACAATCAGTACGGCCAGCACCAGCGAGAGGCCCGCCAGGGCGACCACGGCCATGTACGCGCCCCGCCGCCTACCCACGGGGAGTCCGGTCCAGCAGCCGTTCGAAGGGGCCGATGCGGCGTCGCACGTTACCGGCCGCCCGGTCCGCCGCGTAGACCGCGAACGCCAGATACAGCAGGCTGGCCACGAAGGCGGCCAGGTGTGTCAGGAACGGTCCGGGGGGCAGCGTCGGGTGCCCCTCCCAGGCCCCGCGGAGCGCGCCCCAGAGTCCCGAGAAAGTGTAGACCGCCGCCGCAAAGGCGACCAGCGAGGCGAGAGTCCGGATTCGCGTCACGGCGTTTCCGCCTCGGCGGGTTGGGGTCGAGGGGTGGGACGGGCGGGCGGGGGCGGCGGTCCCCGGCGCGCCTGCGCCCGCCGCAGCAAGAGGTGCCAGACGAAGGCCAGGGACATGACGACCAGCGTGCTCAGCAGGATCAGCGGCGGCTCGCGCTCGATCACCGCGATGTTCCACATGATCAGCGTGGTCAGGGCAAGGAAGTAGAAGAGCGCCAGGGCCCCCAAAATGACGAAGAGCGGCCGATCCATCGGATGGCGGGATTTGCTGCGGTCGAGGAAGGGCACGAGCATGCCCACGCCGATGAGCAATCCCGGCCCCAACCCGGCCCAGAGGGGGGGCGTGTACTTGACGTACTGGTAGAGGGCGAGGAAGTACCAGTCCGAGAGGATGGGCAGCGGCGTGCGGTTGGGATCGGCGCGCCGCCCCATCTCCGCGGGCAGAGCCCAGGCGACGTAGAGGACCATCAGGAAGAGCAGCACCATCGGGAACCAGGAGGCGGCCAGCCGCATCCGCCGCGCCCCCGAGCCGTGGCTGGGATCCTGATGGCGCCGCCGGTAGAAGTAGATCTCCATGCCCACCAGCAGCAAGAGGGAGATCCCAAAGTGCAGGGAGTAGAACCGCGTGATCGTGGCCTGGCCGATTGCCGAGCCCCCCAGAAAGACGTAGGCGATCAACGACCCGAAGGTAAGCTGCCCGCCGATGCCCGGGATGATGGCGGTGAGCTCGTCCAGGTAGACGGGGACGGTGAGGATGGTCTTGGCCGCCCAGAAGGCCCGCTGGTTCCAGATCAGGAGGTAGCCGGTGACGCCGGAGATCATCGTCAGCACCAGCCCCAGAAAGAAGATCATCCAGGAGAGTTCCCCCGGCCGTTTGTATTCACCGGCGAAGTACATCCGGTAGATGCGCAGGATGAAGCAGAGGAAGACCGCGTCGGCGGCGTATTTGTGGATGCCGCGCACCAGCGATCCCAGCGGGATCACCAGGCTGCCCACGCTGATCCTGCCGATCTCTTCGGAGATGCGCACGATCGAGTCGTAGGCGCCGGTCGTGGTGGGCTCGTACCACAGCATCAGGATGACGCCGCTGACGACGGTGAGCACGTAGAAGAAGTAGAGCATCGGCCCCAGCAGATAGAGGGGGTTGTGCTGCTGGGCGGTCCTGGTCTCGTCGAAGAGGTCGAGGTGCTCCTTGCGCTCCCGGAGCCAGTCGCCGACCGCAGCCCCGACGCCCACGTCAGGCGATCCCTCCAGGTTCCACGTCCGTCACCACGATCTGGTTCCCCTCGATCTTATAGAGGAAGCTGCGCGGCGGCCGGGGCGCCGGGCCGGAGAGGACCCGCCCGGGGAGCTGCGGGTCGCCGGGGTCGTAAATGGAGAGGTGGCAGGGACACGCCAGCAGGGCGTGCTGGCGTTCGGGCGGCGGTTTGTAGCCGCCGTACCCGGCGGTCACCTCCTGCCAGTTGGCGACGAAGTTGTAGATGCAGCCCAGGTGCGGGCAGATGCGGCTGAAGACGATGAGGTCGGATTCCTGTCCAACGAACTCCGGCTTGTTGATCTCTGCCGCCCAACCCCAGGGCTGTGTGATTTTCTGCGGCAGGCGCAGGACCACGCCCGGCACGTTGGCCGCGCGCAGCCCTTCCGGCGTGTACTGCGGGTACTTCTGGGTGAAGACGAAGTACTTGAAGTCCCAGGGCTTGGCCACTTCGTCGACGGTGGCCGCGATGGCGCTCTCCCCCACCGGCAGGTCGCTGGGCTTCGTGGGACTGTAGAGCACCTCGAAGGGGCGGACGTTGGGCTTGAGCAGGCGGAGCAGCGGTGACAGGAAGGCGGCGATGGCCGCCAGAATCGGCACCGTCATCAAGAATCGCAGAAATCCGCGCCGGTCCAGGCGCCGCGGCTCAGTCGCCACCGTCACCACCCAGCTCCCCATTCAGGACACTGCCCAGGTCAGTGTACGGACGAAGGCGCAGACGAATCAAGGCTGCTGCCCCCGCGGCGGCGTGTAGCGATAGCCGAAGGTCCAGAGGTAGTCGACCAGCGCCCAGATCTCGTTGACGCTGAGGTGCTGCTTGTAGCCGGGCATGAGACCGTGTCCGTCGGAGATGCGGGCGTACAGTTCGGTCGGCTTACGCTTGGCCATGAAGTCGCGGTCGGTGAAGATGCCCACCCCCTGCCGCAGGGTCCACCCCCAGAGGTTTCGCCCCATCACCTGGCTGAACTGCCCCCCCCGGCCGTCCCCGGCGGCGCCGTGGCATCCCGCGCAGGTCGTCCGGAGCTGTCCCAGACCCTCCACCGTCACCGGCAGGGCCCGCCCTTGGTAGATGGCACGACCCGCCGCCAGGGTTTGCGGGCTCGTGGCGAAGGTCCATTCATAGAAGAGGACGTGCCAGCGCTCCTCGTCGGACAGTTTTCCCGGACCGGGAATGCCGTCGTTGGCCCCATATGCGGGGCGGGGCCCGAAGGCCGGCATCGCGGTGTGCGCCCGTCCCAGCGTCACCGTCTCGAACATGCTGAAGGGGCTGTTCAGCCGCATCTGCACTAGGTTGTGGAAGTTGGCGGGACGGCTGGGCAGGTCTTCCCCCTTCACGGTGAGCCCCAGCAGGCGCATGGTGTCGGTGAAGGGGTTCTTCTGCGGGGCCTTCAGGAACTGGGCCAGCGGGCCGTCCCCCACCCCTTCGACGCCGTGGCACTGCGCGCAGATGCGCTCGAAGACCTTACGTCCTTCTTCCGCGGAAGGGATCAGCGCCCGCCCGGCCTCGTCGGCGATCAGCGGGTGCGTCTCCACCGCGACGTCGGCGAGGGCGGGAATGCGCGGCGAGAGCCCCACCGTCGGCTGGCAGGCCGACAGGAAGAGGACCCCGATCATCAGCAGGGGGAAGGACGGGCCGCGCATCAGATCTATTCTAGCCTTCCACCCGGCGGCGCGGACCTCCTTTTGAGTGT
>JBOGSD010000110.1:0-17824 GCA_050695215.1 bacterium
ACCGCCGCCACCTCGACGGGCACGGGCGGGGCTTCGGGCGGAGCGACCTGCGCCCGCGTCGGGCCGCGCAGCCGTCCGAGGGCGAACCCGCCCAGCAGCAGCACCGCCACCACCAGCGCGATCCAGATCCAGCGCCTCACGTCGTCTTCACCTCGTCGAGATACCGGGCGATGTCCTCCGGTGAGACCGGGCTGACACCGAGCCCGTTCATCAGCACGTCCATCATGTTGGCCACGGCGTCTGTGACGGGCAACGGGGGTTCGGCAGACAACATTCCCGCATCGAGGACATGGATCACCGCGGCGAGGGCCTGGGCCGACAGGACGGGGTCGACCGGTTTGAACTCTCCGCGGGCGATGCCGCGCTCAAGGACCGTCCGAAAGACGGCCAGCTCTTCCGTGCGGTGGCGGGCGATGACATTGCCCATCCGCTTCCGCCGGTCGGTGGTGCGCAGTTCCTCCCCCACCAGCACTCGCAACAGGTCGGCGTGTTCCGCGGCGAACTGCAGGTGCCGCGCTACGGCGCGGGCCAGCTGGGCGGGGGCGGGTCCGTCGTCGAGGACGCGCGTCATGGCCGCGGTCAGCGAGTCGATCGCCTCCTCGAGCAGGGAGCGATAGAGGCCGTTCTTGTCCCGAAAGTGGTGGTAGATGGCCGCCTTGGAGACGCCTGCCGCCTCAGCGATCTGGCGCATGGAAGTTTCGGCGAACCCGCGCTGGGCAAAGAGGCGAGTGGCCGCCGCCACAATGGCGGGCCGGCCTGACGACCCCATCTCGGTGGGACGGCGCCCGGAGCGCTCGCGCACAGCCACGACCAGTGATTTCTCCTCTCTCAGTGGGGCGGTGTCGCCGATTACCACCACTGACCGACCGTCCGGTCGGGAACCAGGACAGGTTAGCCGGGGCCGGGGGCGGTGTCAAGACCTCGATCCGCCTTCATTCTTCGCCACTATCGGCGAACGCCGCTTCGATCGCGGCGTCCTCAGACGACGGCGCCGGCGCGGGGAAGACGAGGCGCAGCAGCGGCGGCGAGATGACCGTTGTCGCCAGCACCATGATGACCACGATGGCAAACTCGCGCTCTCCCAGCAGCCCGGTCTGCAGGCCGAGGGCGGCGATGATCAACCCCACCTCCCCCCGGCTGATCATGCCCACGCCGATGCGCAGCGCCTCCGGCCCGGTGAATCCAGCCAGGCGCGCCCCCGCGCCACATCCTATGACCTTGCCCGCCACCGCCGCCGCCACGATCAGAAGCGCCAGAGGAATGTCCGCCACCGCGAGCGCCCGCGCGTTGGTCTGCAGGCCAACACTGACAAAGAAGATCGGCACGAGGAAGGCGTAGGTGAACGCCTTCAGCCTCACCTCCACCTGGTGGCGAAACCCCGCCTGCGCGACCAACACTCCTGCCAGGTAGGAGCCGGTGATCGCGGCCACGCCGCCGAGCGCCTCGGCCCCCCACGAATAGGCCAGCACGGCCACCAGCGCCGCGGCCAGTAGTCCTTCGCTCACGGGCGCTCGCTCGGCGCGCCCGAACGCGCGGCGAAAGACCCGGCCCAGCAGGATCGCGCCAGTGAAGAAGACGGCCATGCGGAGGAGCACGACGCCCACCCCGCCCAGGCCCCCCCCGCCGGCGAGGCTCAGCGCGACGAACACGGACAGGACGATGAGGGCGATGACGTCATCCACAACCGCGGCACCAAGCAGGGTGGTGCCTTCTTTGGACGCAAGCTGGCCGAGCTCGATCAAGGTCTGCACAGTAATGCTGACGCTGGTCGCCGTCAGCACGATCCCCATGAAAATGCTCTTCTGCACGCCGAAGTCAAACGGGAGCGTCACGGCCAGACCGAAGAGGAGCGGCACCACTACCCCCGCCGCGCCGGCAGTCACGGCGGCCCGCCCCACGCGGCGCATCTGTTCCAGGTCGGTCTCCAGCCCGGCGATGAACATGAGGAGGACGACCCCGACATTGGCCAGCAGGAAGATCCCGGCAGACTGGCCTTCCCCCAAGAACGGCTTCAGGTGCAGGATGTCGAGCAGGGAAGGACCGAGAACCACCCCCGCCAGCAGCTCACCCAGCACGGCCGGCTGCCCCAGACGCAGGCTCAACCAGCCCGCCCCCTTGGCCGCGGCGATGACGAGGGCGAGGAGCAGCAGGAAATTCAGGAGTTCGTGATGCTCTGGCACTAGGACTCGGCCAGGAGGAAGAGTTCTCGGCCCAGGCGCGGGACGACCTCGGACCGGTCCACTTCGGCCGAGTAGATCACGTCCGCATCAAGGCCCAGGCCGGCGACGTGCCGTCCCGCGGCGGTGCGGCGGAACAGGCCCAGCCCATCGGGCTCGGCTCTACTCACCAGAACGGCCGCCTCTGCCCCATCGAGGAGAGTGGCCGGGCCCAACCGCAGGATACGCTCGATGATGACGCCTCCGGCGTAGAGGTCGTCCACGCCGAAACTCCCCGCGTTGGTGGACCGTCCTGCGCACACCACCGTAACGGCGCCCCCATCCTCCGCAGCTTCCCAGGCCGCCTGCGCCGCGGCCGAGGCGTTGCGGAGGCATCCTACCAGCACCGTTCCCGCGCCGGCGGCGGCATGGAGAGCTGGCGCCCCGTTGGTGGTGGCAAAAATGACTGTTCGCCCGGCCAGGGAGGCGGTGGCGAGAGCGGCGGGGGAATTCCCGTGGTCGAAGCCCTCAGGAGGGAGCCCATCCTGTTCTCCGATGAGGAGCGGACGGGTCTCCGAACCGCCCGCGGGCGGGATGCGCATAGGCTGCGGCGCACCGGCAGCGGCGCGGCGGGCGGCGTCCACGGTTGGCGCGACATAGATCGGGCCGGCGCCCCGTTCCACCAGCGTGACGAGGGAGGTGCTGGCCCTGATGACATCCACGACGATGGCCACGGCGGTGGCGGCGTCCAGCTCCTGGGGACGCAGGAGGACGTCGAGGCGGGGGTTCACCCGGAGAACTTCCGCCCGCGGAGATCATCCTCCATCGCCGCGCGCAGCCGGGCGTAGATGGTCAGCGCCAGTTCGCGCAGCGGGAGGTCGTTCCAGGCCGCGTCCTGTGCCGTCAGGGTCAGGATGGGGCTGCTCCGGGCGGTGATCACCCACGCCGCCCCCTGCTGGCGCAGCGCCACTTCGAAGGAGCGGAGGTCGGCGTTGAAGAGGCGGTCTAGGCGTTCGGAGACCTCGCGCACGCGGTCGAGGTCGGAGAGGCGCAGCAGCGGTTTCCCGTTGAGGAGCAGCTCGCCGCCGCTCTTGCCCCCTTCCTTGATCTCACGGACGGCCAGGCGCAGGTAATTGGCCGAGATGCGGCGGATCACCGGCAGATTGCGGCGGCGCATCTCTTCCTCTATATAGGTGACGCGCTCGGCGGTCTTGGGGTGATCGGCCCAGGCGCCCAGTTCCACGGCCGGCCGGTATTGCTCCTCGCGGGCGAATCGTTCCATCAGCGTCAGCATGCCCACCGGCGCGTAGGGGGTCTTCGCTAGGTAGGTCAGCGCGGTGAGGTCGGCGTCGCGTTCCAGGTCCCGCGCGTAGTGCGCCAGGAAGCCGATGCTGGCCAGCTGCACCCCCCGCGCGACGTTGGGGTCGCGGGTGAGCGCGGCAATGAGGATCGTGATGAGGGCGGCCTGGGTCTGCCGCCGCAGCATCTCCATGCCATGGGCGTGGGCCACGTGGACGACCTCGTGCGCCACCAGCGCGGCCAGTTCATGGTCGCTGCGCACCAGATCGAACATCGGCTTGGTGACGTAGATCCACCCGCCGGGCAGCGACACGGCGTTGGCCACGTCGACTTCGAGGATCTTGAAGACGTAGGTGACGCCGTCGCGGTCGGAGACGCCGGCGATGATTTTGGCGATGCGGGCCAGCCGTTCGTTGAGCGCAGGGTCGGTGACGACCGGGTAGCGGCTCTCGATCTGCTGCGCCAGTTGCCGGCCGATGCGGACCTCGTCCGGCGAGGGCGGCGGAACGGCCGCCGCCACCGCCGCCGCGCTCAGCGACACGATGAGCAGCGCGATCACCATCCGGGCCCGGGCCAGGCCGGTCATGCGGGCGCCTCCACGGGCAGGCGGAAGACGCGGCGGGCGTTGGCCGTGGTCGCCCCGGCCAGCGCGGCGACCGTGATCTCGCGGACCGCCGCCAGCCGTTCGGCGACCAGGCGCAGCCGCGCCGGTTCGTTGCGGGTTCCCCGGTGGGGCTCTGGGGAGAGCAGCGGTGCGTCCGTCTCCAGCAGGATCCGCTCCAGAGGGACCTGGACGGCCACCTCGGCGAGACGCCGGGCGTGGCGAAAGGTCACCGGCCCGCCGAACGCTAGATAGCCGCCGCGGTCGAGGCATACCTCCGCCACCTCCGCGGAGCCGGAGAAGGCGTGGAAGACCGCGGAGACATCCGAGAAATCCTTGAGGATCGCCAGCACCTCCGGATAGGCATTCCGGCAGTGGATGATCACGGGGAGACCAGCCTCACGGGCCAGCGCCAGGTGGGCGCGGAAGAGCGCCGTCTGGGCGGGACGGGGCGCGTAGTCGCGGTAGAAATCCAACCCCGTTTCGCCGATCGCCACCACGCCCGGCCGGCCGAGCAATGGTTCCAGGTGATGCACCGTCTCCGGCGCCGCGGCGCCCGCCTCGTGTGGGTGGATGCCGATCGCGGCCACCACCCCTCTGTGGCGATCTGCCAGCGCCACGGTCTTCCGGGAAGATTCGACAGCAGTACCGATGGCCACCATCGTCCGGACGGACGCGGCGGCGGCCCGCTCCAGCACCGCCTCCCGGTCGGGGTCGAAGGCCTCGTCGTCGAGATGGATGTGGGTGTCGACCAGTTCCATCAGCGTCTTCTATCCTATCTATTGTACGTTTCCCCAGCCACTCGAGGTTGCGGCACGACGAGATCGCCCTGGCCACGCGGATCGGAGGATCGTGGAAGCAGGGCCAACCGGAGGAGCGCCCCAATGCCTGAAGTGTGGAGTGAACTGCCGCGGGCCAGGACGGTCGAAATCGCCGCCGACGCGGCCACGGTGGGCTGGGTGGGCCTGTGGGTGGGGGTGGCCTGGACGATCTACAACCGGCTGGCCTCTCTCGCCGATGGCGTGGGCCAGATCCGTGAGGGCGGGGTTGCCCTCGAATCCGCCGGCACCCGAGTGGGGGACGCGCTGGCCCTTGTCCCCGTCATCGGGACGGCCGCGGGGGAGGTCGTCCGGCTGGCGTTCGCCGCCACCGCGGCTCCCTTCATCACGGCCGGAGGCAGCCTGGAGGGACTGATCAGCCTGATCGCCTGGGTGCTGGCCCTGCTCGTGCTGGCCGTGACCACGGGGCCGTGGCTGACCCGCTACCTGCCCTGGCGGGTGCGGCGCGTGCTCGCCTTGAACGCGGCGCACCGGGTGATCCGCGCTTCGCCCGAGCAGACGATAGAGGTCCAGCGGTTGCTCGCCTCCCGGGCGCTGCACCGGTTGAGCTACGCGGAATTGCGCGCCTGCTCGCCCGATCCATTCGGGGACTGGCTGGCCGGCCGGTACGACCGTCTCGCCAGGGCGGAACTCGCCTCCGTGGGTCTCCGCCTCTAGGTGATCCGAGACCCTGTGGGGGCCTCCTTGTCCACGGTGAGCAGACCGATCTCGCCTTCCCACTCGGCGGCCAGAAGCATCCCGTTGGATTCGACGCCGCGGACCTTGCGGGGCTGCAGGTTCGCCAGCACGATGATGCGGCGGCCCACGAGGCGCTCCGGTTGGTAGAGGGGGAAGATGCCGGTAATCATCCGCCGCACCTCGCTCCCGATGTCGACTTCGATCTCGATCAGTTTGTCCGTCCCCGGGACGCGCGTGGCCGAGAGCACCTCCCCCACCCGGATGTCCAGTCTGCGGAACTCGTCGATGGTGATGTGGTCCACCGGTCGCCCCCTTCGAAGACGTGCTCGGCCGCTAGCCCCGCGCCGCCGCAGCCGGACGTTCGATTCTCGGGAAGATGGGCACCCCGGAACGGACGCGATTCCCCGCAGGGAGATCGCCCCACCGGGCCGCGTCGCTCAACCGCTGTGCCGCCAGGTCAGTGGACAACCCCAGCTGCTCCCACGCGCGGGCGGCGGCCGTGACGAGCCAGGGTGAGAGCAGGATCGAGGCCACGCGCAGGGCCTCCAGGGTGTTGCAGAGAATCGTCCCCGCCCGGTTGGGCCGGCCCTCGCGCAGAGCCCGCCAGGGCGCTTCTTCATCGAGGTATTTGTTGCCCGCAGATAGGATCGTCCAGATCTCGTCGAGGGCGCCGCGAAAGTCGAGCCGCTCGACCACGGCGTGGACCGATGCCGCGGCCTTCGCCGCGGTCTGCCGCAGGAGCGCGTCGCCGCCTTCCTCGGGACCGCGCACCGGCACCTGCCCCTCGAAGTGGCGGTTCACCAGGGCCAGGCTGCGGTTCAGCAGGTTGCCGTAGTCGTTCGCCAGATCGGCGTTGAAGCGTTGCACCAGCGCGGCCTGGTTAAAGTCCCCATCTTCGCCAAACGGCACATCGCGCAGGAGGAAATACCGGATGGCGTCGACGGCGACTCCAAACTCCGCTCCGGAGACCGCGGCCAGCTCACGCGCCGCCTCCTCCGGACCGATCACGTTCCCCAGTGTCTTGCTGATCTTTCGCCCGTCGAGCGTGAGGAACCCGTGCACCAGGATCTGCCGCGGCACCTCGAGGCCGGCCGAAATCAGCATCGCCGGCCACAACAGCGAATGAAAGCGGTTGATGTCTTTGCCGATGACGTGGGCGGCTGGCCACCAGGAGCGGAAGCGTTCCTCATCGCTGCCGTAGCCAATCGCCGAGATGTAGTTCGTCAGCGCATCGAACCAGACGTAGAACACGTGGGTGGGGTCGCCGGGGACGGGAATCCCCCAGGACAGTTTCGCCACCGGGCGCGACACCGAGATATCCTCCAGCGTGTTGATGAGGTTCAGCATCTCGCCGTAGCGAGACGGTGGGACGACAAAGTCCGGCCGCTCCTCAAACAGGCGCCGCAATTGGGGGCGGTACTTGGAGAGGCGGAAGAAGTAGTTCTCCTCCTCGATGACGATGGGTTCGGCGTCGTGCGCGGGGCACTTGCCGTCCACAAGGTCGCTCAGGGTGACGAAGGCCTCGTGGCCTACGCAGTACAACGCCTTGTAGTTCTTCTTGTAGAAGTCACCGGCCGCGGCCGCCCGCTCCCAGATCAACCGCGCCCCCCGCTTGTGACGCTCCTCGGTCGTGCGGATGAAGTCGTCGTTCGAGAGGTTGAGCGTCTCGGTCAGCCGCCGCCACTCAGCAGCGCTCTCGTCCACAAACGTCTGTACCTCCTTTCCGGCGGCCGCGGCGGTGGAGGCGTTCTTCTGCCCGTGCTCGTCGGTGCCGGTCAGGAAGAAGACCTCGTCGCCGCAGAGCCGGTGCCAGCGCGCCAGCACATCCGCCAGGATCTTCTCGTAGGCATGGCCGATGTGCGGGCCCGCGTTCACGTAATCGATGGCCGTCGTGATGTAGAACTTTCCCACGGGTCTCACCCTCCCGGGCCCACTGCCTCTTGCTGCTGCGCCCGCCACTCTCGCCGCAGGATGGCGTAGAGCTTGCGATCCTCATAGCCGCCCTTGATCAGGGCGACCTGGCGCAGAGTTCCCTCATACGTCATGCCGACCTTCTGCATCACCCGTTCCGACGCCGCGTTGGCCACGTGACAGACGGCGTAGATGCGGTTCAGCCCAACCTCCTCGAACCCAAAGCGCAGCACCGCGCGCACGGCTTCCGTCGTCAGCCCCTGGTTCCAGTAGCGCCGTCCCAAGGAGTACCCGATGTCGGCGCGCGCGTGCACCGGGTGGACCTCTCCCATCCGGATCGAGCCGATCACCTTCCCGCTCGCCCGCTCCACAATGGCCCAGGTGTTCGATCCGCCCCGGGCGGATCGTTCCAGCGTCCCGGCGATGAATTGGCGCGAGTCCTCCTGGCTGCGGTGCGGCTCCCAGGGGACGTAGCGCGCCACCTCCGGCTCGGAGGCGTAGGCGAAGACGTCCGCCGCGTCTTCCAGCGTCAGCGGCCGTAGGGTTAGGCGCTCCGTCTCCAGTGTCGGGAGGGCGGTGGGGATCCTCACCCCGGACGCCGTCCCCGCCGCTTCCGGTCCGCTCAGACGACCACCGCCTCCCGGGCCAGCCGCGCCCCTTCGACCATGTTCTGTAGTTTGGCGAAGGCCACGTCCCAGGTGCGCGTGCGCAGGCCGCAGTCGGGGTTCACCCAGATGCGCTCCGGGCGGCTCAGGATATCCACGGCCTGCAGGATCTTGTCCTTGACCTCCTCCGGCGACTCGATCACGTCGGAGTGCACGTCCAGCACGCCCAGCCCAATCGCCCGCGGATCGGCGAACTCCTTGAAGATGCGCACGATATTGTAATCCCCGGTGTTCTTGAACTCGAGCGTCAGCATGTCCACCTTCATGTTCAGGATGTGCGGGTAGAGGGCGCGGTAGTTGCTGTAGCAGATGTGGATGCTCACGCGTGCGCCCACCCCCTCACGGGCGGCGTTGAAGGCCTCCACCAGAATCGGCACCTCGTCCGTATGCGTGGCCGCCGCGGGCTCATCGATCTGGATCCAGTCCGCCCCCACGTCCACGAGCGCCTGCAGGGTCGGCCGCAGCACCTCGGTGGCCAGATCCAGCGTGAAGCGGCGTTTCGCCTCGTAGTTGCGCTTCCGCAGGTCGGCGATGTCCGAGGCGTGGCGCAGGTAGTACTCGTTGAAGGACCAGTCTGCCAAGGTGTACGGCCCGGTCACCGGGATCTTCACGGGACGGCGCGCCTGCCGCTTGACGTACCCCAGTTCGTTCAGGTGGAACGGTTCGCGCAGCGCCACCTTGTCCACCACCGCCGCCTTGCGGTAGTAGCGGTTGTCGAAGGAGCGCACGTGCCCGTAGAACTGGAAGCCGTCGATGCGCCGCACCGGGTATTCGTACATCTCGACGCGGCGGGCTTCGCCGTCGTAGACCACGTCCAACCCCGCCGCCTCCTGCAGGCGGATGGCGAAGAGCGCGGCCCAGTCCCGGATGGCTGCCTTCGTTTTCTCCGCCGGCTCGCCGCCGCCGTTGAGCGAGCGTCGCAGGTGATCGACGCCTTCGATCTCCAGCCGCGCCGCCCAGTGATCCAGATCCGCCCAATCCTCCCGGGAGAGTTTGGTGCCCCGCACGCCTTTGAGCAGCCAAGCGGGCTTGGCCAGACTGCCGATCTCTTGAGTCGGAAACAGTTTCTCCACGGTGATCACCCCAGCAATCGCTTGATCTCGGCGAGCCGCCGCCCCTTCGCGACGGCCACCTCGTAGGGCAGAAATTCCAGATCGCAACTCGGCAGGACCGACACCACCTCCGCCCCCAACCGGTCCGCCACGCGCCCGACGGTGGCGGCAGTCTCCTGCGCGTCCTCGAGCAGCGAGTTCCGCCCGTCCAGGGCGCCCAGCAGCAACCCCTTCGAGCCGGCGCGCCCCCGGAGGGCCTCCAGGTCGGTGGCAAAGAGGTCGAAGCCCACCTCGTCAACGGGAGCATCGAGCAGCGCGTCGAGCACGGGGGCCGCGTCCCCGAAGAAGGTGTACAGGCCGGTGCGTACCCTCAGTCCATCCACCGCGCGGGCCAGCGCGTTATGCGCGCGGGTGAGGGCGCCGTCGGCGGGCCCGGTGACCAGCACCGGATCGGAGAACTGGATGTACCGGCACCCCGCAGCCGCCAGCCCGGCCGCCTCCGCCCGCAGCACCTCGGCGGCGTCCCCGAGAAGAGCGTCGGCATCGCCGTAGACGTGATCCTCGGACAGTGCGGCAAACGCCCACGGGGTCGGGAGGATCGCTTTCCAGGGGCGCCCCGCGAGGGGTTCCCTGACCGTCCAGCGCAGCGCCGCCTCCCCCAGAGGCCGGAGCCGCTGCTCAATGACCGGCCGGCGATAGAAGCTGTTGTTGTCGAACCACCGCGTCACCGGCCCGGCGTGCACCCCCGGCAGCTCGTCGGCCAGCGGGCGCAACAGATCCTGCCAGCGCAGCAGGCCGTCGGTAACGTAGTCGAAGCCCCACTCCTCCTGGAGCGCCACCAGCCGGCGCGCCTCCTCTTCCGTCTGCAGGAGCAGCGAATCGGCGTCGAGCCGCCCTCGTTCAAAGGCGCGGCTGGCCGCGATCAGTTCCTCCGACCGTGGAAAGATCCCGCTCAGGTGTGCGAACGCCATCAGTCCTCCTCGCAAATGACAAAGCCCCCCCGCCCCATCGGGCGAGAGGGTCTCCCGCGATACCACCTGGGTTCGCGCCGGCCTCGCAGCCTGCGCCTCGGCGGGTACGTCCGCTCCGGCGGAGATACCCCGGCCCGCTCTCGGGGGCGTCCGGACGAGGCTACCGGCGCGGTGCCTGCCGCGTCTTCACCCCGTCGGCTCGGAAGCCATGTTCACCCCGCCCTCCGCCGCCGGCTCGCACCCTCCCGGCTCGCTCCCGGCATCCCGCGGGGCTACTCCCGCTTCCTCATCGCCAGTTACAAAACATCGTAGCCACGGGCCCCGGTTGAAGTCAAGGCCACCCCGAACTAGGTCCGGACCGAGTTCCGGCGCGCCCTCGGCCCAACGAGTAGGCATCGCGCAGTGGCGGACTAGAGGCTCTCGGCGGTCTCTCGGATCAGGTGATCCACCACGGCGTTCAACTCGCCCGTCCGCTGGTAGGTCGCCAGCTGACGGTCGGCGCTGCTGCCCTCCTCCATGATCTGATAGGCGTATTCCACCTCCCTGCGCGTCCCCAGTTCGTCTAACACATCGTCGAGAAACCATTCGATCATCTCGCGGATCAAGTCGCGGGCTGGCAGCTCCTCTTGCTTGCCGAAGTCGATCAGCTTGCCGTCGAGCCCGTAGCGCACGGCGCGCCACTTGTTTTCCTCGATCAGATCGAAAGGGTAGACGCGGAAGGTCATGTTATCGCGGCGCAGCTTCCAGCATTTGGCCACGATCGCCTGGAGGATCGCGGCGACGCAGACGGCCTCGTCTACCCGGGTGCAGACGTCGCAGATGCGGAACTCCAGCGTCGGGTACTTCCAGTTGGGGCGCACATCCCACCAGATCTTCGTTCCGTCGGGGATGGAGTTCGTGCGCACCAGCGTTTCCATCAGGTACGTGAGATCGCCCCAGGATTGGAAGACGCGCGGGATCCCGGTGCGGGGGAAGTTGCGGAAGATGACGCTGCGATACGACTTTAGTCCGGTGTTGCGCCCCATCCAGAAGGGCGAACTGGTGGACAGACAGAGCACGTGCGGCAGCAGGTAGCGGGAGACGTTCATACAGTCGACCAGAAATTCCTTATCCTCGATACCGATGTGCACGTGCGTGCCGAAGATCAGCAACTGCTGGGCCAGATCCCCCATGTCCTTGCGCACGCCCAGATAGCGCTCCAGCGGCGTGATGTCCTGTTTCAGCCAGGAAGAAAACGGATGGGTGCCGGCGGCGGCGATCTTCAGCCCGTTCTTGCCGGCCAGATCGATGATGGCCCGGCGCAGCCGCACCAGTTCCGCCCGCGCCTCCGCCGGGGTCTGGCAGACCGTGCTGCCCACTTCCACGATCGACTGATGCATCTCCGGCTTCAGCTGCTCGCGCAGCACCAGCTGTCCCTCTTCCAGGATCTCGGTGATGTAGGAGCGCAGCTCGCGCGTCTCCGGATCGATGATCTGATACTCCTCCTCGATGCCGATGGTCAGGGAAGGAGGCTGCACGATCGGCTCACCGCCTCTCGATCAGAAAGGTCGTATTCGTCGAGCCGCCGCCGGCCGTGACATTGAGCAGGGCGGCCGTGGAGAGCCGCGTCACGGCGCCTTCGACGTACGCGCCGTAGACGACAAACGGGTCGATGTCGATCATCCGGTCGAAGATCGCGAGCTTCCCCTCCACCATGCTGGGGAAGGGCTCGGTGGGCAGGACGACCCGCTCCTGCACCACGGTTGGCTCGGCCAACCCGGCCTGCACGGCCCCCTCCCAGGCGGCGCCGTCGGTCTCCCATCCCAGGGTGATCCCCCTGCCTCCGTATTCGTCGTTCGCCTTGAGCACAAATTGCTCGCGCGATTCCAGAATGAAGGGGATCAGATCGACCGTCTGGCCCTGGTAGGTGGCTTTGCGCTCCTCCACGCGGCGGGTCCAGGGGATGTGGGCGTCGATGGCCCGCCGCTCTTCCGCCGTGAACAGCGGCGCGTTGCGCTCGTCGCTGAGGACGGCCAGGGACGCTTTCTTGTGGAGGATCTTGCAGCGGAAGGGATTGACCATGCAGACGGCGCCCTCACGCACCGCCCGCACGACCGCGTGATCCCGCCCTCCCCGGTCGACCAGTTCGCTGATCAGCACGCGTTTGTAGATCAGGTCCACAGGGGCGCCCTCCGCCCACAGCCTCCCCCGCGCGTACTCCACCTCGCGCGGGTCGGCGATGACGCACTGCAGACCGCGCTCGCTGAAGTACTGCTGGAAGAGCACGAACTCGCTGTAGGTGGGCACCTCTTTCCAGTCGAGGATAGCGATGCGTGGCGGCTCACGGCGCCCGGCCCACTGATGGTAAGCGTCCAGCAGCGCGTGCAGGACCCCGTGCCGCGCGGGGATCGGGCGTAGTTCGTAGTGGCGCATGAACTCCCGCATCACCGGCATCGTCAAGAAGATCTCGCCGAGCATGTCCGTATAGGCCGCCGCCGCCGGCGTCTCCGCGTTGTACTCCGAATAGCGCAGCAGCCCCACCTCAGGATCGAAGAAGGCATCGAGGCGAGAGGTGGGACTGGGAGCGCGGAATCCGGGATCGTGCTGCACCAGCTCTTCCTCCCAGTCCAGCAGGCCGAACTGGGCGCGGAAGACCCGATCGGCCAGCGCGGCGCGGTAGGCGCGGTCAAAGGCGCGCAGGAGCAGACGGGAGCGGTCGGACACGAAGCGGTACTGCTCGGGGGTGATGAAGCGGGGACGCAGCACCGTGCAGAGCGGCCGATCGCCGAAGTACAACCCGCGCCCCCGCAGCTGCAGATCGAGCGCGGCCTGGCACTCCCGCGCGACCTCGTCGGTCAGCAGATCATGATAGGTCTGGATCGCGTCGTGGAGGCGCATAACTCCCGGTCTCGTCCGCGCCCACCGGCTCGCCGCGGCGGCCCCGCAGCGCCACGTCCCAGCGCAGGGCGCGCCGCTGGGGGCGCGGCTGGGTGGCCAGCGTGATGGCCATGTTGGCCATGTGCCGGACCGCCCACTCGAAGTAGAAGGGCGTGAGGGAGTAGATATCCATGTCGGGGGCGGGGTTCATGAAGTCGATGGCGTAGGGGACGCCGTCGCGCACCGCCCACTCGCAGGTGTTCATGTCGTAGCCCAGCGCGCGTACGAGCTTCAGCGAATCGTCGACGATGCGGCGGCCCAGGGCGGGACTGAGGTGTTCGTGCTCGACGTGGTACTTCCGTTCCCGTGGATCGTACTTGATCGGCAGCACCTCTTCCTGACCCAGGCAGATGCAGCGCACGTAGTGCTCCCAGTCGATGAACTCCTGCACGATCATCGTGCGCAGACCCGAACGATCGTAATGAAAGAGGAGTTCTTCGGGGCTGTGGCAGATGAAGACGTCCTTCCAGCCTCCGCCGTGCGCGTCCTTGAGCACGCAGGGCATGCCGACGTAGTCGATGACGCCGGCCCAATCGAGCGGATAGGCCAGGTTGCGCAGGGATTCCTCGTGCACGATCCCGGGGACGTACTCCTTGTTCGGCAAGACGATGGTCTTGGGGGAGGCCACCCCGAGGGCGGTGGCCAGAGAGGCCCCGAAGAACTTGTCGTCGGCCGACCACATGAACGGGTTGTTGACCACGGTCGCGCCTGACAACGCCGCGTACTTCAGGTAGGCGCGGTAGTAGGGGACTTCGTGGGAGATCCGGTCGATCACGACGGCGTAGGGGAAGGGCTCGTCCATCCGCGTGCCGCCGATCGTGACGTACTCGGCGACCACCCCGGCGTCACGCCGGGCGACCTCTTCGATGAAGGCCGGTGGGAAAGACCATTCCCGTCCCACGAGCAGGCCGACGCGCAGCGTCATCGCTCCCCCCTCCGGAACCGTCCCTCAGTCATGGCCGCCGATGTAGAGCGGCAGCATCTGCTGCCAGATCGGCCAGTCGTGCGCGAACCCGTCCCAGATGCGCAGGGCGTGCCAGATGTCCTTGCTCCAAAGCACCGTGGAGAGCTGCCTGTTGTTCTCCAACGCCGAGTCGTCCTGGCCGACGGCGATGACCACGTCGAGGTGGCGCAGGGCCTCCAGGCGGGCCGGCTCGCGCTCGTGGGCGATGAAGTCGGGCGGGTTGTTGGCGGAGACGCTGTCGTCGGAGTAGCCGCCGGTCCAGCGCGTGATGTCGTAGTAGCCGCTCATGCCGATGACGCGCCCGATCAGGTGCGGATAGCGGAAGGCGAAATTCACCGCGTGATAGGCGCCGAAGCTGGCCCCGGTGGTGATGACGAAGGGATTGGGATTGCGTTCGGCGCTGAAAGGCAGGACCTCAGTGAGCAGGTACCGATCGTACTGCAGATGCCGCCGCGCGCGCTCGGCGGGCGGAATCTGCTTGTTGTACCAGGACTCCCCGTCCACGCTGTCGACGCAGATCATCTGGATCCAGCCCTTCTCCAGGTGCTCCGCCAGGGCGCCGAACATCCCCCGGTCCTCCCAGTCGAAGAAGCGTCCCATCGACGTCGGGAAGACCAGGAGGCGCGCGCCGCCGTGACCCACGATCAGCACTTCCATGTCCCGCCCGAGCGATGGGCTGGACCACCGATGGTACTGCCGCTCCGGCACAGACCGTCACCTCGAACACAGACCCGCCGTCCGCTGGAGAGATGGAAGAGGGTTCGCCCGCCTGGAAAGCCTTTCCTCCGGTCGGCTCCCGCCTCCCAGAAGGCCCGTGGTATGGTGGTCCGGTGGCGCAGATCGAGCGGCTGGCCGACGACCTGATCCTGATCGACGCCCACTACAATGGCACGCCCGGTGCGATCAGCGTCTACCTGCTGTTGGGGGAACGGCCGGCCCTCGTCGAAACCGGGCCTGCCTCCACGGCGGAGACGGTGCTGGAGGGCGTCCGCCAGGCCGGCCTCGACCCGGGTGACCTGCAGGCCGCCGCCGTCACGCACATCCACCTGGACCACTCCGGCGCCGCGGGCACGCTGGCCGCCCGCCACCCGCACCTGCAGGTGTACGTCCACCCCCTGGGGGCGCCGCATCTGGTCGATCCCGCGCGACTGCTCGCCAGCGCGCGCCGCCTCTACGGCCCGACGCTAGACACCCTCCTGGGCGAACCAGAGTCCATCCCCAGCGACAGGGTGCATATCTTAAAGGATGGGGAAGACGTGCGGCTGGGGTCGCGGACGCTCACGGCCCTCACCTCGCCGGGCCACGCCACGCACCACCACGTCTACTTCGATCGCGCTTCCGGTGATCTGTTCACCGGCGACGCCGCCGGGGTGGCGCTCGCGGGGTCCCGCTACGTGAGCCCGCCGACGCCCCCGCCGGAACTGGACTTCGCGGCGTGGCGGCGGACGCTGGGCCGGCTGCGCGATCTTCGCGCCCGGCGGCTCCTCCCGACACACTTCGGCCCGCACACCTGGGTCGAGCAACTGTGGGCCGACCTGGAAACCCGCCTGAACATCCGGGAGCGCCTCGCCCAGGAGGCTGCGGCCGCCCGGTGGGATGAGGCGACGCTGAGCGAGCGGCTCCAGGCGATGACCGCGCTTGAGATCGAGGAGGCGGCCCCTGGGGAAGAGCGCCGCTACGAAGTGATGACGCCATTGCGCAACAACGTCATGGGGCTGCTGCGCTACGCCGCGCGGCGGACCGCGAAGGGTGAGGGTTAGAGCATGCCGAGGCGCGCGAGCAGCGTGCGCAGCCGGGCTCGCCCGTCTTCGCCGAGCGGCTGGGCGGGGAGCCGCACGGTGGGCACCTCGATCAGCCCTGCCATGGCCATGGCCTCTTTGATGACGACAAAGAGCGGCGCCCCGAACTCGTAGAGAGAGGGGAATTCCAGGCGGGCCCGCATCAGCTCGGCCGCCGCCTCAACGTCGCCGCGACGGACGGCCTCGTAGACGGCGACCGTCGCCGCCGGCGCCAGGTTGGCCATCCCCGGCACCGCGCCGTCTCCGCCGAGCAGCAGCGTGTTGATGAGGTGGTATTCGAACCCGCAGTGCACCACAAAGTCGGGCCGCGCCGGGCGCACCGCCGCCACCACCTGCTGGATGTGGCCGATGCTGTCGATCGTCTCCTTGATGCCCGCGATCGTGGGGTGGGCTTCGGCCAAGCGGGCAATGAGGGCCGGAGGAACGTTGCGCCCCGACACCGCCGGGAAATTGTAGATCACGATGGGCAGGTCAACGGCCCGGGCGATGGCGTCGTAGTGCGCTTCCACGGCGGCGTCGGAGGGGACCCAGTAGTAGGGCACGATCACCACGACGCCGGAGGCACCGATCTCCTTGGCGTGGCGGGCGTAGGCGATGACCTCATCGGTGCTGGTAGAGCCGCAGCCGATCAGGACGGGCACGCGTCCGGCCGCCTGCTGCACCACCAGCTCGGCCACCCCCCGCCGTTCCTGGGGCGACAGGTGCATGACTTCCCCGGTGGTGCCCAGCGCAAAGAGGCCGTGCACGCCGGCTTCGAGCAGCCGGTCGGTGTGGCGTCGCATCGCCGCGTCATCCACGGCGCCGTCCCGCCGGAACAGCGTGACCAGCGGCGGGAGGATGCCGGCGAACCGGCGCACGCCCTGCTCTGAGGAGCCCGTCCTCATGACGGCCTTCATGCCGTCCTCCTTCACCGCGGCGAGATACGCCTCGACGATACCACGCGCCTGGCCCTCATCCTCCGGCACCACCATGACGTCGCCCCAGATCCCGGTGGCCCGTGCGATCACCTCCGCGTAGCCGGGCACCTGGCGCGACCGCAGCCAGGCGCGCACGCCGGCGGAGCGCAGCGCCTGCTCCATCGCCAGCGCCTCGACCTCCGTGGCGGCCTGATGCACGCGCACGATGTCCGCGGGTTCCCGCAGCCAGCGCACTTAGCGCTTCGCCTCCTTGGCCGAAGGAGATGCCGTTTCGATCGCCATCCGGTAGGCGAGCCGGCGGGGGATCCCGTAGGCCTCCGCCACCGTGCGCGCGGCATCGCGCCGCGAGAGGCCGCGGCCGAGCAGCCGCCGCAGATGCACGTCCGGATCTCCCGCGCGTTCCCCGCTCCTTGGCGCCCCGGCGGACGTGCCGGCCGACCCCTCCACGATCAGGGTGATCTCGCCGCGGGGCGGCGCCGCGGCGACCCCGGCGGCCAGCTCATCGACCCGTCCGCGCCGCACCTCTTCGTGCAGCTTGGTCGCTTCCCGCACCAGCGCCACGCGCCGGGGGCCGAGGACGGCCAGCACGTCGGTCAGGGTCTTGCCAATCCTGTGCGGCGCCTCGAACAGGACCAGCGTCGCCGGGAGGGCGGCCACCTCTTCGAGCGCCCGGCGCCGGGCGGGGCGCGTCCGGGGGAGAAAACCCATGAAGAGGAACCGGTCCGAGGGGAGTCCCGCCACGCTGAGGGCCGCCGTCACCGCGCTCGGCCCGGGGATGGGGACCACCGCCACTCCCGCCTCCAGCGCCTGGGTGATTAGCGGAAACCCGGGATCGGACACGGTCGGCATCCCGGCGTCCGAGACCAGCGCCACCGATTTGCCGCCCAGCAGCCGCCGGACCAACTCTGCGGCGCGCCGGCGCTCGTTGTGCTCGTGATACGAGAGCAGTGGCGTGGAGATCCCGTGCCGCTCCAGCATGACGCGCGTCCGCCGGGTGTCCTCGCAGGCGATCAGGTCGACTTCGCGCAGCACCCGGAGCGCCCGCAGCGTGATGTC
>JBOGSD010000111.1:0-3636 GCA_050695215.1 bacterium
AGCCCTCGTGCTGATGCTCGCCGCGGCGATGCCGGCGGCGGCCCAGCCGCAGGGCCAGCGGATCGAGGTGCACGGCGTCATCGTCGCCACGGATGCGCGCCAGCAGGCCTTCCTTCTTCGGGAGGACAGGCAGCGCGCGGATCGCCTCTGGGTGATCCACGTCCAGGCCGACACGCGCTTCAAGATCGAGGGGCGCAGGGATGACGACGACGACGACAAGGACCTGGGGGGGAGGGACTTCGTGCCCCGGGCCATCCACGCACTCCACGTTGGCAGCAGGGTCGAGGTGCGGGGGCGGATCATCGCGGCCAACCGCATCGTGGCCAACGAAATCCGCCTAGTGAGCCAGGTACGGGCCCCGGTCCAGCCGCCGTTCTTCATCATCAACCCTCCGGCGGCGCCGCCGCAGTTCCCGATCTTTGGTCAGCCGCAGCCTCCGTTCTTCGGGTTCCCGCAGCAGCCGCAAGTCTTCTACCCGCAGAACGGCGCGGTCATCACCTCGTCCGAGTTCACAATCATCGGACGGACGTTCCCATTCGCCCAGGTGCACGTGGATGTCGCGACCGTGTGGGCGTTCTTCACCTTCGGATCGGGCAGCGCTGACGTGATGGCAGACGGCAACGGCTTCTTCGCCGCCACCGTCCGGCCGTCGCTGCGCCTGCCGGGGGCGACCTACCGGATCACAGTGACGTCGCAGGTCTCGGGGGTGCAGATGCCTCCGACGACGATTACCGTCACTCAGCAGTAACGCAGGCGGGATCGCGCACGGCCCGGACCTGTCCACCCGGAAGGTCCGGGAAGGTCCGGGAATGAGGGGGGAGGGCGATGACCCTCCCCCTTTCTCGTTCCCCTCACAAGCCGCCGGCGCGCTGCACGAACCAGGCGAGCCCAGCCGCCATCGCCCCCACGGAGACGGCGCGGCGCAGCAGGGGCTGCCAGGAGAGGCGGCGCAGGGCGGCCAGCAGCCCGAAGGCGGTCGCCACGATGAGGATCTGGCCGGCTTCGACCCCTAGGTTGAAACTCACCAGCGAGACCGCCAGGTTGGACCCGCCCACCGCCAGGTCGCGCAGGATCGAGGCGAAGCCGAGGCCGTGGATGAGGCCGAAGCCGAAGGTGACCAGCCACCGCCGCGCCAGGGCGCGCTCGCGCCGCCAGAGGTTCTCGGCGGCGATATAGGCGATGGAGAGGGCGATCCCGCTCTCGACCAGACGCGGCGGCAGGCTGACCACGTCGAGGACCGCCAGCGACAGCGTCACCGAGTGGGCCAGCGTGAAGGCGGTGACGATCTTCACCAGCGCCCTCAGCCCGCCCCCGGCCATCAACAGCGTGATCAGAAAGAGGACGTGGTCGTACCCGGTGAGGATGTGCTTGACCCCCAGCACGAGGAAGCTCCCGGCCTGCGCCCAGAGCGCGCGGCCGGCGCCGCCGATCGTCAGCGTCGTGTTCTCGGGCGTGAAGACGTGGCTGCGGGCGGCGCCGTCCTGGATGATGGTCGCCAGCGCGGACGCGGTGGAGACCCCCGGGAGAAAGAGTCCGTACCGCATCGTCAGCGCGCCGGCGGCGGTCTCAGGCCACGTGTAGAGGAGCTGGACCGTGCTGTGCGTGGCCCCTCCTCCGGAGGAGCCGGGAGCGGCGGGTGCGACCAGGCTGGGGGGGACCTCACCCGTGAGCGGCTCGACGGCGAGCGCCGCGTCCACGCCCCCGGCGGTGAGGACGATGCGCTCCCCCAGCAGCGCGGTGAGCGCGGCGCGATGAGCGCGCACCTCCGCGGCGGCGAGGCGCCCATCGCCATCGTCGTCGGCCGCGGCGGCCAGCCCGGTGGGGAAGGTCAGCGTCATACGGACCTCTCCGCCGCCCACCACGATCTCCGCCACGGCCAGGTCGGCCCAGTGGGCCTCCGCGGGAGCGGGCGCCAGAGCCCCCGCCAGCAACAGGAAGGCGGCCGCCGTCGCGGCTCCCCGCGCCCGGGTCATCGCGGTCCCTCCCACAATCCCAACCCCGCCACCCGCCGGGCCTGCTCGTCGAAGCTCCGGTCAACCCCCATCGCCGCGCGGAAGAAGCGCTCCGCGGCGCCGCGGTCCCCCAGGGCCTGTTCAATGAGCGCGGCCCGGTAGAACATCCCGGCATCGCGGATCCCGCGGCCCAGCGCTTCCCGCAAGACCGCCCGCGCCTCCGTCCATCGCCCCGCCCGCGACAGCGCCCAGGCCAGGATGTCGAGGGTGTCGGCGTCGCGGCGGCTCTTGGCCTCGGCCTGCATCAGGGCCAGGGCTTCGGGGCCGTCAGCGGGGCGCCCGCGCTCGAGCAGCAGCCGGGCGAGTTCCCGGCGGTGGCCGAAGGTACCCGCGGCCACGTCGCGGCGCAGCCGCTGTTCGGCTTCATCCCACAGCCCGGCGGCCCCGCCGGCATCCCCGGCCAGGGCCTTCGCGCGCGACAGGCCGCGTAGGACGGCGTGGTCGAAGATGTTGGGCGAGGCCTCCGTGATGGTAACGATCTCGGCCAGATGCCGCTCGGCGGCGGCGTAGCGCCCTGCGCGCAGGTCCAGTTCGGCGAGATTGATCAGGCTCAGCGGGTGCTGCGGCAGAATCCGCAGCGCCTCGCGATAGAGGGTGCGCGCCTCGTCGAGGCGGCCGCGCCGGTAGTGGAGGCGGCCCAGATAGGCGCGGGCCGCGGCTGATCCTCCCGCCTCTCCCGGCTCCTCGGCGGCGAGGGCGTGACGGAAGTCGGCGACGGCATCCTCGTCCCGACCGCGCGCCTCATGGACCAGGCCCCGCAGCGTGTAGCCGCCCAGAGTAGGGCTCAGCGCCACCAACCGGTCGGCCTCGGCTGCGGCGTCCTCCACCGCCCCCATGGCCAGATGCGAGGTCACCGCGAGCGCCAACGCGTCTTCCTTGCCGGGCGCCTGGGCGGCGAGGCGGAGAGCCTCGGGAAAATCGTGTCGGGCCTCGGCGATGCGGGCCAGGACCAGGATCGCTCCGGTATTGGAGAACGGCAGGTGGGCCAGCGAGCGGCGCGCGGCCTGCTCGGCCAGCAGGTACCAGGACAGATCGCCCGTGGCGCGGGCCATGCGCAGGTAGGTTCCCGCCAGCGAGGCGAGATCGAGCCCGCCCTGGGGATCGCGCGCGATGCGCTCCTGGTAGAAGGCGATCTCGGCCTGCAGGTCGCGGATGATCGTCCCCCGGGTGGAGCGCTCGAAGTGGTAGCGGTAGGCCGATGCGCCATCCCGATCCTGCCGCCAGGCCTGCAGCGCGGGCAGGCTCGCCGCCACCAGGGCGGCCGCAGCCACGAGAGCCAGCCCCAGCCTCCGCCACGTCTGTGGCGCGCCTTTCTGCTCGACCCGCTGCGTCTCGATCCGAATCACGTTCAGCCTCCGTGCCGCCGGGCGGCGGGCGGCGTCCCGGTGCGTCCCCGGAACGCCGCCCACGCGTCCGCGTTAGTTCGGTGCCGCGAGATACGGGAAGGTCCGCAGGAGGGTCTTATGTCTCGACCCGCCCAGGTTGGGGCCGTTGTAAGAGACGTTGTCCGACGTCACCGCGCCGTTGGTGAGCACGGTGAGGGTGATGTCGATGACGTCGTCCAGCAGCTTGCGCCCCCGCACGGGGCTGCCCTTGGTGTTGACAGCCGCGGCGTACCCGCTGG
>JBOGSD010000112.1:0-12098 GCA_050695215.1 bacterium
TCCTAACACCGCCAACACAGCGATCGCCGCAGCCTAACACCTTTCGGAGGGAGCACTGATGCCGCCGTTTCCTCCCACTAGTTGGGCTCGCGCCATAGCGCTACGCCGCCAGCCGTTATGATAGACAGACCTGCCTAGTTCGCCGTGCACCGCCTGCCGGCAGGACCCTCCAGCACGCAACTCGCCCTTGGCCACATTATCGGGTGGCCGGGATGCTGCCGCAATCTGGCCGGAGTCCTCCCCCACCGTCGCCCCGCTGGGCTCGCCCACATCCGCTACGGCCCGGACAAGCGATCGACTAGGCTGCGGACCGCGCCGGGGCCACGGTTCAGCCCACAAGCCCGAAGTAGCTCAATGCGTCGACGGAGAATCAGACGTTGGATCGGTTCTGGTGATCTGCCCCCCTATAGTGGGGGAGTGCTGTTTCGAGGGCCGCTATCAAGTACCCTCCGCTGTTCGGCATTGACATGCGAACACTTGTTCGTATAATGAGCCTGCCGATAGGGGCCCGAGATGAAAGACCTGCTGCTGCTCTCTCCCACAGCCGTCAAAGGACTGATCCTCCTGACGGGCCCGGATGCTTGTCTGACGGTCGGGTTGCTGCTGGCGCTGCAGGCGGAGATCGAGCGGCGCCCGCTGGTGGTCATCGACGGCGCCAACGCCTTTGACCCCTACCTGATCTCCACCATCGCCCGGAAGATGGGGCTGGCCCCGGCGGCGCTGCTCCGGCAGATCCGCCTCTCCCGCGTCTTCACCTGCTATCAACTGGAAGCCCTGCTGGAAGAACGGCTGCGGGGCGTGCGGGAGCGCTTCGACCCCTACGGACTGTTCCTCTCTGGACCACTGGAACCGCTGCTGGACGAGGAGATCCGCACCGACGAGGCGGCGCGCGTCTTCGGCCGCATCCTGACCGCCCTCGATCGCGTTCTCGAGTGGCCGTGGACCGTCGTGGCCGCGTCCCCCGATGAAGAGCGCCCGCCGCTGGGGCGGGAAGGATTCCTGCCTCACCTCAAGCGCCGCGCCCGCCGGGTCTTCCGGGTGGCGATAGAAGAGGAAGGCTGGCGGATCAATGCCGAGGAGCCGGGTGGAACCACCTGGCTGTGGCAACCGCACGTGGGAGCGCTGACGGCGAGGAGGTGGTGGTGAGCGATGGGACGCACCGTCGCCACGATGACGCAGGTCGTCGACCAGGAGGCGACCAACTTCAGCCAGTTCCGTCGCGCCCTGCGCAAGGAGGACCAGGAGATCTTCGACCGCCTCTTCGCCGCGGCCCGCCACCACGCCGCCCCGGCCGCCTATCAGTCGCACGCCTCGCCGTTTGAGACCATCCTCCTGGCGATGCTCCTCGAACTGGGCAAGGCGGTGGTCGGGTTGCAGCGTCGCCTGTCGGAAGCAGAGCCGGGTGCGCCGCTGCCGGAGCGCACCCGGCCCGCGCCTTCGGGACGTGCGCTACCCACCCCGGGATCGGAACCGTCCTTGCCTCTTGCCGGAGGAAGGCAGCGGCGGCTCCGTGCGGGCGGCCCACGGTGACGGCGACTCGTGCGGGGCTGGCTCTTCGACGTGTATCCCTCCGAGGAGGGGATGACCCTGTGGTTTCTGGACGAGGACGGCCGCCCCCACCGGCGGCGCGTTGAGAACTATCATCCGGCCTTCTACGCGGCGGGCCCGCCCGCGGCGCTCGATCGCCTGAGCCGTGATCTCGCCCGCCGGCGTCTCGGCGCCGATCTGAGGCCGGCCGTCCGCCAGGAACTCTTCTCCGGCGACGAGGTGCCCGTCACGCAGGTGGCGGTCCACCGGCCGCTGCACTTTCCCGCCGCGGTCCGGCAGGCGGCTACGATTCCCGCCCTCACGCTCTACACCTGCGACCTCAGCGCGGCCCAACTCTTCCTCTATGAAAGCGGGCTCTTCCCGCTGGGGCGGTATGAGGTCGCGGCGGCGGACGGCGCTCTGCGCGAGGCGATACCGCTGACCCGCCCCGAGGACCTGGAGTACGAGCCCCCGCCGCTGCTGGTCATGCGGCTGCGTCTGGACGGCGACCCGATCAATCCCAATCACGGGTGGCGCGGCGAACTGGAGGTGGCGATGCCGGGGGAGCACGTCGTCCTCGGTGGGGAGCGTCCGGAGGACCTCTGCCGCAGCCTCAACCGTCTGCTCACCCGCTACGATCCCGACGTCCTGCTGACCGACTGGGGCGATCCGTTCCTCATCCCCCGTCTGCTGCGGCTCAGCGCCCAGGCGGGCGTCCCCATCGCCTTCAACCGCGACCCCCGCGCAGGCATCGGGGTGCGCCGGGGCCGCTCCTACGTCACCTACGGCAAGACGGTCTACCAGGCGGGGGCGCACATCCTGGCTGGGCGCTGGCACCTCGACCTGCGCAATTCCTTCATCTATGCGGAGTCGGAGATGGCCGGGCTGCTGGAGATCGCCCGCCTGGCCCGTCTGCCGGTGCAGCGCCTGGCCCGTACCTCCACAGGGACGGCCATCTCCTCGATGCAGCTGGCCCGCGCGGTCCAGAGGGGCATCCTGGTGCCCTGGCACAAGAGCGAGCCGGAGGGGTTCAAGTCCGCCGCCGAGCTGTTGATCACTGACAAGGGCGGCTTGACCTATCAGCCGCTGGTGGGGGTGTACGAAGGCGTGGGGGAGCTCGACTTCTCCTCCATGTACCCGACGATCATGGCTCGGTTCAATGTGTCACCTGAGACGATTAACTGCGTCTGCTGCGAGAACGCCGAACCGGTGCCGGAAATCGGCCACACGATCTGCCAGCGGCGACGCGGGCTGGTGCCGCAGGTGCTCGACCACCTGTTGGAACGGCGTGCGTATTACAAACGAAGAAAACTTCAAACCCATGGGGCGGAGCGTACACTCTACAATCAACGACAGACCGCACTTAAATGGATGCTAGTCGTCTCATTCGGATTTCTCGGGTATCGTAACGCGCGCTACGGGCGCATCGAAGCGCACGAATCGACGACGGCCTACTCCCGCGAGATGTTGCTGCGCGCGAAGGAAGTGGCGGAAACGCAAGGCTACCGCATGCTGCACGCGATCGTAGACTCCATGTGGCTGCAGAAACCGGGCGCGGACCACGAGGCGTACGAAGCACTGGCCCGCGACATCGAGCATGTCACCAACCTACCCGTCGCCGTCGAGGGCGTCTACGGGTGGGTCTCGTTTCTTCCTTCCAAAACACATCCCGGGGTGGGGGTGCCCAATCGCTACCTGGGGGTGTTCGAGAACGGTGAGACGAAGGTGCGCGGCATCGAGGTGCGGCGCTCGGACACCCCCGTGCTGATCGAGGAGATGCAGGCGCGGATGCTGCAGGAGATGTTCGCGGCATCCACCATCGCGGCGCTGCTGGCTCGCCTGCCGCGGGTCCTGGCCGTCCTGGAAGAAACACTGGTGCGGCTCCGCGAGGGGTCCGTGCGCCCCGGAGACCTGGCCCTGACGACCACGATTTCTCAGGAGGTCTCGGAATATCGCAGCAACCATCCGGTCGCCGTGGCCGCGCGGGCGATGGCCGCTGCCGGCGTCCGCCTCCATCCGGGGGAGGCGATCCAGTACGTCATCACCGACGCCGACGCCAAACTGGTGGACGAGCGAGTGCGGCCGCTGGCTTTGCTGGGCGCCGACTGGGCCTATGATCATGAGCGGTACGCCGAACTGCTCCTCCGCGCCGCCGAGACGGTGCTCGAGCCGTTCGGGTACACGGTGGACCGGCTGCGAGAGGAAGTCTGGTTGCCCGTGAGCGGACAGAGCGAAAGCGCGAGGAGTCGACCGGAGCGGGCTACTCGCTCACGCTGAAGTCGGCGTCGGCCCGTGTAGACTCCTGGGGCAGAGCCGCCTGGGGCGGCGCGGCGTGGCCGAGTCGCTCGGCCAGCATCCCCTGGATCTCCCGGGCATTGCGGCCGGACTTGCCGCGGAAGTGATTGTTGAACATCAGAAAGAGCCGCCGCACGTCCCCGGCCAGGCGCTCCGAGGTCTCGGCCCACGGTTTCAGCTCCTCAGTTGAGTACTCGTAGTCGTAGGCCTGGTTGGTGCTCACGCCCTTCTCCGCCAGCGCCGGGTTGCGGCCGTGGAAGCGGACGACGCTGAAGTCGGTCGTTGTCTCCACCGTCGACGGGGGGAGGTAGCGGGCCGGCGCCAGGTCGGGGATGACGTAGGCGAAGCCGTGCTCCCGTAGGTAGCCCATCAACGTCCCGCGGGCCTTGCCCTCCAGCCAGTCCTTGTGGCGGATCTCGATTGCCACGGGCCAGTTCTCCAGATAGAGCGCCCACGCATCCAGGTACTTGAAGAGTTCCTGGGTGAAGCCCTGTCCCTTCGGAAACTGGAAGAGCACGTACCCGAGCCGCTCGCGCACCCGCATCGCGTCGATAAAGGCGGCAAAGTAGTCCCAGGTCGCCGTGAGGATCTCCTCCGGCAGGCGCACAGGAGAGATGGCTTTTTCCGTCTGCATGGTCCGCGACAGGAGGACGAAGATCTCCCGGGGCAGCCGGGTGGGCGCGCTGCCGTGCCAGGTCAGCCAGGCGAACGCCTTGATGTTGAACAGGAAGGGAGACGGCACCGTCTCCGCCCATTGCACCGCGCGCTCGACGGGTTGGAGGGCGTGGTAGGTGGCATCCACTTCGACCGTCGGGAAGAGTTCGGAATAGTAGCGCAGGCGCGCCCGGGGCTTGGCGCGGACCGCCTCCGGATAGAACTCGGCGACAAAACTCGGGTCGGCCCACGAGCAGGTGCCGGTGTAGATCAGACTGCCCTGGAGCGAGAGTGGCGCTGCGGGGGCGCCGGCGGCGTCGGGGAACAGACCCATGCCGAGTTCAATGGTAAGGTCTCTGCGGTCGGTTGCAAGAGGTCCGCCGCGCTCCCTCCCATCCCGGAAAACACGACGCCTTTTCGGGGCACTCAGGGACCGCCGTCCGTTGGTCGTTTCTCCGACCCACCCTATCGAGGCGCGGAGAGAGGCGAGAGGGCGGCTACTTCAAGAACCCGCGGCAGGAACGGAGGCCGCTGCTGGTGGGGAACGCGATGGTGTAGTTGTCGTCCTGGTTGGACGCGACGGCGATGCCGATGACCAGCCCCGCGCGGTCCAAGACGGGAGCGCCGCTGGCCCCGTAGTCCATGGCTGGCTCCACGGCGATCATCGGCGCCGTGACGATGCGGCCGCTCAGATTGGCTGAGGACAGCAGCCGGATAATCCGTCCCCTGCGCACCCGCCACTGCCGCAGCGGGTAGCCGGCGATGGTGACGGGCTCACCGGCTGCCGGCGCCCGGAACGTCACCCGGTACCGCGGGGTGGACGCGGGCAGCGGCGCCTTGATCACCGCCAGCCCGGCGAACTGCGTCCGGCAGGCCGCCTGGCCGGGCGCGGGCGCCTCCGGCAGCAGCACTTCGACGCTGCCGGACAGGACGTGGCTGGCCGTGAGGATGGTGTCCCGCCCCACCACCACGCCCGTCCCGTAATTCACCAGGTTGCCCTCTTTGGACGCGAGCGGCAGGATGGCGCGGCGGTCGGGCTGGCTGATGACGGTGGGTGTCGCTGCGGCGGGGCCGGCCGGCAGAAGAAGGCCGAGGACTCCCAGGGAGATGAGCCGACCGAGTGGACGCATCCGTCGCTCCGGCAGTCGCACGAGATGCTTCGTCCCTGTCTGCTGCTGGTTGTGCCCGCATCTGAGACGGGACAGTCCTGCGCCCAGTTCCGCTTTGGTATACTGGCGTCGGTTTGCCGTCGGGCGCAGCCCCGCACAGTAGAGGAGCGGCTTCGTGTCTCGAATCGGGTGGAGGATCCTGTTCGTCGTGCTCGTCGCGCTGGGGGCCGCTCAGCTGGCCGTCGCGCCGCTGGGGTTCGAGGGCTCCCGGCCGCGGCTGCAGACTCCACGGCTGCGAGTGAGCCTGGGTCTGGACCTGCAGGGCGGCAGCCACCTGGTGCTGGAGGCGCAAGATAGCGCCACCATCAAAGCCACGCCCGAAGCGGTCGAAGCCGCGATGCGTGTCATCGAGAACCGCATCGATCAGCTGGGAGTGGTGGAACCGACGATCCAGCGGCAGGGTGACCGGCGCATCATCGTGGAGCTCCCCGGCATCGAGGACCCCGATCGAGCGCTGCGGTTGATCGGCAAGACCGCCTTGTTGGAGTTCACCAACACCGGCCGGACGCAGCTGCCGGAGGGGGCGCGCTGGAACGCCGCGGGAACGGTGGTGACCATCCCCGGTCCGCAGACGCGCACCATCACGCTGAAGAAAGAGGTCATCCTGACCGGCGCCGACCTGGCGGAGGCGCAGGCGGGGTTCGATCAGGGCGCCGTGAACACCGGCAACCCGCTCGTCAGTTTCCGCTTCAAAGGGCCGGCGGCCAAGACGTTCGAGGCCTATACCGGCGCCCACGTCGGCCAGTACCTGACGATCGTCTTAGACGATGAGGTCATCTCCTCTCCCGTGATCCAGGAAAAGATCGGCGGGGGCTCCGGCCAGATCAGCGGCGGGTTCTCGGGCATCGAGGAGGCGCGCGACCTGGCCGTGCTGCTGCGCGCCGGCTCTCTCCCCATCCCGGTGGAGGTGATCGAGCGGCGCACCGTGGGCCCCTCGCTGGGCCGGGACTCCCTGGACCTCAGCCTGCGGGCGGGATCCATCGCCGTCGCTCTGATCATTGCGTTCATGATCGCCCTCTACCGGCTGCCGGGGGTGCTCGCCGACGTCGCGCTGCTGCTGTACGCGCTCTTCCTGTTTGCCGCCCTCACCGCCCTCGGCGCGACGATGACCCTGCCCGGTATCGCCGCGTTCATCATCTCGGTGGGGATGGCCATCGACGCCAACGTGCTCATCTTCGAGCGCATCAAGGAGGAACTGCGCGCCGGCAAGACGCTGCGCGCGGGCATCCAGGCAGGCTGGGGCCGCGCCTGGTCGGCCATCCTCGACTCCAACGTCACCACGCTCGTCGGGGCGGCCGTGCTCATCGCGCTGGGCACGGGCCCGATCAGAGGCTTCGGCACCACGCTCTTCATCGGCGTGATCATCAGCATGTTCACGGCGATCCTCGTGACGCGCGTGCTGGTGGACTCCCTGGCCCGCCCCCCGTTTGACCGTTACCTGCGGTTCGGGGCGTAGACGAGCATGCGCACCTGGGACATCATCGGCAACCGGCGCTGGGGCTACCTGCTCTCCCTGCTGGTGATCATCCCGGGCGCGGTCGCCCTGGGCGACTGGGGCATCAACCTGGGCATCGACTTCACCGGCGGCACGCTGCTCGACCTGCGCCTCGGCCGCGAGGCCCGGCTCGAAGAGGTCCGCGCCACGCTCGAACCCTTCGGGTACGGCGACGCGGTGATCCAGCAGTCGCCGGAGCGCCCGCGGCAAGTCCTCATCCGCACGCGGTTGATCGAGGAAACCGATCTGACCCGGGTGCAGAAGGCGTTCGCGGACCGCTTCGGCGGCGGGGAGGTGCTGCGCGCCGAGCGGGTCGGGCCCAAGATCGGACGGGAACTGCGGGCGCGGGCCATCCAGGCCGTGGTGATCGGCCTGCTGCTGCAGGTCCTCTACATCTCCTGGCGATTCCGCTCCCTGCGCTTCGCCATCGCCGCGGACATCGCCCTGATCCACGATCTGCTGATCGTGGTCGGCATCTACGCGCTGGCGCGCAAGGAGGTCGACTCCTCATTCGTCGCGGTCCTGCTCACCGTGGTCGGCTACTCGATCAACGATACCGTCGTCATTCTGGACCGCATCCGGGAGGAGCAGACCCTGCGCAGCCGCGAGCCCTTCCCCCGTCTGGTCAACCGGTCCATTCTGGAAGTGCTGGTGCGCTCGCTGACCACCGGGTTCGGGGCGATCATTGCGCTGCTGATCATCTACTTCTTCGGCGGTCCGACGATCCGTGATTTTGTGCTCGGGTTGGGCATCGGGGTCATCACCGGGACCTACTCGTCCATCTTCATCGCCAGTCCCGTGCTGGTGGAGTGGCACCACTGGAGCGAGCGGCGGCGCGGGCGGCCGGGAGCGCCAGCGACGACGGCGGAGGTGGACGGCCGCGCGCCGCCCGAGCTGGCCTCCGTCGGCAGCCGCCGCAAGGAACCGGCCTCGGTCCCGCGGCGGCGGCGCAGCCGGCGGCGGAGATAGGCGGTCGGGCGATGCGATTTCTCCTGATCGTGGCCCTCCTCTTACTGGCGGCGGTGACGATTTTTGCGCTCAACAACCCCGCGCCGGTCAACGTCAGGTTCCTCCGCTGGCAGTGGGCGACGACGCTGGCCCTCGCCATGATCGCCGCCGCCCTCGCCGGCGCGGTGGTCGTCTACGTCGCCAGCTTGGCGGCCCACCAGGGGTTGAAGGCGCGCCTCCGCACGGCCGAGTCCCGCCTCGCTGACAAGGAACGCCAGCGGCCCGCGTCTCCCCCGCCGAGTCCGCCCTCCCGCGTCTGACGTGACGCTGTTTCCACCGGCGCGCTGGATCGTCAGGCCGCTCGATCGCGAGCGCGCCGCCGCGCTCGCCGCGGCGCTCCCGATCAGTCCCCTGGCCGCGCAACTCCTGGCGCAGCGAGGGTTTGCCGACCCCGCCGCCGCCCGTGCTTTCCTGCGGGCGGGGCTGGAGGATCTCAGCGATCCGGACGTGCTGGCGGACCTCTTCAAGGCTGCGGAACGCCTGCTCGCCACGCTATCGGGCGGGGAGCGGATCATCGTCTACGGCGACTATGACGCCGACGGGGTGACCTCCACGGCGATCCTGGTGCGGGGGCTGCGCGCGCTGGGCGTGCGGGCGGAGGTGTTCATCCCGCGTCGGGAGGTCGAGGGCTACGGCCTCAACGGCGACGCCATCGCCCGCCTCGGTGGTCCCGGCCTGCTCGTCGCGGCGGACTGCGGCATCACCGCGGTGGACGAGGTGACCCAGGCGAACGCGCAGGGACTGGACGTCATTGTGCTCGATCACCATCTCCCCGGCGCTACGCTGCCGCCTGCCGCGGCCGTGGTGGGGCCGAAGCGGCCCGGTCAGCCTGCGGTGACGCCGTTCGCGGCGTGCGGGTTGGCCTACCAGACGATCCGGGCGCTTTGGCGGCTGGCCGGCCGCAGCGAGGAACCGGTTGACCTGCTCGACCTCGCGGCCGTCGGGACGCTGGCGGACGTCGTGCCGCTGGTAGGAGACAACCGTATCCTGGCCCGCCAGGGGCTGGCCCGGCTGGCGGCGGCGCCGTCCCTGGGCCTCGCGGCACTCCTGCGCCAGGCCGACGTCACCGGGGGGGTGCGCGTCCGCGATGTGACCTTTGGGCTGGCACCCCGGCTGAACGCGGCCGGCCGGCTCGGCGACGCCACGGTGGCGGTGACGCTCCTGACCACGGAAGACCCCGCGGAAGCCGCCGAACTGGCGCAGATGCTGGATCAGGAGAACCGGAGGCGCCAGGAGATCACCGAGACGGTCATGACGGCGGCCGTGGCGCAGGTGGAAGAGAGCGGATGGGGGGAGAACCCCGCGCTGGTGGTCGCGGGGGAAGGGTGGCACGCCGGCGTGATCGGCATCGTCGCCTCTCATTTGAAAGAACGCTACAACCGTCCCGTCGTGATGATCGCGGTGGCCGATGGCGTGGGCAAAGGGTCCGCCCGGTCGATTGAGCCGCTCCCGATGGTGGACGCCCTGGGCGCGGTCGGCGACTTGCTGATCCGCTTCGGTGGTCATGCGATGGCTGCGGGATTGACCATTGCCGCCGAGCAGATCGAGGCCTTTCGCCGCCGGTTCGTGGAAGAGGCGGGGCGGCGCCTGGGCCCCGACGACCTCATGCCGGTCCTCGCCATCGACGCGGAAGTCGATCTGGGGACGCTGACGCCGGCTCTGGCGCGTGAGATCGAGCAGATAGCGCCGTTCGGCCCGGGCAATGGAGAGCCGCTCTTCGCCCTGCGCGGCCTCCGCGCCGCGGCGACGCGCGTCGTGGGGGAGGGCCACCTCCGGGTCGGGCTCACGGATGGCCGCGGCTACGTGGACGCCATCGGATTTACGCGCGGAGATATCGCCGAACTGCTGGCCTTCACGGGCGCGCGGGTGGACGTGGCCGGCGCGGTGGAACTGGACCGGTGGGGGGAGCAGGAACGGGTCTCCCTGGTGCTGCGCGACCTCAATGCGCCGGGGCTGGATCTGGACGCGGTGCTGGCCGACGGCGGCCTCCTGCTGGATCGCCTCTTCGCCCGCGCGGAGGACTACGTCGGGACCGGCTTCGGAGGCATCGAAGGCGCCTGGTCTTTCTATACGAAGGTGGTCGGCGTGACCTTCGAGGGGCGGCAGGAATCGCTGTCCTCCGTGCGCCCCGGGCAGCCGCTGCACCTCATCCGCCAGCCGTCGAATCCGTACGACCCTCACGCCATCGCCGTCGTCACCGCGGACGGGCGACAGCTCGGCTTTCTCAGCGCCATGATCGCGGGACGACTGGCTCCCTCCATCGATGCGGGCGCGCGGTACACCGCGACCGCCTCGCAGCTGACCGGCGGGGGGGAGCGGGCCCATGGGCTCAACATCTTCATCCAGCGCGAGGAGCCCGCGGCAGCCCTCACAGGGGGGGCGTGGACCTCTTGGCGCACGCTGCCGGCAGAAGCCCTGCTCGACCGCCTGCGCATCTTCCTGCAGGGGGGGCGGCCGCTGCGCCGGGCTCAGTCGGCGACGATCGAACGGCTGCTGGCCGACGGGACCGTCACGGCGGCCCTGGGACCGGGTCGCCGCGGCGCCGTCACGGCCGTCATGGCAGCCTCGGCCCTGGGGGCCCAGCGCGCCCGCCCCGCCATGATCGTCCTCTCGCTCGTCAGCCAGGTGGAGCGGTGGTTTGACACCTTCGGCCCGCCCCTCCGTGAGGTGGGCTTTCGCGTCTATCGCGCCCACGGCGCGCTCCCGCTGCGGCCGCAGCAGCGTCTGGCCCGCGCGCTGGAGGAAGGCCGGGCGGACATCGTGTTGGCCAGCGCCGCGTGGCTGGAGCGGGAGGGGCTCGAGGCCGTACCCGGTGGTCTGGCGTCGGCCGTTCTCGTCGGCGACGCTGACATGCCGGGGCCGATCGCCGAGCGTCTCGCGGCTGCCGTAACCGCACACCTCCCGTCCGCCGGAGGCCTGGCCAGGTTCCTCTGGGACGGGGAGTCCACCGGGTCTGCTGGGGGCGACCGTCCCGACACAGCCGTGATCAACGATGGGTTTGTCCGCACCAACCTGCGGCTGGTCGATCGCCGTGGCGTCCCCGACCGCGACGGAGAGCTCCCGGCGCTGGCGGAGCGGGGCGGCAAGACGCTCATCTTCCTCACAGATCGCGCGGACGCGGTCGCCCTGGCGGCCACGCTGCGCAGCCGGGAAGGTTTCCCGACAGTCGCCTATTACCACGGAGGGCTGCCGGCGCGGGTCCGCCGGGTCATCGAACAGCTCTTCGTCGACGGCAAGATCATGGTGCTGGTCACGACCGGCGCCTTTCCGGAGGTCTTCGCCCCCGGCGACATCGCGCAGGTCATCATCGGGGGACTCCCCCAGACCCGCGCCCAACTGCACGAGATGGCGGCGCTGGCGGGCTTGGCGGGGAAAGGGGCGACGGTGGTCCTCGCCTGCGCGCCGGGAGACGCCGCCCGCAACCGTCACGTCCTCGAGGAGCGTTTCCCCTCCCGGGAGCGCCTGGCCGATTTCTACCGGCTGCTCCGGACGGAGGCTCACAGAGCGGGAGTGGGCGAAGGCGTGCTCTGGCCGGGGGACGCGCTGGGATCCACTCTCGGCGCGGGGTGGTCCCCCCAGGCCATTGAGAGCGCGCTGGAGACCCTCGCCGAGGCCGGCGTGATCCACCGAGAGATGGCGGAGGGGCGCTGGCGGATCGAGCTGCTGGACGGGGGCCGGCGCGAGCTGACGGACTCCCTGCGCTACGTCGAAGGGCAGCGGGAACGGGAAGCGTTGGCCACCGTCACGGAGGTGGCGTTCGCCCCAGCCTCCGCCATCTTGCAGGCGCTGGCGACGAATGTCCCCAAGGGTCCGCGGGTGTAGAGTGTTGGAAGTCAGTGATTCTGTCCGCTTAGGGATTCAGTGATTTTGTCCGCCCCGCCTCCCGCACGGCCTTGAGTCTCATCGTCTCATCAGCCAGCTTACGCCAGGGATGATCGGCTGGAGGTGGT
>JBOGSD010000113.1:0-12432 GCA_050695215.1 bacterium
GGCAGAGCCGGAGGGCCGTCAGATACGCTTCCGCAGCCGCGTCTCCCGCCTGGACGAATCCCAGCCGCTCGTAAAGATCGGGAAGGTCCCGGGAATCGGCCAGTTCGATCGCACGCTGGAGGTGCCGCGCGGCCTCGCCCAAAGCCGCCGCCGCCGTCGCGACGTCCGCCGCCCGCGTGAGCCAGCCGGCGGCCTTGCGGCGCAGCTCGGCCTGTCCGGTTGAGCCCTCCAGTCTCGGCGAGATGCTGGTGGCCTCGCGGTAGTGGTAGGCGATGATCTCTGCCAACGCCTCTTCCTGCCCGGCCGCCCGGTTCTCCAGCCATGTTCCCGCTGCCGCATGGAGCCGCGCACGCTCGGCGCGCGGCAGGGTGTGGTAGGCCACCTCCTGGATCAGGATGTGGCGGAAGGCAAAACGGTCGGTGTCTGAAGGACGAATGAGATCCTTAACCACCAGTCCCTCGGCCGCCTTCTCGGTGTCTGGCAGGAGATCCGGCTCCAGCGCCGCCGCGCCGGCGGCTCGGAAGGCCCGACCGAACACCGCCCCAACCTGCAGCAGCCGGCGCTCCTGGGGTGGCAAGAGGTCGAGGCGTGCCAGGATGGTCGCGTGGACGGTGTCGGGCATCGTGGCCAGCGCCTGCTCCACCGTTGAAACATCTGCCAAAGAGGTCACGCGGTCTATCACCGAGCGCACGATCTCACCGGCGTAGAAGGGATTCCCCTCCGCCCGGGTGACGACCCGTTCGACTATCTCTGGAGAGGATCCGCCGATCATGTGTTCCACAAGAGCCGCGACGGCGTCGTCGGCCAGCGGCTCCAGGGAAAGCGAAATGTAGTTGCGCCGTCCGCCGCCCCAGGAGGGCCGGCGATCGAGCAGTTCAGGCCGAGCCAGCGCGATCATCAGGAGCGGCGCATCGCCGCGCGGCTGCATGACGAACTCGGCTAGGTCGAGCAGGCTGTCCGATGACCAATGCAGATCCTCGAAGACGACCACGAGAGGCGACTGCCGCGAGGCGGCCTCGATCGCCGTTCGCCACGCGGCGAAGAGGGCGGCGCGGTCGACCGCTTCTGTCTCCCCTAATCCGATTGTGGCGGCCAGGAGTTCCCCGGTCCGGCGCGACGACTCGACCCCGGCGTTCTCGAGCCATAGAAAGATTCGCTCACGTGTGACCGCAGCATTGGCGTCTTCGGCGACGCCGGCCAGACGGTAGAGCACCATCCGCAGAGGCCAGTAGGTGAGCCGTTGTCCGTAGGGCAGGCATTGGGCGATGGCCACCGTCGCTTCGCCAGCGGTGGCCGGCAGACGGTCCAGAAACTCCTCGAGGAGGCGGGATTTCCCGATGCCGGCTGGCGCGATCAAGCTCACCAGGAAGGGGCGGCGCTCCCCGAACGCCCGGTGCGCCGTTAGTTCGAGTTGTGCCAGGTCAGCGTCGCGGCCGATCAGCGGCACGCGGAGAGGAACCGCTGCAGCCATCCGCCCCAGCACTAAGCGCGTCCCGACCGGCTGCCGCTTGCCCTTGGCCGGGACCGCGGAGGGGGGTCCGAACGAGAATCGGCGCACAGCCGCGCGCGCGGTGCGCTCTCCGCAGAGGATCGTCCAGGGCTCAGCGGCCTGTTGGAGGCGCGCCGCTGCATTCACGGCGTCGCCGGTGATCAGGAAGTCTCCGGCGGCGGTGTCGCGGGCGGCGACCACCTCGCCGGTGTCCACGCCGAGGCGGATAGGCAGCTGAGCGTCGAGCAGCGTGTCAGCCTGCACTCGATCGCGCAGTTCCAATGCCGCCGCGAGCGCCCGTTCCGCGTCGTCTCCGTGCGCCTGCGGCATCCCAAAGACCGCCATGATCGCATCCCCGATAAACTTTTCCAGGGTGCCCCCGTGCGCCCCGATCACCTCCTTCGCGATCGCGTAGAAGCGCGCGAGGAGTGCCCTGACATCTTCCGGATCCCTCTGCTCTCCGAGAGCCGTCGAGCCGGCCACATCGGCGAAGAGCACGGTCACGAGCCGCCGTTCCTCCGCCATCAGGACGCCCGCGTGCGCGGGTCCTCCATGGCGTGCGCCCGCCGCGTCAGGATGATGGAGCGCCGCCAGAGCACCAGGACGAAGGGGATCACCGCCAGAGCGTAGGCCGATTGCGAGAAGACCAGAGCGTCGTAGATCGTATGGGCCAGGGTGGCCAGCCCGAGACCGCTGAGGAGCCAGAGGGTCTCGCGGGCGGCGAACTTGGCGACGCCCAGGTAATAGCCCATCACCGCCCCGAAGAACGCGTGCCCCGGCACGGACAGCACCGCACGCGCCACGCCGACCCCGACGCCGCCGCTGAGCACGTAGAAGAGGTTCTCCACCGTGGCGAACCCCAGCGACGCGGTGACCGCATAGACGATCCCGTCGAGGACCTCATCGAAGGCGGTATGGCGGTAGGCGCTGACCAGCACTACGGAGAATTTCACCCCTTCTTCGATCAGCCCGATGACGGCCGCCGCGACCAGCGCCTCGGGCATTCCGGCATCGACGGAGAGGCCGGCGGCGCCCAGCGCCCCCACCTCGATCAGGCCGGCGGCGAACGCCGACGTCCCTCCGAGAAAGAAGACGCGGCGGACCAGGGCGCGCGGCTCCGGCCGCAGCCGGTCTTTGGCCAGGAAGTACCATAGCCAGAAGACGCCGGGAGCGACCGCCAACGCCAGGAGCAGCATCCGTCAGCGCGCGCCCATCGCAGCGGGGGACGGCAGCGCCAGGAATGCCGATGGCACCTGGGGCGCCAGGTAGAGGCGGTCGGTGGCCTGGTAAAAAGGCAGACCGCCATCGTGCGCCCGGCGGGCAAAGATCGTGACGACCTGTCCGCGCTCCTGATGGCGCTCCAAAATCCGTACCGCCTCCTGCGGGGTCTGGCAGAGATGGACCTGCTGGCGTCCGGCGGGCCGCAACCCCCGCGCGGCGACCTCCCCCACCTCTCCGTCGGCGACGGCCACGTAAAGCCATTCCGGCGGCCGCGCTGGGGTTCCGGGGTGCTCCAGCGTGAGGGAATGGCCGTAGCGGGCGCGGATCATGCCGTCGCTCAGGGCGAAGCGGCGTCCGTCCAGGTGCGCCACCTCCTCGATGTCCCCCGGGGCGAGGTCCTCCCAGCCGTTCGCGCGCAGCGCCTCGACCAGCGTGTCCAGGGGGGCTCGTCCGAGCGAATCGAGCGCGAGCCCGACCTGATCCGGGCGGTGGCGGAGAATCAGCGACAAGAATCTGCTGAGGCGGACGCGGCGTTCAGGATGCATCGACGGTGCGAAGCGTTCGCCCGGGCCAGGGCGACTCCTGCCGTTTCGCGGCGTGGTACCGCGGCGTCTGCTTGAGCCCCCGGGGGGCTTGGTGTAGGCTCAACCGGGATCACGCGCCGGAAAGGATGCGGTGTGGGCAGGCCGATCGTGGAGTGCGTCCCCAACGTCAGCGAGGGGCGACGGGGCGACGTCGTCGCGGCGATCGCCGAGGCCGTGCGCCGCACCGACGGCGTGCGCCTGCTGAACGTCCAGACGGACGAGAGCCACAACCGCTCGGTGATCACCTTTGCCGGACCTCCCGCGGCAGTGGCGGACGCGGCCTTCGCGCTCTGTGCGCGCGCGGTCGCGCTGATCGACATGAACGCCCACCGCGGCGCCCATCCCCGCCTGGGCGCGGTCGACGTCGTGCCCTTCGTGCCCATCACGGAGGTAACGATGGCCGAGGCGGTGAGGCTGGCCCTCGCCCTGGGCGCACGCATCTGGGAGGGGCTCCGGGTGCCGGTGTATTTCTACGCGCAGGCCGCGCAGCGCCCGGACCGGGTGCGGCTGCCCGACATCCGGAGAGGTGAGTATGAGGGGCTCGGCCAGAAGATGGCCGATCCGGACTGGGCACCCGACGCGGGCGAGCCGGCGCCCCATCCTACCGCCGGGGCCGTGGTCGTCGGGGCGCGGCGTCCCCTGATCGCCTACAACATCAACCTCAACACGAACGACGTCGCCGTGGCGAAGAAGATCGCCCGGGCGGTGCGGGAGAGCAGCGGGGGACTGGCAGCCGTCCAGGCGATGGGGGTCACTTCGGCGGCGGGACAGGCGCAGGTCTCGATGAACCTTCTGGATTATGAGACGACCTCCATCACCGCGGCCTATGAAGCGGTGCGACGTGCGGCGGCGGCCGCCGGGGTCGCGATCGCCGAGAGCGAGATCGTGGGGCTGGTCCCGCTCGATGCCCTGATGGACGCCGCCAGGGCCAGGCTGGCTCTGCGCGGGTTCGACCGCGCGCAGATCCTGGAAACCCATCTGATGGAATGACCGACGCCGATCTGCTGCTCGTGCATGCCGGGGAACTGCTCACCCTCGAGGGAGGCCCCGAGGGTGAGGGCGGTCCGCGCACGGGCGAGGCGCTGGGGCGTCTCGGCCTGATCCGCGACGGCGCCGTGGCGATCGCGGACGGCATCGTGACCGCGGTCGGACCGTCTGCCGACCTCGGGTCGGTGCGCGCCGCGCGGACGGTCGATGCGCAAGGACGCGTGGTGCTTCCCGGGTTCATCGATCCCCACACCCACCTGCTCTTCGGCGGCTCGCGGGCGGACGAATTCGCGCTGCGGGTGCGCGGCGCGACCTACCTGGAGATCGCCGCGGCCGGCGGAGGCATCCTGTCTACGGTTACCCAGACCCGCCTGCTCGGCGAGCGCGCCCTCGTGGACCTCGGGACCGCCCGGCTCAGCCGCATGCTCGCGCACGGCACCACGACGGTGGAGGCCAAGAGCGGCTACGGGCTGGCCACGGAAGAGGAGTTGAAGCTGCTGCGCGCGCTGCACCGGCTCAGCGCGGCGCACCACGTCGACGTCGTCCCCACCTTTCTCGGGGCGCACGCCGTGCCGGCGGAATTCACCACCGATCCCGCCGCGTACGTCTCCCTGGTGATCGAGGAGATGCTGCCGGCGGTGGCCGAAGAAGATCTGGCCGAGTACTGCGACGTCTTCTGCGAGGAGACCGCCTTCACGCCGGATCAGAGCCGCGCCATCCTGGAAGCGGGAGCGGAGCTGGGCCTGGCGCCGAAGATTCACGCCGACGAGTTCTCCGACCGGGGTGGGGCGCGGCTGGCCGCGGAGGTGGGAGCGGCATCGGCGGATCATCTGCTCTTTGCCGCCCCCGACGGCCTGGCGGCCATGGCGGAGGCGGGAGTGATCGCCGTGCTGGCGCCGGGCACCGCCTTCTTCCTGGGTCTCCCGTTTGCGGCGGCCCGGCGGATGATCGACCTGGGGGTGCCGGTTGCCCTGGCCACGGACTTCAACCCGGGGAGCAGCCCGACCTATTCGATGCAGATGGCGATCGCCCTCGCCTGCCAGGGGATGCGCCTGACCCCGGCCGAGGCGATCGCCGCGGCGACCATCAACGCCGCCTGGGCGGTGGGGATGGCGGAGGAGGTCGGCAGCCTGGTCCCGGGGAAAGTGGCGGATCTGGTGATCCTGGACGCGACCGACCACCGCGTCCTGGGCATGACCTTCGGCGTGAATCTAGTGGACGAGGTCTACAAGCGGGGCCGCTTGGTCTACGCGAGCCGGGGCGGCTTCCCTGAAGGGGGGACGCGGTGAGCCTGGTGGATCGATCGCTGGCCCGTTTCCTCGACGACCTGGCCTCCTCTGCCCCCACACCCGGAGGAGGGAGCGCGGCGGCGCTGTCGGCGGCCGCGGGCGCCGCGCTGGTGGCGATGGTTGCTCGGCTCTCGGAGAAGCAGGCCGGGGAGACCGCGGCCCGCGTGCGCGACCGTGCAGACGCCTTGCGCGAGCGGCTGGCCGCGATGATTGATCGCGACGCCCGCGCCTTCGAGGCGGTGATGGCCGCCTACCGCCTCCCCCGCGCCACTGACGAGGAGAAGGCGGCGCGCCGGGAGGCGATCCAGGAAGCCCTTACCGGTGCCGTCGACGTGCCGATGCAGGTCAGCGCGCTCGCGCTGGCCGTCCTGCAGGCCGCCGCGGAGCTGGCGGAGAGGGCCAATCCCAACGCCGTCTCCGACCTCGGCGTGGCCGCGGCGCTCACGGAGTCAGGAGCGGAAGGCGCCCGCCTGAACGTGCTGATCAACACCACGGCGATGACCGATGCGGCCGTAGCCGAGAGAGCGCGCGGGGAAGCCGACCGCTTGGTAGGGATGGCCAGGACCCTCCGGAACGAGGTGCTCATGGCCGTGGAGCGCCGGATCGGGGCCGTAGCGACGTGACGACGCCCTCGACGCCACGTCTGCTCGGCGCCACGGTCCTGCGGGTCGATCGCGCCACCTCCACGAACGACCTCCTGCGCGAACTGGCGGCGCAGGGCGCGCGGGAAGGGACGGTCGTGGTGGCGCGAGAGCAGAGCGCCGGGCGGGGCCGGCGGGGACGCGCCTGGCTCTCGCCGCCGGGAGGCCTCTGGTGCTCCCTGCTCCTCCGCCCGCCGGATCCCTCCGACGGACGGATCGCGCTGGCCGCGGCCGTCGGTGCCGCGGAAGGCATCCGCACGGTCTGCGGCATCAGCGTGGGGCTGAAGTGGCCCAACGATCTGATGCTGGGGAGAGGGAAGGTCGGAGGGATCCTGGTGGAGTCGGTTCCTCCGGCGGTGATCCTCGGCGTCGGCATCAACGTCAACGTGGACCCGGCCACGTTCCCCGCTCGGATCGCGGGTGGGGCCGCCTCCCTGGCCGCGGTGCTGCACTACCCCGTGGATCTCGAGGGGGTGCTGGTCGCCGTGCTGGCGGGGATCGATGCCGCCTACGGGATGCTGCGGGCGGGACGGGCGGCGGAGCTGCTGCAGCGCTGGCGCCGGTTCAGCGTCACGCTCGGCCGGCCCGTGCGGATTGACGACGGCGCCGGACTGGTGGAAGGACTGGCGATCGACGTCGACGCCGACGGCGCCCTCCTAGTTGAGGCAACCGGAGGAAAGCGGACGCGGGTGATCGCGGGGGACGTCACGATGCTCGACGTCGGCGGCCAGCGGTGAATCCCACGCGCCGGCCGCAGCGCGGCCTCACCGCGGTCCCGGGCATCCGCGTGGGGCACGCCACCGACGCGGAAGCGCAGACGGGGTGCACGGCGGTGCTCACGCCCGCGGGCGCGGTCGCCGGCGTCGACGTGGGCGGGGGCGCGCCGGCCACCCGGGAGACCGATCTGCTCCGGCCCGGCATGCTGGTCGAGCGGGTCCACGCCGTCCTCCTCACCGGCGGTAGCGCCTTCGGTCTGGCCGCCGCTGACGGCGTGATGCGGTATCTGGAAGAGCAGGGCATCGGCTTTGAGGTCGGCCGGGCCGGCGAACCCGATGTGGTGCGCGTGCCGATCGTGCCCGCGGCCGCCCTCTTCGACCTGGGGGTCGGGCGCGCCGACGTCCGCCCCACCGCGGAGATGGGTTACCGGGCGGCCCGCGCGGCCACCGATGGTCCGGTCCCCGAAGGGATGGTCGGCGCGGGGACGGGAGCGACCGTGGGCCACCTCTTCGGCGCCGGAGCGATGCGCGGCGGGCTGGGGACGGCGGCGGTCGACCTCCCGGGCGGGGCGATCGTGGCCGCGCTCGCGGTCGTGAACGCCTTCGGAGACGTCCGCGACGACCACAGTGGAGAGATCATTGCCGGCGCGCGTTCGCCCTCAGGCGAGTTCGTGGACACCGCGCGCGCCTTCCTGGAGACGGGAAAGGACGGCGTCGCTCTCGGACGGACGAACACCACCCTCGTGGTCGTTGCCACCAACGCCGGGTTGACCAAGGCGGAAGCCGGCAGGCTGGCGCGCACGACGCAGGACGGGTTGGCCCGTGTGATCTCGCCGGCGCACACGATGTTTGACGGCGACATCGTCTTTGCGCTCAGCCTCGGCGAGGCGGCGTCCAATCTGGCCGCCCTGGGCGCGGCGGGGGTCGAGGTGGTGGCCCGCGCGATCACGCGGGCGGTGCGGCTCAGCAACGGGTTGTAGCGACGCCCGGATCGGCCTTGCGGTGGCAGATATCTCGCGGTACGGTGGAAAGGAGAAAAGCCGGCATCCGAAGGGAGCCGGACTGGACGAGGCCAAGGAGGCTCTGTCCGGTATCTGCGCGGCAGAACTGGAACGGAGGAGATGACAGTGAAGATTTCTGCACTGCAGCTCGCCGTCGCGGGCGTCTGCGGCGGTTTAGCGATCGCCTTATCCTTCACGCCTGTCGGCTATATCCGGGTTCCCAACGTCTCCGGCGCATCCACGTCCTTGCACATCCCGGCGCTGGCCGCTGGCGTGGTTGCCGGGCCACTCGTCGGCGCACTGGTTGGGCTTGCGTTGGCCTTCACATCCTGGTACCAGTTCGGCGCGATCTTCATGCAGGCTGCGGGTGGGAATCTGCTCGTTGCCCTGGTCGCCGCCTTCCTCCCGCGGGCGCTCATCGGCGTCGTGTCGTATTACGCCTATCGGGCATTGCGCCGCTGGGGTGCGGTCGCCGCGGTGGCGTCAGCCTTCCTGGCAACGAGCACGAACACCGGTGGGGTTCTCGGGACGCTGTTAGTCTTCGGGGCCCTGGACTTCCGCACCGCCTTCGTGCCGATCATCCTGACGAACTACCCGATCGAGGTCCTGCTGGCTATAGTCATCGCCGTGCCGCTCTATTCAGCGCTCGGGCGCGCGCGCCAGTTAGCTGCGACTCGTTCATGAGTCTGCTGCTCGCGATCGTCATCAACAACACCCAGGTCAAGATCGGCCTCTACCGGGAGGCCGCCCTGCTGCACCACTGGCGCGTGGCCACCGACCGGGAGAAGACGGCCGACGAGTACGCGATGCTCCTGCGCTCCTTTTTTGCCTCGGTGGGGCACTCCCTCGAGGAGGTCGGGGGCGTGGCGGTCTCCTCCGTCGTCCCGCCCGTGATGGATACGGTGGAGCGCCTCTCCCGGACCTACCTCGGTGCCGCGCCGCTGGTGGTGGGGCCGGGCATCCGCACCGGGATGCGCATCCTGTACGAGAACCCCAAGGAAGTGGGGGCCGACCGCATCTGCAACGCGGTGGCCGCCTACGCGACGTACGGGGGCCCGGCCATCGTCGTGGACCTGGGCACGGCCACGACCTTTTCGGCGATCTCGGCAGATGGAGACTTCCTGGGCGGGGCCATCGCCCCCGGCATCGGCATCTCGGTGGACGCCCTGTCCGAAGCGGCGGCGCAGCTCTACCGGGTGGAACTGACGAAACCCAAGACGGCGATCGGCCGGTCCACGGTGACAGCGATGCAATCGGGGATCCTCTTCGGCTTCGTCGGACAGGTAGAAGAGATCCTCCGCAGAATGCAGGAGGAACTCGGCGCTCCCGCGGTGACGATTGCGACCGGCGGGTGGGCCGATCTGGTCGTGCGGGAGTGCCGCAGCGTGCGTCATCACGAGCCTCTCCTCGGTCTGGAGGGACTGCGCATCATCTTCGAGCGCAACCGCGAGGCCCATCCGCTGCGGACCCGGGCGTGAGCACCATCGACCCCCCGGCGGCTCCGGTGGCCGCTCCGCCACGGCCGCTGCACGTCGTCGGCGTCAGCCTGGGATCGGCCACCCGCGACCACCACGTCGAACTGACCCTCCTCGGCCGCCGCGTGATCGCCGAGCGGGTGGGCGTGGAGAACCTGGCGGCCTACCGCCGCCGGCTGCAGGAACTGGACGGCCGGGTCGACGTCATCGGCATTGGCGGCGCCAACCTGGCCCTGGCGGCGGGGAATCGCGTCTACCCGATTCGCGACGTGGCGCGGCTGGTGGAGGGCATCCGCACACCCGTCGTGGACGGCAGCGGGTTGAAGAGCCTGTTGGAGAAGCACCTCATCCTCCAGGTCTTGCCGCGCGAATACGGCGTGGACTTCCGGAGACGCCGGGTGCTACAGGTGGTGGCGGTGGACCGCTACGGGATGGCGGAGGCCTTTACGCAGGCGGGCGCCGAGGTTCGCTTCGGCGACCTCATGTTTGGGCTGGGGATCCCCGTCCTGCTGCGCGGCCTCGCCACGATCAGAGTGGTGGCGGCCATCCTCCTGCCCGTGGTCACGCGCCTGCCGTTCACCTGGCTCTATCCGACTGGCTCCAAGCAAGAGAAGATCACGCCCAAGTTCGGGAGGGTGTACCGCTGGGCCGAAGTGCTGGCCGGCGACTTCCATTTCATCCGCCGCTTCATGCCGGACGACCTCTCCGGCCGTATCGTCTTCACCAACACGCTGACGGCGATGGATGTGGAGGAGCTGCGCCGGAGGGGGGTGCGCCTGCTCGTCACTCCCTCGCCCAACCTGGGGGGCCGCTCCTTCGGCACGAACGTCGTGCAGGCAATCCTGGTGGCCGTGTCCGGCCGCCGTCCCGAGACCCTGACCCCGCAGGACTACCTGCGGTTGATGGAGCAGGTGGGCTTCCGCCCGCGCGTGGAGATCTTGACCGCGTGAACAGCCCTCCCGAGGCCGTCGCGGAGCCGGGCCGGTTCGCCTTCGTCGTCCATCCCCTGGCGATCCGGGATTTCGCGCGTAAGTTCGGCCTGCTGCGGGCCGCGCCCGGTCCTGCCCTGGAGTGGGTGGCGCGCTTCGTGCCCCCGATCGTGGCCTCGCACATTACGGGAATCCGCTCGCTCACCGGCGCCGAGGCGGAAGGATGGTTCATCGGGCTCCCCCTGACGTCGCGGGTCCTGCTGGCCAGCGATCCCGACTTCGTCTATCGACGCCTCGTCCAGGCCGGCCATCTCGCCGAACGCCTGGGCGCGAAGATCCTCGGGCTGGGCGCGTTCACCAAAGTCGTGGGCGATGCCGGTGTGACGGTGGCCAACCGCCTCGATATCGCCGTGACCACCGGCAACTCCTACACCGCGGCCACGGCGATGGAAGGGACGCTGCTCGCGGCGGCGCGGATGGAGATCGACATCCGCGGGGCGCACGCCGTAGTCGTCGGGGCGACCGGCTCGATCGGCGCGGCCTGCAGCCAGATGCTGGCCGGGCGCGTGGGCGTCCTCACCCTGGTCGCCCGCACGCGCGATCGGCTGGAGGGCCTAGCCGAGCGCATCCGCGGCCGGCCGGCGTCCGCCGCCACCGAGGTGCGCGTGACCACCGATGCGCGTGCGGCGATGGCCGCAGCGGAACTGGCGATCACGGTGAGCGCGGCCACGGATGTGCTGATCGAGCCGGAAGACCTGCGTCCCGGCGCCGTGATCTGCGACGTGGCCCGCCCCCGCAACGTCTCCCGGCTGGTTCACGAGCGGCGCGCCGACGTGCTGGTGATCGACGGCGGCGTGATTGAGGTGCCCGGAGAGCCGGAGTTCGGCCTCGACTTCGGCTTCCCCCCGCGGATGGTGGAAGCGTGCATGGCGGAGACGATGGCGCTCGCGCTGGAGGGCCGCTACGAAGACTACACCATCGGCCGCGACCTCACCCTGGCGCAGACGGAAGAGATCGCCGGCATCGCCCGCGGACACGGATTTCACATCGCCGGGTTCCGGCGCGCCGAACGGGCGATCGGCGACGAGGAGATCGAACGCATCAAGCACGCGGCGCGGGCGCGCCGGACGGCGCCCGTCCGCGCTTGACGGCGCGTCGGCCTGTCCTTTATACTCGCGGCACAGTAGGCCGCGTGCGGCCTACCTTAGTTTTCTCCCGAGCGTCCGATGGCTGAGAAGGGCGAAAAAGAGACCATCCTCACCCCCGAAGGGCTCCGCCGTCTCGAAGAGGAGGTGGAGCATCTCAAGACCGTCAAGCGCAAAGAAGTGGCCGAGCGGATCAAGCAGGCCAAAGAATTCGGCGATCTGACCGAAAACTCCGAGTACGAAGACGCCAAGAACGAGCAGGCGTTCGTGGAAGGCCGCATCATCCAGCTGGAAGGGATGCTGCGCAACGTGAAGGTCATCGACAACAATGAAGTGCGGCGGGACAAGGTCAGCGTGGGCTGCACGGTCATCGTCAAGGACATGACCAACGGCGAGCAGGTCTCCTACATGATCGTCGGCACCGCCGAGGCCGACCCGGCCCGCGACCGGATCAGCAACGAATCGCCGGTGGGCAAGGCCCTGCTCGGGCGGAAGAAGGGAGAGACCGTCGAGGTGCGCGTCCCCGCGGGGATGATCACCTATGCGGTGGTGGATATCAGGGGCTGACGGGCCTTTTCCCGTCATCCCCGCCGGGAGCCAGCGCGGCTCCTTTTTCTTTCCCTCCGCGGGCCCTTGTCCGCCTGCGGAGGGAAAGTGGGTAAGTAGGCAGTGAGGAGTGCCGGCGGCAGAGGCAGGAGGAAACTTCGACCGCCGAGAATCCGTTGCACTACTAGAGAAGGGGTCAGCGGCATGGCAATGTTTGAACGCTTCACGGAGCGGGCCCGGCGCGTGATCATTCTGGCGCAAGAGGAAGCCAAGCGCCTGAACCACAGCGCCGTGGGCACCGAGCACATCCTGCTCGGGATCATCCGGGAGGGCGAGGGCGTCGCCAGCAAGGTGCTGGAGAGTCTGAACATCAGCCCCGAGCGCGTCCGCGCCGAGATCGAGGGCGCGA
>JBOGSD010000114.1:0-1906 GCA_050695215.1 bacterium
CCTTTGGGCTGCTGGACGCGCTGGCCGCTGAGCCGCTCGATCTCTTCCTTTTCATCGGCGACACCATCTACGCCGATTCCCCCCTCGCCGCTCACGCGGCGCGCACGCTGGCGGACTACCGCGCCAAACACCTGGAGGCGCGGACGGTCCCTGCGCTGCAGCGGCTGCTGCGGCGGACCCCCGTCGTCGTCATCTGGGACGACCACGAGGTGCAGAACGACTTCGACCGGGAGACGGTCGATCCGGCGCGCTTCGCCGCGGGCCACCAGGCCTTCGTCGAGGCCTGGCCCATCGCCGAGCAGCCCGAGGGCCGCCTCTACCGGAACTTTCGCTACGGGCGAGAGGTGGAGATCTTCGTCCTGGATCTGCGCTCCTACCGCACCCGCCAGTTGAACAAGACGGCGGCCTGTATGAACCCGCCCGGCGGTCGCCGGCCCGATCTGGCGCCGACGTTGCCGCAGAGCCTGCGCTCGGCCTTCTCCCTGGTCTCCTCGCAGCTGGGAGTCCCGGTGCCGGCGACCTGCCTGCAGGCGCTGGCCGATCCCATCCGCACGATCCTGGGCGCGGCCCAGAAGGCCTGGCTGAAAGAGCGCCTCCAGCGCAGCGAGGCCACCTGGAAGCTGATCGTCTCGGAGGTTCCGATGCAAGAGTTCTTCGCGCTGCCCTACGATCGCTGGGAGGGCTACGCGGCGGAACGCGCCGAGATCCTCCGCTTCATCAGCGGCGGCCCGATCAGAAACGTGGTCTGGCTCAGCGCGGACATGCACGCGGTGCTGGTGAACGACGTCCGCCTCTCCACCTTCGCCCCCGCCGAGCCGACGGGGATGAAGGAGGTGGTCGCCGGCCCCATCGCGACCGCGCCCTTCGCCCGGGAGCTGGAACTGTTCTTCGGGCCGGCGGTGGCTCCGGCGTTCTCGGCCTTCCTGCGCTCCCCCCTCCCGCAGGGGCTCGGGGCCGCCTGCGCCGTGCTCGACCGCCCCACCTATGCGCTCGTGGAGGTGAGCAGCGCCGCCCGGACGCTCACCATCACCCCCAAAGACGCCGCGGGCCGGCCGGTCTGCCGGTCGCCCCTCACGCTCAGTGCAACGCCGTAAGAAGAATTCCTCGCCCGGCGTTGGACATCGGTGCATCACTAGTGTTACACTTGCCAGGAGGGGGAGACGAGTGCCTGCCCGCAATCCCCGAGTCAACGTGGTCCTGGAGAAGCCGCTCTACAACACTGCCAGGCGGCTGGCCCGGCGTGAGGGGATCTCGGTGTCATCCAAAATCCGCGATCTGGTGAAAGAAGCGCTGGAAGCTGAGGAAGACGTGGCTCTGGCTCTGTTGGCGCAAGGGCGGGAACGTACCCTGCGCCGGGCGGGCGTGCTGACCCATCAGGAGGTCTGGGGAAGGAAGCGGAGCCGCCGCTAGCGTGGTCCCGCCGCCCCAACCCGGCGGGTACCGTCTCGCCTACCACCCCGCCGTGGCCGATGAAGATCTCCCCCGGCTCCCGAAGAATCTCCGCAGCAGAATCGCCCGAGCCATCGACACGCGGCTGACGACGCATCCTGAGCGGTACGGCACCCCGCTGCGGGGAACGCTGCGTCACATCTGGAAGCTGAGGGTGGGGGACGTCCGCGTACTCTTTCGGGTCACCGGAGAGGAAGTGCTCGTGCTGGCGATCCGGCACCGCCGGGATGTCTACGCGAAGGTCAAGCGCCTGCTGAAGCCATTGTTATACTGAAAAGTGAGGCTCCGCGCCCCTTGAAGAAACTCGTCTTGCTCGACACCAACGGGCTCGTCTACCGCGCCTTCTTTGCCCTGCCGTACTTCACCACCGTGGACGGCCGGCCCACCAACGCCGTGTACGGGTTCACCAGCATGCTCCTCAAAGTGCTCGAAGAGGAAGCCCCCGAGTACATCGCCG
>JBOGSD010000115.1:0-24624 GCA_050695215.1 bacterium
CGCGTTACTCCGATTTTGTGATGCCGTTGGGCAGCGGGAGGAGCGGAACCTGCGCTCGTCCTGCGGCTTCGCGCGCCTTGCGGGCTTTCAGGGTTTCGATCTCTTCGGCCAGCACGTCGACGTCTTCAAAGCGGCGGTGTTCCGAGGCGAAGCGCACGTAGGCCACGTCGTCGAGATGGCGCAGCCGCTCCATGACCATCCCCCCGACCGCCTCGCTGCCGATCTCGCGATCCCCGCGGTTGCGGATCTCCCGCTCCACTTCGTCGACCAGCGCTTCCAGGGCGTCGATGGACACGGGGCGCTTCCCGGTGGCGCGCACAAGGCCGGCGAGGACCTTCTCGCGGTTGAAGGGTTCGCGGCGTTCGTCGCGTTTGACCACCATCAGCGGGATGTGGTCGACGCGCTCGTAGGTGGTGAAGCGCCGGCCGCAGTGGAGACACTCCCGGCGCCGCCGGATCGCCGCCCCCTCTTCCACGGGACGAGAGTCCAACACTTTGCTCTCTTCATGCTCGCAGTGCGGGCAACGCATGGGAGGGATCCGGCGCTCGGCGGGATCGCGGAACGCTCCGCCGCAGGGTCGCAGAGGCGATTCTATGCCACCAGATGTTGAGGGTCAAGCCGCCCCAGGGTCAAGATATTGTGGATTGGGCCGCCTCCTGACAGCGGCCACGGTGGCAGAAAGAGCAAATTCAGCCCATCACCAGGCGGACCCAAAATTCTCTCGGGCGGTCCCGCAGGGCCCTCCGGTTACCCCGACACCAGGATCTCCCGCCGGTAGACCCAGGCGCCGGCGACCAGCGCCGCCAGGGTGACCGTTCCGAGCCCGGCCAGGGCGAGAGCGGCTTCGACCACCCCCACGGTCTCCATCAGCACTCCCCGCAGGAGATAGGCGCCGTTGAGACCGGGCAGGAGATAGAGCCAGAGACGTTGTCCCCACTCCGGGAGGAGCTGGGCCAGCACCACACCGGCGACCACCAGCAGGTACAAGGGCGTGAAGAGCTGCTGGGCCTCGCGCACGCTGCGGGCGACCAGGCTCAGCAGCAGCTGAGTGGCGCTGAGGGCGGCCGCCATCGCCAGGCCGGCCCCGCAGAGGGGCAGGGCCAGCCGGACGGGGATCGCGGACGGAGACGCGCTCCCCGCGGATGAGAAGAGGGCCAGGGCCAGCAGGACGCTGCCGACGACGAGGACGACCGAAGCGGTGGCCAGGAGGAAGACGGTGCCGAACTTCCCCAGGACGAAATCAAACCGGCCCGGGGGCGTCACCAGGAGGCCCGGGAGGGTGCCGCGCTCGCGTTCCCCGGCGCCGAGGTCCAGCGCGGCGTACTGGCCGCCCAGCATCATCCAGATGGTCATGAAGAAGGGCAGCAGCCCGGCCAGCTCCAGCCGCCCGGCTTCCTCCTCAGAGCGGATGGAGACCGCTTCAACCTCAACCGGCAGGAGGGCCCCGGGGTCGACCCCCCGCCCCGCCAGCCGCTCCTCCACCTGCCGGAGGCTGTAGCGCGCCAGCGCCTCTTCGATCTTGCGCCGGGCCACCACCGACGCCGTGGAGGCCTCATCGTAGACCAGGCGCACCTGGACCGGTCCGCTTCCCTCCGGCGCGGCCGCTTCCATGACGGCCGCTACCCTCCCGGCTCTCAACGAGCGCCGCGGATCAGAGACCGCCACCACACGGAGGGCGCCGTCGGCAGCCGCGGCAGCCAGGAACGGGGTCAGGTGCTCTCCGCCCACGACGGCGACACGGGCGGGCGCGTCGCGCAGGCGCTGCTGTTCACGCCTGGCGAGATAGGGGAGGCCCAGGGTCACCGCGGGCATCACCAGCACCGGGATGAGCAGCCCGAGGGTCAGCGTGCGGCGGTCGCGCAGCGCCTCGGCCAGCTCTTTGCGAAATACTGCCCAGGCGGCCCGGCCCATCGGTCTTATCTCGAGAAGGGGAGGAACGCCCACAAGGGGACGGCGCTGATGATGAACACGACGACCAGGATCAGGCTGATGGCCACACGGGACGGGGCGAGAGGCGTCAGGTCGTCGAGCGGACCGGGATGGCCGCGGGGGATGAACAGCAGGATCAGGAGGGCCATGAACAGCCACCCCAGTCCCACGGCGATGGCCACGGCGACGTAGGAGATGATCCGGTGGCGTCGCGGTCCCACCATCGCGCGGATCACGTGCCCCCCGTCGAGCATGGACCCGGGCAGGAGGTTGAGGCTGGTGATTAGCAGCCCAAACCAGCCTGCCGCCAGGGTGGGGTGACCGAGAATCACGGCACCCTCCGCAGGGTGAAGGAGATAGGTGATCAGCACCTGCACGATGATCGGATCGGGGATGGTTTCAAAAGGCCCGCTTAGCGAGCTGACGACAAAGGAGTGCCGGATGCCATAGACGAGCACCGGCAGGGCCACCAGAAAGCCGGCCAGCGGCCCCGAGGCGCCCAGTTCGAGGAGGCTATCCCGGTCCGGCGCCGGCGATCGTGAGACGATGACCGCCCCCATCGTGCCCAACGGCGGCGTCATGGGGATGAAGTACGGCAGCGAGGCCCTGATCCCGCGGGTCACGGCCACGAGCACGTGCCCCATCTCATGGGTGAAGAGAATGGCCATCAGGGGGATGGAGAAGGCCAGCGCTCCTCCCACGGCGCTGGGGAGAAACCCCTCGGCCACCAGCGGCTCCGCCTGGACGTACCCGGCGTAGAAGGTCGTCCCCAGCGTGGCCAGAAAGAGCGCCAGATTGACCTCCCACCGCGCCCGCAGCGGCGGGGCGGCCGGCAGCAGGACGATCAGGTCGGCGCCGCGGCGCCGCCGCAGGGCGGGGAGCAGCCCCAGCGGCTCCAACCGCGCCCGCACGGCCGCCAGCGCCGCGCGCAGGTTCGGCGGACGGCGGATCTGAAAGACCGGCCGCCCTCCATCGAACCAGACGTCCTCGACGGGGAACGAGGGCTCGATCAGCCCGCGGAATTCGTCGACACGCCAGATGAGATCGGTCGCCATGAGTGGGATGCACGGAGAAGACGCCCCCCAAGAATAGGGCGCGTTGGCATGCTTGTCACCGGGGCATTGGGTCGTGCTGTGAGGCGCAGGGAGGGGTGGAATGCCGAACGCGAGAGGCTGTGCCAGCGGACGTATCCAGTAGTTCGGGAGCTGGAACAGCTTCTCGCGTTCAGGCCTGCAGGCTGTCTATCTCCTTCTCAAGAACGCCGGGATGTCCAGGTCGTCAATGACCTTCACCGGCTCGCGGCGGCCGGCTTCGACGGGGACCAAGTCCTCTTCCAGCTTCACCGCGTCGAACCCGGTGGCGATGACCGTGATGCGGATCTCGCCGTCCACCTTGTCGTCGATGACCGCGCCGAAGATGATATTCGCCTCAGGGTCGGCGGCGTCCTTGACGATCTGCGCCGCCTCGGAGACCTCCATCAGGCCCAAGTCCAGACCGCCGGTGACGTTGATCAGCACGCCCTTGGCGCCGGCCATCGACGTCTCCAGCAGCGGGCTGCTGACCGCCGCCTGCGCCGCCCGCACCGCCCGGTCCTCCCCGCTGGCCACCCCGATGCCGATCAGCGCCGAGCCGGCCTCCGCCATCACCGTGCGGACGTCGGCGAAGTCCAGGTTGATCAGCCCCGGCACCGTGATCAGGTCGGCGATGCCCTGCACCCCCTGGCGCAGCACGTCGTCGGCGACCCGGAAGGCCTCCACCATTGTCACCGACCGGTCCACGATCTGCAGCAGGCGGTCGTTGGGGATGGTGATGAGGGTGTTGACCTGTGTTTTGAGCGTGCGCACCCCTTCCTCGGCGTTGCCCATGCGGCGGCGCCCTTCGAAGCCGAAGGGTTTGGTGACGACCCCAATCGTCAGCGCGGTGAGGTCCCGGGCGATCTCGGCGATGATCGGGGCCCCACCGGTACCGGTCCCCCCGCCCATTCCGGCCGTGATGAAGACCATGTCCGCGCCGTCGAGGGCCTCATACAGATCCTCCTTGCTCTCCTCAGCGGCCTGGCGCCCCACCCCGGGATCCCCCCCGGCGCCGAGCCCCTTGGTGGTCTTGGCACCGATGTGGATCTTGCGGTCGGCGTTGCTCAGCGCGAGGGCCTGGGCGTCGGTGTTGATGCCGATGAACTCGACGCCCCGCAGCCCGGCGTGGATCATCCGGTTGACCGCATTGGAGCCCCCGCCGCCGACCCCCACGACTTTGATCGCCGCAAACCGCCGCAGATCCCGTTCCGCGTGTCCCATTCGTTCCTCCTCCCCGGATCTCAGGCCCCCGCAAGGACCGCGCGGACCCACCCGCGCAGCCGCTCCACGGCTCCCCGTCCTCCATTCGCCGCCCGCAGCAGCCTCAGGCCGCTGCGATCCTGCGCTCCAATCTGCACCAGGCCGACCGCCGTGCTGTAGGCCGGCCCCCGCACCGCCTCGGTGACCCCGCTGACCTGCTCGGGCGCCCCGGTGCGGGCGGGAATGTCCAGCCGCTCGGCGGCGTAGGGCGCGATCCCGGCCAGCAGCGCCGTGCCGCCCGTGAGCACGATCCCCCCCGGGACCAGGTGCGCGAACCCGCTGCGCCGCAGCTGCGCCCGGATGAGCGCCATGATTTCGCCCAGGCGGGGTTCGATGATCTCACAGAGCACCCGCCGAGCCAGGATGCGCGGGGTGCGGTCCCCGACGGTGAAGACCTCGATCAGTTCCCCCTCGGCGGCCATCTCCGGAGAGGCCGCGCCGGCGCGGATCTTCAGCTTCTCCGCCTCGTTGACGGGGGTGCGCAGCCCCACCGCGACGTCGCTGGTGATGTGGGTGCCGCCGACGGGGATGATGGCGGTGTGGCAGAGCCCCCCGCCGGCGAAGACCCCCAGGCTGGTGGTCCCCCCGCCGATGTCGGCCACCACCGTCCCCAGCTCCCGCTCGGGCGGGGTCAGCACCGCCTCCGCCGCGGCGAGCGGTTCGAGGACCAGTTCCTCCACCTCCAGACCGGCCTCCTGGACGCACTTGATCACGTTGGCCAGGATGGTGGCCAGCCCGGTGACGATGTGCGCGTCCACCTCCAACCGGGCGCCGAACATCCCCACAGGGTTGTGGACGCCGTCCTGGCCGTCCACCATGAAGCCCCGCGGCAGGAGGTGGATCAGGTCGCGGTCGCTGGCAGGGAGGGCGTTCATCCGCGCCGCCTCCACCACCCGGGAGACGTCTCCGCCCTCGATCTCGTGGTCGCTGCGGCTGACCGCGACGATGCCGCGGCTGTTGGCGGAATTGATGTGCTCCCCGGAGACGGCGACGAAGGCGGAGGTGAAGTGCGCCCCGGCCATGCGCTCGGCGCGCTCGACCGCCTCCTCGATCCCCCGGATCGTCGCCTCCAGATCGACGACGACGCCCTTGCGCAGCCCCAAAGAGGGAGAGGTCCCCATCCCGATGATGTGGACCTCTCTGTCGCCATCCACCTCGCCTGCGATCGCGCAGACTTTGGTGGTGCCAATATCGAGACCGACCACCAGGCCCTTCTTCGGCACAGGTACGACTCCGGGTACGAATCAGGTCCGTCGGTCCGAGCCGGCGCAAGCCGTCCCGGATGGGCGCGTCGTCGGCGCCTCAGCGGCGCCTATCTGCGGCTATTTCCACACCCCTTTCGCTACTCCTCCTTCAACCGCCGGATGACTCTTGGGGTGATTATCGCTCCTGCTGCTGGTCGGAGGAACCCAGGCCGTTCCTCCACGAGAGAGACCCGGAGGCTGGAGGCGCGCCTGGCGTGTTCGGCCATTAGGCTGCGGGTTCCGCAGCGTTCAGTGTGTTGTGTGGTTCTGTCTATGGGACAAAACTCTTCTCAGAAGGAGCGGTGTAGGGCAGGCTCAAGTTCGTAGGTTGTCCGCTGTTTCAGATTAACACCATAAGGAGAACAAAATGAGAACAGTAACGTCAAAAGATGGGACTCGTATCGCCTTTTGACCAGTCAGGAGAGGGTTCCGCGATTATCCTGGTGGTTGGCGCATTCAACGATCGGGCGACCGGAGCGCCGCTGGCGCGATTCCTCGAACGGCACTTGACGGTGTTCAACTATGACCGCCGGGGGCGAGGCAAGAGCGGTGATACCGCACCGTATGCCATCGAGCGCGAGATCGAAGACCTTGATGCCCTGATCGTCCAAGCCGGTGGATCGGCGTGCGTGTTCGGATATTCGTCAGGTGCGATCCTATCCCTGAGAGCTGCGGCTCGCGGCCTCGCCATTTCACAGCTCGCGTTATGGGGACCTATTACCAGCGCGGCCAGCGCATCTTCTGGGACGTGGTGCGGCCGCAGAGGACTATTGTGGTGGACCTGACCGACGAGCGCTACGACCACCTCGTCGTGGAGGTAGACGATCCCGACGCGGCCGCCGCGCGGCTCCAGGCCGCCCTCCGCTCGCCAGCCGCCTAACAAGCGCCTGCGGCTGACGGCGCTGGCTTGGACAGTAGAATCGTGTGTTTCTGCTCTAGCCAGCTCTGTGTATTCTGAGTTCCTGGGCGCCGGCGGCGCGTCGCGCCGCAGCTGAGGCGCGATCCGTTAGGCTTCCATGGCGAACGGCACCGGTCCGACAATGATGATCGACATCGCAATACGTGACACAGGAAAGGAGCAAGGTCATGGAACTCGGCGCGTTTTCAATCAGCTTGGCTGTTAAGGATCTTGAGGCATCGAGAAAGTTCTATGAGAAGTTTGGCTTCACGGTCTTTGGCGGAGATCCTTCACAGAATTGGCTGATCTTGAAGAACGGCAATCACGCCATTGGCCTTTTTCAAGGGATGTTCGAAAAGAACATCCTCACGTTCAACCCTGGGTGGGACAGCAACGCCCAAAACCTGAGCACCTTCACCGACGTTCGCGATCTGCAGCGCAAGTTGAAGGCCCGAGGCGTAATGCTAGTGAGTGAGGCAGATGAGAAGACGACCGGGCCCGGCAGCTTTATTGCCGTGGACCCAGACGGGAACCCGATTATGGTCGATCAGCACGTCTGAATTGGCGGCTCCGATGTACGTCGATCCGCGCGAGTGGCGGAAGGGTTGGGGAACGCGGTTCGTCGTTTTCGCCAAGAGCCTGTCTCCTGATGGACTGAGCTTCACACACATCAGGAGAACTATGCTGCATGCAAACCGTTAGCGAGACACCGCGGTTGACGGCGCGGCAGGCGCCCAAGGATAGTCATTGCATAGCCACTGGGTGAGGTGGGGTATGCAGACCAAGATCCAGAAGTGGGGTAACAGTCTCGGATTGCGGATTCCTAAGTCCGTCGCGGTCCAGGCGCGGGTGACTGAAGGCGCGACCGTGGATGTGTCGGTCGAGCACGGCAGGCTCCTGGTCCGGCCGCTCCGGACGCGGAGGTACGTGCTGGGCGACCTCCTCAAGACGGTCACTCCCCGGAATAGGCATCATCAGGTGCTTACGGGAGAGGCGGTCGGCCGAGAGGCTTGGTAGTCCCGTGACCTCACGGGTCAAGGGCTATCCGTTCGAGGTGCTCCTTCCGGAAGGTCTTGGCGTCGAGGGGGCGGTCCTTTCCGATCAGATCAAGAGCCTCGACTGGCGGGTGCGACAGGCACGGCGCATGGGGAGCGTCCCTACTGCCATCTTGCAGGAGACGGTGGGCAAGATCCTTGCCCTGGTTGACTCAACAGCAGCTCGCTAACACGCCCATGAACCTGACGGTGTTCCGCTGCGCTCCATGGTCCCCGCCCTCCCCTCAGAGGCAGCCGGCTAAGGAGCGGCGCGGGGCTTGATGACCACCTGATCGGCGAGACTGAAGTCGACGTACTCCAGGATCGCCCCCTCGGCCCGCAGGCGCCGCAGGACCTCGGGCGCCGCCTCCAACCGGCGCGCGACTCCGCGCAGCGGGCCGCCGCGGAGCTCCAGGCCGTCCCGCAGATAGATGAAGACCTCGCGGTCGCGCGAGATCTGCAGATGCGCGATCTCGCGCCGCAGCCCCCCGGGCAGGCGCGGCAGCAGGGCCAGCCCCTCGCGCACCGCCGTAGAGTCGATGCGGAGTCCCGGCGTCGCCCAGGCGAGGATCTTGCCGCGTTCCGAGATCAGCAGGTGAGGCGGCCGGGCGGTCCGCACCTCGATGACGATCGCCGCTGTGTCTAGCAGAGCGTAGCCTCGGGCAAAGGGGGTTGCCGCGACCAGGGTCCGCTCACGGACGGTAATCTGGATCGTGTGGGGCGCCCGCGCGCGGACCTCGGCGCCGGCGATGTATGGATGCGCCGCCAGCCGCGACGCGACGTCCCGGACGTTGATGAGAAAGATCGAACGGGCGCCCGGCGCCAGCCCGGAGGCGGCGATCACCTGCTGGGTGGTCAGAATGCGGTGCCCCTCCACCTCGATGCGCTCGAGGGCGAAGAGCGAGGAGGCCGGCACGCTCGCGGCGGCCAGCAGCAACGCCATCAGCACGGCGAAGCGCAGGCTAGACCTCCCCCAGGACTTTGATTTCCAGCTCCAGGTCTGCCCCGGCCCGCTGGCGCACCCGTTCCCGGACTTGCGCGATCAACGCCAGCACGTCGGCGGCGGCGGCCCGGTGTCGGTTGACGATGTAGTTGGCGTGGATCTCGGAAACGACCGCATCGCCAACCGCCATCCCCTTGCCGCCCGCCAGGTCGATGAGCCTCCCGGCGTGATCCCCTTCGGGGTTGCGGAAGATGCATCCCGACGACGGCGGCCCGATCGGCTGGGTGGCGTTGCGCTGGGCCAACCACGCCTCCATCCGGCGGCGGACCTCTTCCGCCGGGACCGGCGTCAGCCCCAGGGTCGCCTCGAGCATCACCGCCGGCCGTCTCTGCAGCGACGAGGTCCGGTAGGAGAACCCCAACGCCGCGCGGTCCAGGTCCCCCTCGCCCTCTGAGTCGATGACGCGCACCCGCTCGGTCACCTCGGCCATGGCGTGCCCGTGCGCGCCGGCATTCATCACCACCGCTCCCCCAACTGAGGCGGGGATGCCCGCGGCAAACTCGAGCCCGGCCAATCCGCGCCGCGCCGCCTCTTGCGCCAGGTGGGGGAGGCCGAATCCCGCCTCCACGGTGACCCGGGCGCCCTCGAAGCGGGCGTGGTCGATCCCCTTGCCCACCTTCACCACCACGCCGCGGATGCCGGCGTCGGCGATCAAGACGTTGGAGCCCTGCCCCAGGGTGATGAAGGCGATGCCGCGCTCAAACAAGAACAGGGCGGTCTGCCGTAATTCCTCGAGCGTGCGGGGAATCACGAGGAGATCCGCCGGCCCCCCGATGCGCATCGAGACGTGCTTCCACAGCGGCTCAGCGGCGCGCACGTCGCGCGCCCGGCGGCGGAGGTCTTCCTCCAGCGCCGCGGGCCGCACGCTCACTGCGGCACGCCGGCCCCGAGGCGCTCGACGATGGCCGCCGCCGCCTCGCCGATGTCGCCCGCGCCCAAGGTCAAGATGAGATCCCCCGCCCGCGCCGCCATGGCCACGCGCTCCACCGCCTCTTCCGGTGAGGCGACGAAGGTCACCGGGCGCCGAGCGGCCACGGCATCCACGATCAGCGCGGCGGTGACGCCGGGGACCGGCGCCTCGTCGGCGGGGTAGATCTCGGTGATATAGACCTCGTCGGCGTCGCGGAAGGCATTGGCGAACTGCGCGTGCGTCGTGCGCGTGCGGCTGAAGCGGTGCGGCTGGAAGAGCGCCACCACCCGCCGCCCCGGCCAGCACTCCCGCGCCGCGCGCAGGACGGCCGCCACCTTGACCGGGTTGTGGGCGTAATCGTCCGCGACCAGGACTCCCGCCACTTCGCCCTGGATGGCGAAGCGCCGCGCCACGCCCTTGAACGCCGCCAGGGCGCGACCGATCGTGTCAAAGGGCATCCCTAATTCCAGCCCGATCGCGGCCGCGGCGAGCGCGTTGGCCACGTTGTAGCGGCCGGGCACCGCCAGGGTGATCCGCCCCAGGCGCCGGCTCCCCCGTCGGATCTGGGCCACGCTGCGCGCGCCGCTGAGCTCCTGCACCTGCGCCGTCAGGTCGGCGTCCGCGTCCAGCCCGTAGGTGACGGTGGGAACGGAGACGCTGCGCGCCATTCGCGCCACGTTGCGGTGGTCGGCGGACAGGACGGCAAAGCCCTCCGGCTTGATCCCCTGCAGGAAGCGGACGAACGTCTCCTCGAGGTGCTCGGGGGAGGCGTAGAAATCGGCGTGATCGGTGAGGTCGAGGCTGGTCACCGCCGCGGCCCAGGGGGCGACGTGCAGCAGGGAGCCGTCGCTCTCGTCCACCTCGGCGACCATCCACGCTCCTTGTCCCACCCGCGCGTTCCCGCCGAAGGCCGGCACCTCCGCCCCCACCAGCGCCGTGGGGTCGAAGCCGCCTTCGATCAGCACCGCCGCGGCCATCGCCGTCGTCGTGGTCTTGCCGTGCGTCCCCGCCACCGCGATGGACCGCCCCTCCGCCATGACCTGGCCCAGCAGCTCGGCGCGGTGGCGCACCGTCAGGCCGCGCGTACGCGCCGCCAGCAGTTCCGCGTTCTCGGGACCCACCGCTCGAGTAGCCACCACCAGGTCGACGCCGGCGAGGTGGGCCGGAGCGTGCCCCAGCCGGATCACCGCCCCCATCTGCTCCAGGCGGCGGGTCGCCTCGGAGTCGCGGATGTCGCAGCCCGAGACCATCGCCCCCCGCGCCAGCAGCAGGTGGGCGAGGGCGGACATTCCGCTCCCGCCGATCCCGACGAAGTGCACGTGCTGGGAAGCGTCGATCATAGGGACCCGCCGGGAGGAGTGGTCACGCGATCACCTTCGCGCCCGTCTCCTCGGAGGTGCGCGGCATTGACCGGCCCGCGGCCTGCAGGAGCAGATCGACCACGCGGTCGGCGGCGTCGGGGTGCGCCGCGGCCCGGGCGGCCTCGGCCATCTCACGGCGCCGCGCGGGCTGGCGCAGCAGCGTCCCCAGCGCCTGGGCCAGGCGGATCCCGGTCAGGTCCGGATCGGGGATGACTTCCGCGCCCCCGGTCTCGGCCAACCGGCGGGCGTTGGCCTCCTGATGGTCCCCAGCCGCGTGCGGGTAGGGCACCAGGATCGCCGGCAGCCCCCAGGCCGTCACCTCCGCCAGCGTCGAGGCCCCGGCGCGGCAGATCACCAGGTCTGCGGCGGCGTAGGCATCGCCCATCCGCTCGATGAATGGGACCGCCACCTGGCGCAGCACCGGCGGGCCAATGTGCTCGCGGTGTCCGATGTCCCGCCGCACCCCCTCCAGGTGCTCGCCGCCCGTCTGGTGAAGGATCTGCACCGGCTCGTACATCAATAACGTCCCGGCCTCCGTGACCGCCTGGTTGAGCGCGAGGGCGCCCTGACTCCCGCCGATCGTGAGGATGGTAAAGCGGTCGACCGCCAGCCCGAAGGCCGCCCGCGCCACCCGCCGCTCTCCCCGGAGGACCGATGGGCGCACCGGCACGCCCGTGACCACCGTGCGGCCTTGCGGGAACCCACCTCGCGTCTCGGAGGGCAGCGAAATGCGGCGTGCCCATCGCCCCAGCCACCGATTGGTCAGACCGGGGATTTCGTTCTGCTCCTGCACCACGAGAGGGATGCCCAGGAGAACTGCGGCGAGACCGACGGGTCCAGCGACGTAGCCGCCGGTAGCCAGCACCACGTCGGGACGCCAGAGCGCCAGCCGCCCGGCTGCTCGGGCCAGGCCCACCAGGTTGACCAAGACGGCCTTGATCTGCCCCAGTCCCGGCCGACGCGGCAGCGGATGGGCGGGGACGCGTTCGAACGGCCAGCCCGCCTCCGGGACGATCCGCGCCTCGATGCGCGTGCCCCCAATGAAGTGAATCCGGGCCTCCGCCATCCGCGCGCGCAGCGCCTCCGCCACCGCCAGACCCGGATAGAGATGTCCCCCGGTCCCGCCCCCGGTGATCACCAGCCGCATGTCAGGAGGGTTCCCCGGCCGGCCGCAGCGCCGGCGCCGCGGCAACGGCCCGGCGCCCCGCGTATTGGGAGATGTTAAGGAGGATCCCCACGCTGATGCAGCTGAAGAGCAGCGACGACCCACCAAAACTGATGAAGGGCAGCGGGACGCCGGTGACCGGCAGCAAGCCGGAGATGACGCCGATGTTCAGCATCGCCTGCCCCACCAGAGCGGCCGTGATGCCGCCGGCCAGCAGCGCGCTGTAGCGGTCCGGCGCGGCGCGGGCGATGCGGAACCCGCGAATCGCCACCAGCCCGAACAGCAGGAGCACCACGGCGGCGCCCACCAGCCCCAATTCTTCCCCCAGGATGGCAAAGATAAAGTCGGTGTGCCGCTCGGGGAGGTAGAAGAACTTCTGCTGGCTGGCGCCCAGCCCCACGCCGAGCACTCCCCCCGACCCCAGCGCCAGCAGCGACTGGATGACGTGGAAGCCGCTGCCCTGAGGATCTTCCCAGGGGTCGAGAAACGCCAGCAGGCGCGCCACCCGGTAAGGCGCCCAGACCATCGCCACCGCCAGGAGAGGCAGCGCGGCCATCCCCACGGCCAGGAGGTGGACGAGCCGCGCGCCGCCGAGGAAGAGCATGGTCCCCGCGATGAAGGCCAGCATCATCGCCGAGCCCATGTCCGGCTGGACCAGCAGCAACCCGAACGCTGCCCCGGTGACGAGCAGCGGCGGACCCAGGACGTTGAAGCGCCGCACCGCCGGGCCGCGGTTGGTCAGGTAGTTGGCCAGATAGAGAATGAGGACCAGTTTCGCCGCCTCCGCGGGCTGGAAGTTCAAGGCGCCCACCGTGATCCATCGCCGCGCCCCGCCGGCAACCCGTCCGATCCCCGGCACCAGCACGGCGACGAGGGCGACCACCGCCAGCAGCAGCAGGAAGGGCGTGGCCCGCCGCAGCCGTTCGTAGCGGATGGTGAGGGTCACGGCCATCGCCCCCAGGCTGAGCAGGCTCCACAGGAACTGCTTCTTCAGAAAGACGGTGGCCTCGCCGAACTGGTCCAGGGCCACGATGGCGCTGGCGCTGTAGATCATCACGATGCCGATGCCGATCAGGGCGACGACGGCGGCGAAGAGATACGGGTCAGGAGTACGACGGGGAACGGCGTCCATAGCAATGGCGTCTCTTATTCAGTTGCTGGTAACTTGGCCCCCTCGCGCGCGAACTCCTCCGCCAGCGCGGCGAAGCGGTCCCCTCGCTGGCGGTAGTCGGCGAACTGATCGAACGACTCGCACCCGGGCGAGAGCAGCACGGCATCTCCCGGGCGCGCGCGGCGTCGGATCTCCGCCATGGCCCCGTCCAGCGTGCCGGCCATGACGATGTCGGGCCTCTCCCCCGGCGGGAGTCCTCCGAGCGCTTCCGCCAGGACCGCGGCGGTGGAGCCGATCACCATCACCGCCCGGCACCGGCCGCCGACGGCGAGGGCGTCCACCATGGGCCGGAAGTCCTCGGGCCCGGCGTTGCGGCGGAGTCCTCCGGCGATCAGAAAGAACGGCCCGGCCATCGACCGGATGGCGGCCGCCGCCGCGGCGGGGTTCGTGGCGAGGGAATCCTCGTAGAAGTCCAAATCAGCGAAGCGGCCCAGCCGGCGAAAGCGGTAGGGCAGCCCGCGAAATCGGCGCAGCACCGCCGCCATCGCCTCCGGCGGCACCCCCGCGATCGCCGCCGCGGCGCACGCCGCCAGGGCGTTCTCGACCATGGGCCGGCCCGGTACGGGCAGATCGGCCACCGCCACGATGCCCGCCGGCGCCAGTCCGACGCCCAGGGCCAGGCGCAGGGTGCCATCCTCGATCCACGCGCCTCGCTCGACCGGTCCGTCCACGCTGAACCATGTCACTCTTCCGGGTGTCTTGTCGGCCATCCCGCGCGTGTAGGCATTGTCGCGGTTCAACACTGCATCGTCCCCCACACCCTGATAGCGAATCAACCCGGCCTTCACGTCCGCGTACGCCTCCATCGAGCTATGATCGTCGAGGTGGTGCGGCGCCAGGTTCGTGATCACGCCGATCTTCGGACTCCGTGCCAGATCGACCAGTTGCCGGTTGCTGATCTCCAGCACGAGCCAGGCCCTTGGGGTGATCCGGTCCAGGTAGTAGAGCATCGGGACGTGCGTGCGGTCGTTGCCGGAGATGAAGGCGGTGCGCCCGGCCTCCTGGAGCATCTGATAAATCAGCGTGGCGACGGTGAACTTCCCGTTCGTCCCTGTGACGCCGATGATCGGACAGGGACAGGTATCAAAGAAGAGCCGCGTCATCGACGTGAAGGGCACGCCCGCCGCTTTCAGTGCCTTGAGGGGCTCGTTTTCCGGATGGCGGAACCAGGACTGCGGCACGACGATCAGGTTGGCTCGATCGATGCCCTCCAGATACCGCGCACGGTAGTGGATCTCCACCGGCGCATCCAGCAGCCGCGTGAGGGCGACATCCCGCTCCTCGGGCGCGAGCCACTGGTGCGTCCGCCGGAAGGCTGTGGCAAATTCCTCCGGTCCCGGCGCCAGGTCGTGCGCGGTGATCGTGGACCCGCCGCGACGGAGCAGATAGTCGATCACCGTCGAGCCTTCTGTTCCGGAAGGACCGATCACGTGCACCGGCGAGGCGTTCACAGGGCGGCGAGCAGGAGACCGAGCTTCGTGACGCGAGTCATCTCAGACCATGCCCTTCCCCAGGATCAGTTTGCGCACCCAGCGCCCCTGCCCGATGTGCATCATGTTGTGGCCGACGACGAGATAGTGCAGGAACCAGGCGCTGCTCTTGCCCCGCCAGAACCGCTGCACCCACGCCGCCTCCGGATAGGGGCCGAAGGCGCCCTGCGCGCTCGCCCGCCCGATGTCCTCGACGGCCGCCGTGCGCTCCCAGTCCGCCTCCGGCAGCGCCTGCGCCACCTCGCGGGTGCGCCGCCCGACCGCCAGGCGGTAGCCCCGCAGGGCGGGGACGTCGATCTGCTCGCTGAGTTCGGCCACCTCTTCGGCGTTCATGCCGGTGCCGATGTCGCGCCGCTCGATGCGCAGCCGCACCGGCCAGCCCTCGTCATCGAACACCTGCGGCCGGGCGGCGACCACCGCGTTCACCGCCACGTCCTCGCAGCGCGCGATGTGCCAGAAGATCCAGGCCAGCGAGTTCAACCCGTGCGGGCGGGCGCGGATCTGCGCCTCGTCGAGGTCTCGCAGCACCGTGTCCTCCATCGAGCGGGACTCCCCTGTCACCAGTTCCGCCGAGTGGACGATGGCGTGTTCTCTCAGAAACAATTCCAGCGCGTTCATGCCGACACCTCAGCTCAAGAGCAGACCCAGCACCGCCGCGAGGATGCCCAGCAGCCAGAAGCGCGTCACGATCTGCGGCTCCGTCCACCCGCCCAGTTCGAAGTGATGATGCAGCGGGCTCATGCGAAAGATCCTGCGGCCCCCGGTGGCCTTGAAGTAGGCGACCTGCGCCAGCACCGAGACCGCCTCCGCGACGAAGACGGCGCCGACGACGACCAGCAGCACCTCCGTCTGCGTGAAGATCGCCAGCGCCGCCAGCGCCCCGCCCAGCGCGTTCGACCCCACATCCCCCATCATCACCTGGGCCGGGTGGGCGTTGAACCACAAGAAGGCCAACCACGCGCCGCCGACCGCCGACGCCACCACGCCCACATCCGCCACCCCCGCGCGGAAGGCGATCACGGCGTAGGCGGCCGCGGCGACGGCGCCGAGCCCCGCGGCCAGCCCGTCCAGGCCATCGGCCAGATTGGCGGCGTTGACGAACGCCATCACGAAGAGCGCGGCGAATGGGACGTAGAGCCAGCCCAGGGCGATCGCTCCCACCCGGGGAATCGCGAGGTTGCCCCCCGCGGACGCGGCGACGAAGCCGTAGACGCCGACGACCACCGCCAGCAGCGCCTGCGCCGCCAGCCGCTCGCGGGCCCGCAGCCCCAGGTTGCGCCCGCGCCGGACCTTCAGCAGGTCGTCCGCCAGTCCGATCGCGCCGAAGCCCACCATGATCAGGATGACCGCGGCCACGGCGACCGAGGGCCGCACCGCCGCGAGGGTGCCCAGGATGGCGGCGGCCAGCAGCAGGATCCCGCCGCCGGTGGGCGTCCCCGCTTTCTCCTGATGGCGCGCCGGGGCTTCCTCGCGGATCGTCTGCCGCGCCCCCCAACCAGCCAGCGCCTCGATGACCCGTCTGCCCGCCAGCAGCACCAGCGCGGCTGCCAGCAACCCCGCCACCGCCGCGCGTTCCATCTAGGAGGCGACGGCGGCGGTGCGCAGCGCTTCCACGACCGCCTCCAGCCCCATCGCGCGCGACCCCTTCACCAGCAAGGCGTCGCCGGGACGCAGCGCCTCTCGCAGCACGGCGATGGCGGCGTCCGGATCGGCCGCGTGGGCGACCGCCGCCGAGCTGAGGATCTCCCTCGCTCCCTCGGCGAGCGCCTGCGCTTCGGGTCCCACCGCGACGACGAGCGCGACGCCGCTGCGAGCCGCCTCCCGCCCAATTTCACGGTGCAGGTCGGCGGAGGCGTCGCCCAGTTCCTTCATGTCCCCCAGCACGACGACACGCCGGCGCGGTCCGGCGATCTGCGCCAGCGCCTCCAGCGCCGCCCGCACCGAGCGCGGGCTGGCGTTGTAGCTGTCGTCGAGGATCAGCAGCGGACCGGCCTCTTCGATCTGGAGGCGCCGGGAGGGGTGCGCCGCCCGTTCCAGTCCTGCGCCGATTAGGCCGGCCGGCACCCCCAGCGCCATCCCCGCCGCGGCCGCGGCGAGCGCGTTGGCCACCTGGTGGCGCCCGGCCAGCGGCAACACCACATCGGCCGAGTCCTCCCCGGCGTGCAGCCGGAAGGCGATGGTCCGCTCTCCCGCCCTGATCGACTCCGCCCGCACCTCCTCTGCGCCCTCGAGCCCGAACCGGACGACGCGGCAGCGCGCCCGCGCCGCCAGCCGGTCGGTCCACGGATCGTCCGCGTTCAGGATCGCCACGCCGTCGGCCGGCAGCCCCTCGATCAGTTCGCCCTTGGCCGCGGCGATCTGCTCGACGCTGCCCAGCCGCCCCAGGTGGGCCTCTCCGACGTTGGTGACGATCCCGATGCGCGGCCGGGCCAGGTCCACCAGGTCTCGGATCTCTCCCGGCCCCCGCATGGCCATCTCCGTCACGATCACCTGCGTGGTGCCGGCCTGGGCGCGCAGCAGCGTCAGGGGGACGCCGATCTCGGCGTTCCAGTTTTCTTCCGACTGCACGACGCGGAAGCGCTGTCCCAGCACCGAGGCGGTGAGCAGCACCACGGAGGTCTTGCCGACGCTGCCGGTGACCCCGATCACCTCCGCGGCCAGCCCCCGGCGGTAGCGCGCCGCGATGGCGCCGAGGGCGCGCAGGGTGTCCGGCACCAGGAAGACCGGCATCGCCCCCAGGTCGAGATCGTTGGCCAGCGCCGCGGCCACCGCGCCGGCCGCCCCCTTCGACGCCGCCGCCCCGATGAAGCGGTGCCCGTCGGTGCGCGGCCCCCGCAGGGCCACGAAGAGATCCCCAGAGCGGAGGGTGCGCGTGTCGCTGGAGACCCCCTGCACCCTGCGCCCCGCCAGCTGCCCGAGTTTCATCGGCGGGCGCACCTGCGCGCCGGTGGCCTCGGCAATTTCGGCGAGCGTGAGCATCCCTCGCCCGGCCCCCGACGCCGGCCCGCCCGAGGGCGGCTTCCCCGCCCGCGCACGCAGGACCTCGCGAGCCACGACGCGGTCGTCAAAGGGGTGGCGGACGCCGTCGATCTCTTGGTACGGTTCGTGTCCCTTCCCGGCGATGACCACGACGTCGCCGGAGCCGGCGGCGGCGATCGCTTTCTCGATGGCGGCCCTCCGGTCGACCTCCACTTGATAGCGGTTGCGTGTCCGCATGGTGCGGATGCCCTGCAGGATCTCCTCGACGATCGCTCGCGGATCCTCGCTGCGCGGGTTGTCCGAAGTGACGACCGCCAGGTCGGCCAGCGTCACCGCCAGCCGCCCCATCAACGGGCGCTTCGTCCGGTCGCGGTCGCCGCCGCAGCCGAAGACCATGATGACGCGCCCGCGGGCGATCTGGCGGGCGGTGCGCAGCACGTTCTCCAGGCCGTCGGGGGTGTGCGCGTAGTCCACGATGACGGCGAAGTCCTGTCCCTCCCATACCGGCTCGAACCGGCCGGGCACGCCCGTCACCGTCTCCAGCGCCGCCGCTGCCTCGGGTAGCGGCACGCCCAGCGCCGTCCCCGTCGCCAGCGCCGCCAGCGCGTTGGCCACGTTGAACCCCCCGCCGATGCGCAGCCGTACGGGCAGACGCTCCTGGCCGGCCACCGCGGTGAAGGTCGTCCCGTCCAGATTCAACTGGAGCTCTGCCGCCAGCAGATCGACCGGCGCCTGCGGGCCGGCCCCGCCCTGCCTCATCGCGTAGCGGACCACCCGTGCGCGGCTGGCCCGGGCCATCGCCTCGGCGGCGGGATCGTCCGCGTTGACGACGCTCACCCCGTCCGGCTCGACCATCTCAAAGAGGCGCCGCTTGGCGCCGAGGTAGGCGTCGAAGGTGCCGTGGAAATCCAGATGATCCCTGGTCAGGTTGGTGAAGACGGCGGCCGCGAAACGCACCGCCTCCACCCGCCGCAGGGCGAGGGCGTGGCTGGCCACTTCCATCGCCACATGTGTGACGCGCTCGTCGCGCAGGCGGGCCAGCAGCCGCTGCAGGTCCAGGGATTCCGGGGTGGTGCGCACGGTCTCGATGATCCCCGACGGGCCCCGCGCGCCCATCGTGCCGATGAGCGCGGTGCGGCGGCCGGCGGCGGCCAGGATGGCGTCCAGGAAGTAGGTGGTCACGCCCTTGCCGTTGGTGCCGGTGACGCCGATGACCGTCATGGCCCGCGAGGGATGGCCGTAGAAGGCGGCCGCGAGATGGGCCAGGCCGGCGCGGGTGTCCGGGACGACGATTTGCGAGGCGCCTTCGCCCCCGGGGCCGCCCGCCTCGAGGGGATGATCGACCAGCAGCGCCACCGCCCCACGCGCCACGGCATCGGGGACGAAGGCATGCCCGTCGTGGACGAAGCCGCGGATGGCGGCGAAAAGGTCGCCCGGCTGCACCGCGGCGGAGTGGTACGCCAGGCCGCGCACCGTCCGTGTGGGATCGCCCAGGAGGGTGTGGTCCGGCAGCGCGGCGGCGAGGGTGGCGACGTCCACTCCACCGTTCACATTATCACGCGGTGCCGCGACCGGGGGGGCCGGGCGGGCGAATCTGCCAGAGCGGGGTGATGGAGGGAGGGCCGACGCCCCGGGCGAAGGTAGCAGGCGCGCCGGATGGACTCACAGCGAAGCGTGGCCGCGGCCAATCATGCGATCATCGAGGCCCGGGGGGTCTTCAAGGCCTTCGTGGCGCGCGGCGATCGTCCGGACCGGCGCGCCCTCCTGGCGTTGCGCGACGTCAACCTGGCGGTGGCCCCGGGACGCTTCGTCAGCCTGATCGGCCCCTCTGGCTGCGGCAAGTCGACCCTCCTGAACATGATCGCCGGCCTCGTCCTGCCCACCGACGGAGCGGTGATCTACAAGAACCGGACCATCCGCGGGATCAACACCGACGTCGGCTACATCACCCAGGATGACAACCTCTTTCCCTGGCGGACGCTCCGCGAGAACGTCGAGGTGGCGCTGGAGTTTCGCGGCCTGCCGCCCGGTCGCCGCCGGGAGCAGGCGGATCGGTACGTCGCCCTCGTGGGGCTGGCCGGCTTCGAGCACCACTACCCCTACGAGCTCTCCGGCGGGATGCGCAAGCGCGCCGCGCTGGTCCGCACACTGATCTACGATCCCGACGTGATTCTGATGGACGAGCCGTTCGGGCCGCTGGACGCGCAGACACGCGTGATCCTGCAGGACGAACTGCTCAAACTCTGGGAGGGCACGGGCAAGACCATCGTCTTCGTGACCCACGACCTGGTCGAAGCCATCGCGCTCTCCGACGAGGTCGTGCTGTTCAGCCGGGCGCCCGGCACGATCAAGCGGCTCTACAGCGTGCCGATCTCCCGGCCCCGAGACGTCTTCCGCATCCACGCCGATCCGAATTTCCCGGCGTTCTACGAATTGCTCTGGCGGGATCTCAAGGAAGAGATCATCGACGTCGGTCTCAAGGAAGAGATCGTCGATGTCGGGCTGGAGGTGAGCTGAAGTGGACGGCCGCGAGATTGCCCTGCCGGCGGCCCCCGAGAGTCGCAGCGACCGCGTGCTGCGGGACGTCGAGCGCCTGGAGCGCGGCCGGCAGCGCACCGATGCCCTCACGCTCGCTGCGGGGCGTGTGGCGTTCGGCATCCTCTTCCTGCTGGGGTGGGAACTGGCTTCCGGCCGACTGGTCGACCAGTTCTTCATCAGCAAGCCCAGCGCCATCATGGCCGCGCTGTGGGACCTGATCACCAGGGAGAACCTCTTCTATCACCTCCGGTTCACGATCACCGAGGCCCTCAGCGGGTATCTGATCGGCGCCACAGCCGGCCTCTTGCTGGGCTTTGCCCTCGCCCGGCTAGACCTGCTCTACCGCATCCTCGAGCCGTTCATCGTGGCGTTTTATGGGATCCCTCGCATCGCTCTGGCCCCGCTCTTCATCCTCTGGTTCGGGCTGGGCATCACCTCCAAGATCGCGGTCGCGGCGATCATGGTCTTCTTCATCGTCTTCATCAACACGGTCGCCGGCATCCGCTCGGCGCCTCTGCCTCTGCAGCAGGTGGCCAGAGTGATGGGCGCCTCGGGGTGGGACCTCCAGCGGAAGGTGATCTTCCCCGCGGCCACGCCCTTCATCGTCGCGGCGCTGCAGATCACGGTGCCCCAGGCGATGATCGGAGCGATCGTGGGGGAGTTCATCTCCAGCAACCGGGGCGTCGGCCACCTGATCGCTCGGGAGGCGGGGCTGCTGGACACGCCGGGGCTCTTCGCCGGGATCCTCTCGCTGCTGGTCGTCGTCCTGCTGATGAACTACGCCATCACCGCGCTGGGGAACTACCTGATGCGCTGGAGTCCCAAACGCGGCATCGCCAGAGACGTCGTCTGACGATGCCGACACACGCAAGGATCTGACAGTCACATTAAAAGGAGGGATGGGGATGCGACAGGTGAGGCTCACGCTGGCCGCCCTCGCCGTGGCGGTCACGGTCATGGCCTGGACGGCGGCGGCGACCGCGCAGGCGCCCCGGGTGAAGATCCGCGAGGTCCACACGGGGACGATCTTCATGGCCCCTGTCTTCATCGCCGAGGCGGCGGGCTATTTCGCCGAGGAGGGCATTGACCTGGAACTCTTCGAGGTCGAGAGCGGGGCGCTGGCCACCGCCGCCCTCGTCTCCGGCCAGGTGCAGATCACCGACGCCGACCCCTTCCAGGCGGTCGAGCTGCGGCGGCAGGGGAAGCAGATGCTCTTCATCTACAATCTGACGAAACGGGTCACGCTCGACATGGTGATGCATCCTGAGGTGGCGCGGGCGAAGGGCATCAGCCGGGCCACCCCGCTGGCTCAGCGGCTGGCGGCCCTGCGGGGGCTGAAGCTGGGGGTCACGCGGCCCGGCGCCGCCACGGACGTCTACCTGCGCTACTACCTCAAGCGGGCAGGGATCGACCCCGACCGCGACGTGCAGTTGATCTCCGTCGGGGGTGGCGGCTCTCTGCTGGCGGCGCTGCGCACGCGGCAGATCGACGCCTTCCACCTGTCCGCGCCCACGCCCAACGTGGCCGAGGTGGACGGCTACGGGGTCTTCATCATCAAGGCCTCGGCGGGGGACGTCCCCGAATTGGACGGGATCATCTACACGGGCATCGCCGTGCACAACGTCTACGCGAACCGCAATCCAGACGTGCTGCGGCGGTGGGTGCGCGCGGTGCAGAAAGGCTACCGGTTGATGCGGTCCGACCCGGCCACGGCGGCCACCCACATGCGCAAGCACGTGGCCCGCGATCCCGCGTTCCTGGCCCGGATCATGCCGGACCTCCTCCCCGCCCTATCGGAGGACGGCCGGATGAGCGAACCGATCATGCAGAAGACGCTGGATTTCCTGTTCGAGATCGGACAGATCCCGAACAAGCCGTCGGCGAAGGAAGGGATCCTCTGGACGAACCGCTACCTCGGACGGTAGCCGCGGACGGCCTCACCTAGCCCCGCGGGGCGACGATCAGGTTACTGAGCGTCCCGATCGCGTCCACCTCGACCTCCACCAGGTCGCCGGGCTGCAGCCAGGTCTGCGGCGTCATGCCCATGCCCACGCCCGCGGGGGTGCCCGTGGCGATGATGTCGCCGGGCTCGAGCGTTATGCCCCGGGAGAGATCGGCGATCAGGGCGGCCACCGGAAAGATCATGTCGGCGGTGGAGGACTCCTGGCGTAGGCGGCCGTTGACGCGCGAACGGACGGTCAGGCGCTGCGGGTCGGGGATGGCGGAGCGGTGCACGATCCAGGGACCCAGCGGCGCGAAGGTGTCCATGGCCTTGCCTTTGAACCACTGCCCGCCCCGCTGGCGCTGGACGTCGCGCGCCGTCACGTCGTTCATCACCGTGTAGCCAAAGACGTACTCGAGCGCCCGCGCCTGCGGGATGTCCCGCCCGCGCCTGCCGATGACCACCGCCAGCTCCACCTCATAATCCAGCGCCCGGGTGGCCTGGTGGTGCAGCACCGGGGCCAGCGGCCCGATCACCGCCGTCGGGGGCTTGGTGAACCAGACGGGATGCTCGGGAATCGGGCGGCCGCTCTCGGCGACGTGTTTCGCGTAGTTGTGTCCCGTGCAGAAGAGGTTCTTGCGCGGCCGGGGGATCGGCGCCAGCAGCCGGACCTCCGCCAGCGGCCTGACCACCGACCGGCGCGCCCCGCCGCGCAGCGAGCGGGCCAGCGTCAGCAACCGCCGCGCCAGCGCGAGCGACCCACGTTCGATAAAGGCGAGCAGATCAGGGGGGATCGGCTCTCCCGCACCCTTCTCCTCGCTCCGCAGCAGCCGCCGGTGCAGAGCGGAGAGGTCGTAGACCGCCTCGCCGTCCACGATGCCGGAACGCGGTCCGTCATCACCCTGATAGGTCACGAACTTCATCGGTCACCTCGCTCGCGGATGTCTTCTTCCCTCATCCTAGTTCGGCGGGAAGACCACCGTGAGGGATTCGTTGGCGCCGGAGACCGAGAGGGCCGGACGCTTCCCTCCCGACACCAGGTAGACCGTATTCGCGATCACCGCGGCCCCGAGGCCATGACGGGGCGTCGGCAGGCGGGTAGGCGCCGTCCAACGCGCGGTTGCCAGCATCTCCACCGGCGCGATCGTCTCCCCCGGTTCCTCTCCGCCGAAGACGAAGATCCACGGCCCCAGCGTCACCGCGGCGTGCCCTGACCGCGCGTGGACGAGGGGCGGCCCCTCGCTCCAGGCGTCGGTCTGGGGATCATAGACGTCCACCCGGGTGACGTTGCGCGAGATCGCGCCCTCCAGCCGCCCACCCGTCGCATAGAGCCGCCCGTCCAGGACCGCGGCGGCCAGATGATCCCGCGCGGCCGGCAGCGCGGCGCGGGGTGTCCAGCCGTCGGCGGCGGGATCGTAGACGTAGTGCGCGGCGACGTCCCCGCGGCCGCCCCTGCCGCCGACCACGTGGATTCGGCCATCCAGCACGGCGATCCCGGCCGCGCCCACGGGCTCCGGCAGGGACGCGATGGCGCGCCAAGCGCCTCCGTCAAAGACGAACGCGCGGTCGGTGGGCGCCAGCCGCGGGCCGATCAATCCCCCGATCACGTAGAGGCGGTCCTCCAGCGTCACGGCCATGGCGTGGTGGATCGGGCGCGGCAGCGGCGGCCCCACGCTCCAGGCGTTGGCCCGCGGATCATAGATCTGCACCGTCGCCGTGGTCCGCGCAAAGCCGTCAAAGCCTCCGATCACGACGATGCGGCCGCCGAGGGCTGCCGCCGTCACTTCCGTCCGCGGCCGCGGCATCGATGTGCGGATGTCCCAGCGGAACTCGCGGTGCGCCACGATCACCGGCCGGATGCCGGCGCCGCGCACGTACCACGCGTACGCACCCACCACGACCACGGCGAGCAGGAGCACGAGGAAGAGACGGGACTTCCAGCGACGGCGCAGGGTCCACCACAGCGTCACGCGAGGCCGGGTCGCCTGAGGGCGACCGGCGGCCGCTCGCGGGCCGCCTCTATCCTACATCAGGCGCTACGGGGGTCCGTTCAGTTGCTGGAGCAGCAAGAGCGCCTTGCGCGCCACCTCGCCGCCGCGGGCGAGGGCGACCGCACGCTCGAGCGGCTCACGGGCCTCGTCGGGGCGCCCCGCCGCAACCGCCGCGCGGCCCCACCACAGGTGCGCGTAGGGCGACCCCGGCATGACCGAGGCGGCCCGGCGGAAGCGGGCCAGCGCGGGGCCGTACCAACCGTCGTTGTAGAGCGCGATGCCGCTGTCCATCAGACCATAGAAATGCTGGATCCTGGGCACTTCCGCGGGCGCGCCAGACGATGGCTGCGCCTGCTCGGCACCACTCGGCCGCGGCGCGGCGTTCGGGGGGCGGGATGGGGCTCGAGCCGGCGACGGAGCCGGCGCAGGCCCGCCGCTCGAAGGCGTGCCCGGAGCCGCGGCTCGATCCGACGGCGCTTTCTTGACGGTCGCGCGGCGCGATGCCGCCACCGGCGCGGAGGGCTGTGCGGTCTGAGGCTGGGAGAGCGACGATCCGGGAAACTGCGCCAGCGCCCTGCCGACGCTGCTGATGTCCGGTCCCGTCAGAAGGGCGGCGGCGACGGCGGCGAAGAGTCC